>DYGW01000008.1:0-7204 GCA_020724485.1 Thermoflexus sp. | reverse complement strand
CTCAGGTCAACGCACTTCTGAAACAGGCTCAGCACCGCTCGCATCAGCGCCATCACTTCGCGCGTGTCCGGCAATTCCTCGGCGATAGGGCGCGCCCGCACGCGGAAATGGGGGGCCGTCTGCACAAACGCCACGATCTCCACGCGCCGCCGTCCCTGGGCCAGCACGCTAGTTCCCCCGTCGGGCAGGTGCATCAAGCGCCCCAGGGCCATCTCGGTGCCCAGCGCGTGCAATTCCTCCGGGGCAAACGTTGTCTCCTCGGCATCGCGCATCAGGACGCCAATGACCGTCTCACGGCGAGACTGGGCTTCGCCCACAGCGGCAATGTCCACGTCGCGCTGCAGGACAAGCGGAGTCACCATGTTCGGGAAGACGACCATGCCTGCCAGCGGGACCAACGTCGCCTCAATGAACCCGTCCGCGTCCGGCTCTGCGTCCTTAATCGCGTAGAAATCGTGCAGACCGTGTCCAATCATCACCACGAGCCAGCTTTCCTAGCCATCCGCTGGACTTCCATTCCCATGCCGCACGCACCCATCAAAACGCCACTGTATCCGAAGGGAGCGGCCCTTCGACCGTCGCCTTGGCCACGTGACCGGCAGGCAGGCCACAGACCGTCCGCACCTCGCCCACGATGAACAGCGAGCCGGTCGTCAAGACCATTCCCGCCGGCCCGGCCACCGTCTGTGCGTACTGGAGAGCCTTGCTCACATCGGGAATCTGGTACACAGGGCCAGCGAATCCGACTTCGCGCGCCTGCTCCTCGATCATTGCAGGAGCCAGGGCGCGGGGATGCACGGCCTGCGCAGCGATCAGCACATCCACTGCTGGCAGCAGTGCCCTGAACATGCCCGTCACATCTTTATCCGCCGACGCGCCAAAAATGAGCACCAGCGGGCGCCCGCTGAACAGGACCTCAAGCGCCGCGCGCAATCTCAGCGCCGATTCCCCGTTGTGTGCGGCGTCCAGGACGAGCAACGGCTCGCGCCCCACAACCTCCAGGCGGCCCGGCCAGTCCACCTGCTCGAAGCCGCGCCGGATTCCGTCCGCCGTCACCGCGATCCCCGCCTTGGCCACGCACTGCAAAGCCGCCAGCGCCACTGTGCCGTTGAGCGCCTGGTGCTCGCCTGTCAGGGCGGTGCAATAGGACGCCAGCGGCCCCTCTGCAGGCCCGGCCTGGAACCACTCGCCGCTGAGGGTGGCGCGCTCCGCCGTGAACGTCCAGTCGCGCCCGACGAGCACGAGCGGCGACTCGCAGTCTGCCGCCACCTGCTCCAACACGGCCAGGGCTTCCGGCGGCTGCGGCGCGCTGACCACTGGCACCCCCGGCTTGATGATCCCCGCCTTCTCGCGCGCGATGGACGACAGAGAGTCTCCCAGCAGATGGGTATGGTCGTAGCTCAGGCTGGTGATCACCGACACGACCGGCGTCACCACATTGGTGGCATCCAGACGCCCGCCCAGCCCAACCTCGACGACGGCCACATCCACCTGTTGCTGGGCAAAATAGAGAAACGCCAGGGCAGTGGTCACTTCAAACCAGGTGATGTCCGGGATAGTATCCACGATAGGGCGCAGTTGGTTGACCAGCGCCGTGAAATCTTCCGGGCTGATCAGATCGTCGTTGATGCGGAGGCGCTCGCGGTAGTCCTGCAAGTGCGGCGACGAATACAGCGCCGCTTTCAGCCCCGACGCACGTAGTGCCGAGGCGCACATAGCTCCCACTGATCCTTTGCCCTTAGTGCCGGTGATGTGGATCACCGGATAGGCGCGGTGCGGGTCGCCGAGCATGCGCAGCACCGCACGCGGGCGCTCCAGCGTCATCACCTCTGGGGCGTAGCGCATGTGGCGCTCCACTTCCCAGTTGACGAAGCTGTATAGGTAGTCCAGGGCGTCAGAGTACGTTGCGAGGGTATTCGCCGGTGCCATGCGGCCTCCATGAGTGCGACAGCCAGAGCGCAGACGTGGGCAGCGTTCGGCCAGGTCGCCAGGCAAGCAAAGCACCCGCGAGCCATGTCGCGCATTATCCCACATATCCCACATACTACCGTTAAAAAGTGCGCCTTACAAGAGCGACCTTGCCAGCAGCGGTGCGCGTCGTGCGGTGTGTCCTGCCGGAATCCTGGCGGCACCCCCACGCCCGTCGCCCCAATCGCCGCCCTTCTGGTACAATAGGCCATCAGACGCCCGCTCTGGCTGGTTCCGTGAGGGGATTATGCGCCTCCCGAAGACTATTGTTGTGCTTGCCGCGCTGGTCGCGCTGCTGGTCGCCGTTGGGATCGGCTACCTTGTGCTGCGCCCGCCGGTCGCCCTGCTGACCGCCGCCTCGTTCGACAGGCCGCGCATCTCGCCTAACGCCGACGGTCGGGACGACCTGGTCGTGATCCAGTATAGGCTGTCGCGCCCCGCCATCATCAGCATCTACCTGGACGCGCCGAATGGCGACCGCTACTACTTCCGCCAGGACGAGCGCCGTTCGGCGGGCAGCTACCGCGTGCTCTTCAGCGGCATTGTTGGCGGCTACACGCTGCCTGGCGAGACCATCGCTGGTGTCATCGAGCGCCGGCTGATCCCAAACAATACGTACACGTGGGTCATCGAAGCAGTGAGCGACGGCAAAACCGAGCGCAAGACCGGCACGCTCGAAGTCGCCGATGCAGACAGCGCCCTGCCCGAAATCACCGCGTTCGAGATCAGTCCTGCCGAGTTCACGCCCAACCAGGACGGCATCAGCGACCGGGTCAGCGTCAACGTCTACCTGGCCAAGCCAGCCAGCCTGTCCGTCTACCTTGAAGATGCCACCGGCCAACACTACTACTTGCCGGAGCGCGAAGAGGGCCGCCAGCCAGGGGACATAGGCAACCACGAATTCGACTACGATGGCGGAGTTGACCAGGGGATGGAGCCACCGCCCGATGGCGAGTACGCCGTCTTCGCTGTGGCGCAGGATGACGAGGGGCAGCGCATCGTGCGCGAGGGGCGTCTGGCGATCCGCGACGGGGGACTGCCCCAGGTGGAGATCGTCCCCCAGACGGCGGGTGCCGTCGTCTACTTCGGCCAGATGCCCTACGATGAGCGTTACTTCACGAGCCTGGACATCCCTGGCGAGCGGCTGGCCAAGCCCGAAGGCGTCATCTCCGATCTGACCACGCTGACTCTCATTCAGGGCGATCTGCTCGTCTTCAAGCTCACCGTCCACAACTACGGCGCAACCCCGATTCGCACCGCCGGGCCATTCCCAGGAACCGTCTACCAGTTCAACCAGACGGCGGCCAGCCTGGAAGCCTACGAGGAATCGGGTGCGTGGCGCATCGGCATCAACTGCCACACGGCCTACAGCGATTTTCCCTGGCGCTGGGCGCTCGGCCCCCTTGACGAGTTGCAGACCGTATACGACGACGAGCGGGACGAGACGTACTACTACTTGCTGCCCGGCCAGCGAGCCGAAGTCTGGGGTGCCATCCGCATGACGGAAATCCGCAAGGCCCGCAACCCGCAGGAGTGCTGGGCGGGCCTGATCCACGAAGATGTGGGCATCCCGCCGTTCCAGAGCCGCGTCGGGGCGCGCGAGATCGAGCTGGTTCTGCCGCCCTCCGAGCCAGGCTAACCGAGACCGCGCGCCTTGCCCCGCCCGGCTAACTGTTGTACCATGATGGGCGAGCGCGGGCGAGTTTGCCGGAGGTGTGCCATCAAACAGCGGCTACATATCAGGCAGGCCCTGGCGACAGGGGCGCTGCTCATCACCATTCTTCTCGCGGCCTGCGGCGGCTCCGGCGGCGACCGGCGGGCGCCGCCCATACCCACGCGCATTCCACCGACCCCCACCCTACGCTCGACCGCCCTGCCCGAAGTCACTGAGGCCCCAGCTATTGGCGCGCCCGAACGCCCGATCACCGTCTGGCTGGCGCTGCCAGAGGACCAGGTCACCAGCGATGTAGGCCAGCTTGGTCGTGAGCTACAACGCCAGTTAAGCGACGAGACTGGCCTGACCTTCACCGTCACCTTCACGGACGAGAACACCGCGCTCGCCGAACTGTGCGGCGGCGCGCCTTCGCTGGCCTGGACGAGCGCGTTCACCTATGCCGCCGCCCGCCGCCAGTGCGAAGTGGAACCTCTGCTGGCCGCTAAGCGCGGGCGCGCCCCAACGTTCGAGATCGGACAGACGAGCGAGATCGTCGGGCGGGCCGACATCACCGCGCTGGCGCAGTTGGCCGGGCAGACGTTCTGCCGCAGCACACAGCAAGACATGACAGCGGCCTGGGTCATCCCTGCCCTGCTCATGGGCAGCCAGGGCGTCAACCCCTTCATCGAACTGGACGCTGTGCGCGACTACGAGGACGATCAGGCGTTGGTGCGTGCGCTCTATGACGGGGAGTGCGCGGCGGCGGCCCTGCGCGCGGGAGATTTCGAAAAGGCACTCCGGGCAGTGGCACGAACCGCCCAAACTGCGGAGGAGCAGCTTCCCAACTACGACGAGTTAACTGAGGCGCTGCATATCATCAGCCCCGCCGGGGACACGGCAGCGCCCACTGATTCCAGCCAGTGGGCGGGCATCCCCGCCGGTGTCATCCCCTACGAAGCGCTGGTCGCCGCCCCGGCCAGCGCCCTGCCGCAAACCCTGCGGGACAGCGCCGAGTCGGTGATCACCGCGTTCTTCACCGACCGCATAGACGGAGCAACGCGCGCCAAGCGTCTGCTCGCTGCCGACGGAGTTTTCGCGGTTGAGGCTCGCCACTACCGCTCGTTCCTGGCTATGCTATCGGACGCCGGTTGGGACATGGCTTTCACCCGATGAGCCAGACAGACTGCGCTTTATCCACACGCGCACATGCTCGCTGTGTAGAGTAGTCCTATGCCTCCCGATCTCGCCGTCATCATTGTGTCGTGGAACACGCGCGATCTCACCCTCAACGCCCTGCGCACCCTCTACGCTGACCTGGCCGCGCATGGCCCCGACGCCCAAGTCTGGGTAGTAGACTGCGCCTCAGCGGACAGCACGCCCGACGCCATCCGTCAGGAATTCCCGCAAGTAATGCTCATCGCCAGCACCGACAACCTGGGCTTCGCCGCCGGCAACAATCTCGCCCTGGAGCGCATTGGGTTCAGCCGGACGCCTGGCTTGCCAGCCAACGCCGACTTGCCGCGCGCCGTCTATTTCCTCAACCCGGACACCGAGACGACCCCAGGCGCGACGCGGGCGCTCTACGACGCGCTGCTGCGTCTGCCCTCTGCCGGGGTCGTCGGCGCGCAGCTTGCCTACGGCGACGGGACATTCCAGCACGGCGCGTTCAAGTTCCCCGGCCTCGTCCAGCTTGTCATCGAGCTATCCCCCGTTCTAGCGCGCCTGTACGATACGCCGCTCAACGGGCGCTATCCGCGCCAACACTACGCCAGGGGTGAGCCGTTTCCCGTGGATCACACCCTCGGTGCAACAATGATGGTCAGGCGCGAAGTGATCGCCGCGACCGGCACGTTTGACGAGGGCTACTTCATGTACTGCGAGGAAATTGACTGGAGCCTGCGCATCCGCCGCGCCGGCTGGCAGATTTACGCGGTTCCGGCGGCGCGCGTCGTTCACCTGGGCGGGCAGAGCACCGGGCAGATTCGCGCGCAGAGCCTCATCAACCTGTGGCGCAGCCGTCTCCGCCTGTTCGACCGGCACTACTCTGCGCCCCGGCGCTTCCTGGCCCGCTGGCTGGTGCGCCTGGGGATGCGCTGGCGCTTGTGGCAGACAGCACGATCCTGCCGCGCGGGCACCCTCTCGGTGGCAGACAGGGAGGCGCTGACGACCGTGTACCGGGCCGTTCTGGAGGCTGCGAAAACCCCATGAGCAGCGATCTGGCCGCCGTCATCCTGGCGCACAACGAGGCCGAGAACATCGTCGAGTGCATCGAGAGCGTGCGCTGGACAGGCCGTGTGGTCGTCGTTGTGGACACCCGCAGCAGTGATGCGACCGCAGAGCTGGCTTCCCAGGCGGGCGCTGAAGTCATCTTCAACCGCTTCGAGAACTACGCCCAACAGCGCAACGCGGCGCTGGCATTGGTCGAGACGGAATGGGTCTTCTTCGTGGACGCCGACGAACGCTCTACCCCCGCCCAGGCGCAGGAAATACGCGCCATTCTCACCAACCCGGCCCACAACGGCTACTGGATTCCGCGCCACAACTACATCTTCGGCAGGCTCACCCGGCACGCCGGCTGGTATCCAGACTACCAGATGCGCCTGCTCCGGCGCGGCTGCGCGCGCTATGACCCGCAGCGCCAGGTTCACGAGCTAGTTCTGCTGGACGGCGAGCCGGGCTACCTATCCGCGCCGCTCATCCACTACAATTACCGCAGCCTCCGCCAGTTCCGCGAGAAGCAGCGGCGCTACGTAGCCTTCGACGCCCGCATCCTGCACGAGCAGGGAATCAGGCCGCGAGCGCACAAGTTCATCACGCAGCCGCTGCGCCATTTCTACTGGCGCTTCGTCACCCTGCGGGGGTACCGCGACGGCTGGCACGGGTTACGACTGAGCCTGCTCATGGCCTGGTACGAATTGCAGAAGTACATCCACCTACGCCGGCTCTCGCGGCAGGAATAACCCCGGCAGTTATCGGGCGCGCCGCTCAGCGACAATCTCTGCCAGGGCGTGCAGCCCCCCTGCCACAACGCCATGCCCGCCGAGCAAGACCGGCAGCGGGGCAGCTTGCGCGGCGGCGGCGAACTCGCACAGCCAGGGATCGCCAATCGCGCCAACCAGATACAAGTCGGATGCAAAACGCTCGCCTGCGCCGGGATAATGCCCGGCAGCAGCCATGAGCACCCGCGAGTCGATGATCGCGACGTCGGCCATTTGAGCCAGTTCCTCGAAGAACGCGCCCGGCCCCCAGCGAGCGATCATGCGCGCGATCAGCGAGCGCGCCTCGCCGCGCGCCAGCCGCTCGCTCGCCGCCATGCCCCGCTCTTCCGAGAAAACCCGTATCCAGCACTGCGTCGCCCGGCTGAGCGCGTCCCATGCCTGGGGAGCGACCCGCCCGATCAGCGCCGCGCGGCTCCCATCGCGCGCCAGCACGTCCAGGATGGCTCCAACCGGAATACGGTCCAGCAGCGGGTCCTGGAGCGCCGCGCGCAGCCGGGGCGAACAGGCCGGGTGCGCCCGCACAATGGCCAGGTCAGCGGGCGTATCCAGGTCCATGCGCGCCGAGGGTGGCAAATGCGCCAGA
>DYGW01000240.1 GCA_020724485.1 Thermoflexus sp. | reverse complement strand
TGAAGTCGCGGGCGATGATCTCTTCGCTGGAATAGGCGTTGAGGCTGTAGGTGCCAGGCAGGTCAATCACCGTGAAGACCCGCCCATCAATACGCGCGGTGCCGGCCATCTTCTCGACAGTCTTGCCCGGCCAGTTGCCCACATGCTGGCGCTCGCCGGTCAGCGCGTTGAAGAGGGTGCTCTTGCCGACGTTGGGGTTGCCGGCCAGGGCGATGGTCTGAGGGGTCGGCATCGGCGCTCAGCCTTCGCCCTGCGACGCGGAGTTGCGCAGGCTGACGCGAATGCGGTGAGCCATGCCGCGCCCGATGGCCAGCCGCGAGTCCTCGCGCACGGCGAGGATCAGTGGCCCGGCGAAGCTGTTCTGCACGACGCGCACGCTCAAGCCCACGTTCAGGCCGAGGTCGGCTAGCCGCTTGCGCAGGCGGCGTCCTTCCTCGATGTGAACCAACTCCACCGTCTGGCCGGGAGCGACCATGCTCAGCGGCAGGGTGGCATCAGCGCTGTGGTGCCGGTTGTGGTGCCGGTGGAAGGCAGAGGACATAGGATACCTTAGGCTCACAGTGCATCGAGAAATGCTTGCAATTGCGAATAATTCTCAATTATTGTCAGCCGGATGTCAAGTGCGCAATGACAGGTGGCACCGCGCCCTGTGTGGAACGTCACCCTGCGTGGGCTGGCGCTGTGGTGTGGTTTCGCCCTCTGGCTCTTGTTCTCAGACTTCGGAAGTCTCCGCAGACTTCCGAAGTCTTGCTCACGCCGTGCCGCGCCCGGATTAGTAGAGGGCGCAGCAGAGCGACGCCCCTACAGGCGGATTCGCAAGGAGCGCCTCGCGCCCGCCAGCGGACTCCCCGCTTCTACCCCGCCAGGCCCTCGGCCACGAGCAGCTCCGCGTTGAGGATCGAGCAGCCCGCCGCGCCGCGTACCGTGTTGTGGGCCAGCGCCAGGAACTTCCAGCCGCCGATGACCGGGCAGGGGCGCAGCCGCCCGACGACCGTCGCCATGCCGCTGCCGGCATCGCGGTCGCGTCGCGGCTGCGGGCGGTCCGGCGCGCTGTGATAGATCACGGGTTGGGGCGGCGCGCTGGGCAGCGACGGTACCGGCTCTGGCCCGCGGAAGTCGCGCCACACGGCGACAATCTGCTCTTCGCTCACCGCCTCGTAGAAGCGCACCGCCACGCTGACCAGGTGGCCGTCGAGCACGGGCACGCGCGTGCAGGTGGCGCTGGCCGCGTAGTCCAGGAAGGCGATGCGCTCGCCTGCCAGCGCGCCGAGCATCTTGCGCGGCTCGGCTTCCAGCTTTGGCTCTTCGCCGTTGATGAACGGGATCACGTTGTCGAGGATGTCCAGCGACGGCACGCCGGGGTAGCCGCCGCCGCTCACCGCTTGCAGGCTGGTCAACTGGGCGGCGGCGATCCCGAACTGGCGCAGCGGGGCGAAGGCCATGGCCACCGGCGCGCTGGTGCAGTTGGAGTTGGTGACCAGCCCACCTGTCCCCCAGCCGTATTTCTGGCGCTGCACGCGCACCAGCGCGGCGTGCGGCGCGTTGATCTCCGGCAGCAGGATCGGCACATGCTCGTGCATACGGTAGGCGCTGGCGTTGGAGCAGACGACGTGCCCCGTCTCGGCCAGCCGCCATTCGATCGTCTGGGCGATGTCGGCGGGCAGCGCCGAGAAGACGAGCGGCGACTGCACGTCGGCGTCCAGCGGCAGCACGACGCGCTCAGCGAGGTCGGCGGGCGGATTGCCGGGCAGCACCCAGCGCACGGCTTCGCCGTAGCGTTGCCCGGCGCTGCGATCGCTGGCGACCAGCTCCGCGATGCGGAACCAGGGGTGCCCCTGCAGAAGCTGCACGAAGCGCTGGCCGACGGCGCCCGTCGCGCCCAGCACGGCGACGTTGATGGGGTTGCGATTCTGGGCCATGACTCACTCTTCCTTTCCAATCCGGCGCACGAGCGCCTACGGTATCCGATACGCGGCCAGCCGTCCAGCGGCTCGTTTGGTGAATTTCTCCAATACCCGTTGACAAATATCCGCACCCGTGCTACTCTCTACTCCAAGTTAACAATCGCATAGCAGCACTGCCCCCTTATCCAGAGAGGTGGAGGGACCGGCCCTGTGAAACCTCGGCAACCGACTGCGCGAATTCTGAGAAGCGCGCGGGAATGGTGCCAATTCCGGCAGAAGGCATTCTGGAAGATGAGGAGGAGTTTGCCAGCGAATGTCTGCGTCAAAATCCTTCTCACCGTGCGAGAAGGATTTTTCTTTTCTCGCGGGGCGAGGGGAGGACGCTGCTTACGCGCACAGCCGCTCACAACCGAGCCATCGCGTAGGAGAGGACATTCATGGCAGCTAACAACGGCAAACACCCGCACGACTATCGCTTCAACACCCGCGCCCTGCACGCCGGGTACTCGCCCGACCCGACCACTGGCGCGCGGGCCGTACCCATCTACCAGACGACTTCGTACCAATTCCGCGACACCGATCACGCCGCCGCGCTGTTCGCCCTGCAAGAGCCGGGCAACATCTACACGCGCATCATGAACCCGACCAACGATGTCTTCGAGCAGCGCCTGGCCGCCCTGGAAGGCGGCATCGGCGCGCTGGCGACCTCGTCCGGCCAGGCCGCGGAGACGCTCGCCGCGTTCACGCTGTGCAACGCCGGCGACGAATTCATCACCAGCAGCGCCCTCTACGGCGGTACCTATACGCTCTTCTCGCAGAGTCTCAAGCGGCTGGGCATCACCGCCCGCTTCGTCGCGGAGAACGACCCGGCGGCCTACGAGGCGCAGATCAACGCGCGCACCCGCTTCATTTATCTGGAGACCATTGGCAACCCCAAGCTGCAAATCCCCGACTTCGAGGGCATCGCGGCGGTCGCCCACGCACATGGTCTGCCCGTCGTCTGCGACAACACCTTCGCCACGCCTTACCTGTGCCGCCCCTTCGAGCACGGCGTGGACATCGTCGTCCACTCCACGACGAAGTGGATCGGCGGGCACGGCCTGAGCATCGGCGGGGCCATCGTGGACGGCGGCCAGTTCGACTGGAAGGCCAGCGGTCGCCACAGTGGGCTGGTGGAGCCGGAACCGGCCTATCACGGCCTGGTGCTGGCCGACGCCCTGGGGCCGGCGGCGTTCATCGCCCGCGCGCGCATCGTCGGGCTGCGCGACTTTGGCGCGTGCCAGGCCCCCTTCAACAGCTTCCTCAACCTGATCGGCCTGGAGACGCTCGCCCTGCGGATGCAGCGCCACGTGGACAACACCCTGGCCGTCGCTCGTCACCTGGCGGATCACCCGGCGGTGACCTGGGTCAATTACCCCGGCCTGCCCGGTCACGAGAGCTACGCCCGCGCCCAGCAATACATGCCCAAAGGCGCTGGCGCGGTGCTCGGCTTCGGGATCAAGGGCGGCAAGGAGGCCGGGCGCGCCTTCATTGACAGCCTCAAGCTGTTCTCGCACCTGGCCAACGTCGGCGATGCCCGCTCGCTGGCCATCCATCCGGCGACGACCACGCACCAGCAGCTCAGCCCTGCCGAGCAGGCCGCGTCCGGCGTCACCGATGACTACGTGCGGCTGGCTATCGGCCTGGAAGACGTCGAGGACATCCTGTCGGATCTCGACCAAGCGCTGGCCGCCGCCCAGGGCGTCACTGCGCACGCCGCCAGCGGCGTGTAAAGCGGGCAGGAGGTGCGCGCCATGTACCAGTTCCAGACTCCATCCCCCACGCCGGCGTCGGCCCCGCGCTGGGAGCCGACCGTCGTGCGCCGCCGCCCGGCGCGCGCCGGGTCGGTGGGCCGGGTGCAGCGCCAGCTTGCGCACTTCGACCTCCCGCTGCGGCTGCGCGGCAGCCAGACGTTGCCCGCCTTCACCCTGGCCTACGAAACCTACGGGACGCTCAACGCTGACCGCTCCAACGCCATCCTGATCTGCCACGCGCTCTCCGGCGACGCGCACGCCGCCGGCACGCACAGCGACGATCCGGACGAGCAGCCGGGCTGGTGGGATGAGGCCATCGGGCCGGGCAAGCTGTTCGACACCGACCGCTACTTCGTGCTCTGCTCCAACGTGATCGGCGGGTGCCAGGGCAGCACCGGCCCCTCGTCGCTCGCGCCGGATGGCCGGCCCTACGGGGCGCGCTTCCCGCTGGTCACCGTCGCCGACATGGTCGAGGCGCAGCGCCACCTGCTCGACCGGCTGGGCATCCCCCGCCTGTTCGCCGTTGCTGGGGGCAGCATGGGCGCGATGCAGGCGTTGCAATGGGCCGTCGCCTACCCGCAGCGCGTCGAGACGGTGCTCTTTCTGGCGGGCACGCACCGCTCCACCGCCCAGCAGATCGCCTTCAACGAGACGGGCCGCCAGGCCATCTACGCCGACCCCCACTGGAACAACGGCGACTACTACGACGGCCCCCGGCCAGAGGCCGGTCTGGCCCTGGCGCGCATGATGGCCCATATCACCTACATGAGCGAGATCTCGATGGAGCAAAAGTTCGGGCGGCGCTTGCAGGGTGGCACGGTGCTGTCCCACACGCTGAACGGGCCGGAGTTCGCCATTGAGAGCTACCTGGCCTACCAGGGCGAGAAGTTCGTGCGCCGCTTCGACGCCAACAGCTACCTGGTCATCACCAAGGCCATTGACTACTTCGACATCGGCGCGGACTACGGCTCGCTGCGCGCGGCGCTCGAACGGGCGCGGGCGGAATTCCTGGTCGTCACCTTCTCCAGCGACTGGCTGTACCCGGCCTGGCAAGGGCAGGAGCTGGTCGAGGCGTGTCAGGGAGCAGGGCGGGGCGTCGAGTACCAGCACGTTGAAGCGCCGTTCGGCCACGATTCGTTCCTGGTCGAGGTTGAGCAGATGACCGACGTGGTCGGGGGCTACCTCGACCGGCGCTGGCGGGCGTTGGGGCGCGA
>DYGW01000007.1:16273-36006 GCA_020724485.1 Thermoflexus sp. | reverse complement strand
GGGTGGCAAGGGGTACCGGGGCGGGCGCTAGTCTCGCCCCCAACTTCATCCTAAATCCTGAGGGAGCTAGACGCGATGACCACCACCGATCCCCGCCCTGGCAGAGGAAGTAGGGGGAGTCGTGATATGAGTCAAGAGTCATGAGTTGAGAGACGCTTGGTGGACGACGCGCAATGTCCGGGACGCCAGACGCACACCTCAGGACTCACGACTCGCACCTGCAAGAGGAGCGAACCGCATGACCGTCAAACCGCGCACCAACCTGGCCCTGGACGCTGTGATCCTGCTGCTGTTCGTGGTGACCTTCGTCTCCGGGGTGCTGCTGTGGGTCGTTTACCCGCCGGGCGGCGGGCAGCGCGTCGGCACCGGGCGCGGGGCCGTCGCCGCCAGCGCCGACGAGATGACCCTGCTTGGCCTGAACCGGCACATGATGGGAGAGGCCCACGACTGGGCGGGCGTGATCATGGGCGTGCTGGTGCTCGTCCACCTGGTATTCCACTGGAAGTGGATCGTCTGTCAGGTGCGGCGGTTGTGGGGCGGCCCGCGCCCCGCGCGCGCGCCGCGCGACACCTGCCCAGAAGCGTGAGGGGTCTCACCCCCCAATCCCCGGCCCTTCCCCTACAAGGAGGGAAGGGAGAAACCTGGTGGGCGCGTTCCTCTTCCCCCCGCGCAGCGTGGGGGAAGGGGCTGGGGGATGGGAGGCAAATACCACCAGCGCAATCCCCCGCCCCGCGCTATAGTTGGGAGCCGGGGGCACAGCAGCCAGAGAGCACAGCCATGAGCCGCACGATCCTGATTGCCGACGACGAGAGCCACATCCGCGACACGGTGCGCGCCTACCTGGAAGCGGGTGGCTTCCGCGTGCTGACGGCGCAGGACGGGCGCGAAGCCGTCTTCGCCGTCCGCCACGAGAAGCCCGACCTAGTCATCCTCGACGTGATGATGCCGGAGATGGACGGCTGGGAAGCCGCTCGCCTGATCCGCCGCGAGAGCGCCGTGCCGATCATCTTCCTGACGGCGCGCGTGGACGACGTGGATCAGATCACCGGGCTGGAACTGGGCGCGGATGAGTACGTCACCAAGCCGTTCAGCCCGCGTGTGCTGGTCGCCCAGGTGCGCGCCGTGCTGCGCCGCGCCTACGGCGATCTCGCTGCCGAGCCGACGACCTGGCGCGTAGGCGACCTGGAACTGAACACCGAGACGCACTTGGTCACGCTGGGCGGGGGGCGCGTCGAGTTGACGCCCAGCGAGTTCGACCTGCTGGCCGTGCTCATCCAGCGCCCAGGGCGCGTCTACACGCGCATGGAGCTGCTGGAGCGCGTGCAGGGCGAAGCCTTCGCCGCCTACGAGCGCACCATTGACGTGCATATCAAGAACCTGCGGGCCAAGATCGAGGCCGACCCGCGCCAGCCGCGCTACATCGAGACGGTCTATGGCGTGGGCTACCGCATGAGGCCCGACCATGAATAGGCTGTGGGTGCGGCTTTCCGCCGCTTTCCTGATCGTGGCCTGGCTGGGCATCGCTGCCATCGCCGTCATCGTCAATACGGCTACCGGGCGCAGTTTTCGCCAGTATCTCAACCAGCGCGACTCATCCTTCTTCGACGCCGACTCTATCGCCCGCCTGGAGATGTACTACGCCGAGCATGGCACCTGGGCGGGGGTCGAGGAGTTGCTGCCGGGTCCAAAAGCGGGCAGCGGAGAACACGGCGGCGGCCAGGGGCGCGGGCGCGCGGGCGGCGCGCAGGCGTTGTTGGTGGATGCGACGGGAGTTGTGGTTGCGGCGACTGATCCCGCTCAGGTAGGCACTCAGCCAGACACGGCCACGCTTGACAACGCGACCGCCCTGTACGCTGGCGGCGAACCGATCGGCTGGCTGGTGCAGGTGACACCCGGCACGCAGGCCTTGGGCGAAGCCGAGCAGCGCTTCCTGGACGAGATGGAGCGAGCGTTGGCTCTGGCCGCGTTGGGCGCGGCGCTGCTGGCCGTGATGGTGGGCGGTGTGCTGTCGTGGCAACTGACCCGTCCAGTGCGGGCGTTGACTCGCGCCGCACACGATCTGGCGAACGGGCAATTGGGACAGCAAGTGCCGGTACGCGGGACGAGCGAGTTGGCCGCGCTGGCCGAAGCCTTCAACCGCATGTCGCACGACCTGGCCGAAGGCGAACGGTTGCGCCGCCGCATGGCCGCCGACATTGCCCACGAACTGCGCACGCCGGTTAGCGTGCTGCGCGGCCATCTGGAAGCCATGCTCGACGGCGTGTACACACTCGACACCGAGCATCTGGCCGTCGCCTATGACCGCACGATCCACCTTGCCCGGCTGGTGGACGATCTGCGCCTGCTCACCCGCGCCGAGGCGGGCCAGCTCCCCCTGGAAAAGAAGCGGATAGCTCCTGCCGACTTGGTGATGCGCACTTTGGAGAGCTTTGCGGCGCTGGCGCTCGACGCCGAGGTGACGCTAACCCGCGACATCGCCCCCAACCTGCCCGATCTGCTGGTGGATGCCGACCGCCTGCAGCAGGTGCTGGGCAACCTGCTGACCAACGCCCTGCGCCACACGCCCACCGGAGGACAGATCGCAGTGCGGGTGCGCCGGGCCGATGCTGCTGTGCGCTTCGCCGTGACCAACAGCGGCGGCCCGCTCACGCCTGAACAGGCCGCGCAGGTCTTCACCCCCTTCTGGCGCGCGGAAGACGCCCGCGCTCGCGACCGGGGTGGCAGCGGGCTGGGATTGGCGATCAGCCGGCAGCTTGTTGCGCTACACGGGGGGCGCATCTGGGTTGAGCCGGGCGCGGACGAGACGGCCTTCATCTTCGAGGTGCCCGGCGCTGCTTGACCGCGCTATGGCTCTCACCCCCCGGCCCCCTCTCCCTGCGGCAGGGAGCTAGTGGCGGATGAAGCCCCTCGCTCTCTCTTTCTCATTCGCCGCGCGTTGGTGTATACTCTCGACACATTTTCGAGCCGCCCTCTTACCGCCGGGCCGCCGGGGGACTCCTGCCATGAAATGTATCCACTGCAATGAGCAAGCGGAAGCGATCTGCCGTTGGTGCGGGCGCGCGGTGTGCAGCCAGCACATCAAGCCCATGACCTACATCATCTCGGTCTATGTGGGCGGCAAGAAGGTGCCTAAATCGCTGGTTGTCGCCGACGCGGTGTGGTGCGGCGTCTGCAAGCCGCAGCCAGAGCCGATTGAAATGCCCTATCTCGACTAGCGCAGCACAGGGGACAACGAGCGCATGAGCGAGCAGGCAGCAGGTCTGGCCAAGATCACCTGGGACGACCCCGACAGCGGCGAGCGCCGCGAGTACGTGCTGGCCGCCGGGGCCACGGCCACCATCGGACGCAGCCCCGACAACCCGATCCACATCCCGGAGCGGCATGTCTCACGCGAGCACGCCGTGATCAGCTTCCGCGACGGCATCTTCATGATCACCGACCTGGGCAGCGCCAATGGCACGTTCGTCAACGACAAGCGGCTCAACGACCCGTTCCCGCTGGCGCACGGCGATGTGATCCGCCTCTACGTGCCGATCCTGCACTTCTCGGCGCTGGTCACCGAGAAGGAGAAGGAGCAGGCCAGGCAGACCGGCACGCTGATCGTGCCGGCGGACGGCGGCGGAATGCCCGCGCTGCACGTCACGTCCGGGCCGCAGGAAGGCGCGACCATCGCCCTGCTCACCCCGCGCGTGACCATTGGCCGCGCCACGCGCGAGGCCACCTGGGACATCGCCCTGCAGGATCGCGCCGTCTCGCGCCCGCACTGCGAGATCGCCCTGGCCGAGGACGGCACATGGGCCGTGCGCGACCTGGGCAGCGCCAACGGCACCATCGTCAACGGCATCCCGGTGGGCGGCGAGGAGCCGCACCTTTTGCACGACGGTGCGGTGATCACCGTCGGCGAGACGACGCTGCTCTTTCGCCTAGGGGCATGACCGGTCACCGACAACTGACAACCGATCACTGACAACCAATAACCAGCAACCGATCATGGCCAACATCTACCGCAACCTGGGCGCTGTCATCAAAGATACGGGCGGCTTGTGGGAACAGCTCGACAGCCAGATGGCCGGGCGGGCCGCCGCCCCGCTGCCGGAGGGCATGGGGTTGTGGGGGATGATCGTCGCGGGCAGCGCCGGCGGCGTGTGGGATGCGCTCGACAACGAGACCGTCCTGCTGCGCGCTGACAAGCTCAAGACGCCGCGCCTCGACCTGTGGAGCGCGGCAGCCGACGAGACGCTGATCCTGACCCGCGAGGGGCTGCTGCCACTGTGGGAAGCCGCCCTGGTGCGCACCAACGCCGCCGCCGCCGCTGACCACGACGGCACGCTGATGCTCATGCGCCCGGACGCGGCGGACATCTGGCACAAGTCCGCCGAGGAGACGCTGGTCATGGCCCGGCCCACCGAGAGCGTTTTCGCCCAGCAGGTGCGCCCCCGCGACCTGTCGTCCTTTCGCCCGCGCCGCATGCAGGGCTACGCGCTCAAGAAGCTGGCCGACGCGCGCGGCGAAACCTACTGGATTCTCAAGAATCTGCGCACCGACGCCTACCTGCGTCTGACCGCCGAGCAGGTCTTCCTGTGGGAGCAGATGGACGGCCAGGCCAGCGTACAGGATATTGCCGTTGCCCACATGCTGGCGCACGGCAAGCTGGCCATCGGCAGCTTGTTGGCGCTGCTCGACCAGCTTCAGCAGAAGGGCTTCATCGCCCCGCTGATTGACGTGTACGGCGCGGTAGATCGCAGCGTCGCCCAGCGGCGCGGCCAGGCGCTGTGGCGGCGGCTGGCCCGCGCCTTCGCCAGCACGGAGCTATCCATCGGCGGCATTGACGGGCTGGTGACGCGCTCCTACGAGATCGCCGGGCGCTGGCTCTTCACGCCGCTCGGCCAGGCGATCATGCTGGCGGTGATCGCCGCCGGAGCGGTCGCCTTCCTCAGCCTGCTGTTCGGCATCGTAGACCGCGAAGTGGCCGTGCTGGGTGGCGCGGGAGCGATGGCCGGGCTGCTGACGCTGTATGCGCTGCAAGCGCTGACGCTGCTGGTTCACGAGTGGGCGCACGCCATCGCCACCAAGCACTACGGGCGCGAGGTGCGGCGCGGCGGCTTCATGATCTACATGGGGATGCCCGCCGCCTTCGTGGATACCACCGACATCTGGATGGAACCGCGCCGCCCCCGTCTGGTGGTGAGTTGGGCAGGGCCGCATTCCGGGCTGTTCGTCGGCGGGCTGGCCAGCCTGCTGGTGCTGGCCGGGCCGGGGCCAGTCGTGGGGGGACTGCTCTTCCAGTCCGCCCTGCTGACCTACCTGACCAGCTTCATGAACCTCAACCCGTTGCTCAAGCTGGACGGCTACTACATCCTCATGGACTGGCTGGAGATTCCGCGCCTGCGCGAGCGCAGCCTGGCCTTCATCGGCAGGCCGCTGCGCGCCAAGCTGCGCCGCCGCGAGCCGTTCACCCGCGAGGAGCGCATCTTCACCGTGTTCGGCGCGCTCTCTGGCCTATGGACGCTGATCGCCGTTGGGACGCTGGCGATCACAGCGGGCAGCTACGCGCTCGGTTTCCTCCAGACGACGCCCGGCCTGGTCGTCGCGGGGCTGGTGGCGCTGCTGGCTGCTATGTGGATCGCCAGGCGCTGGCTGCGCCGGGCGCGAATCGCGCGCGTCCGGCGGGCGGCCTCGTGACAGACAGGAGCCGGGTTACTGCTGCGGCTGGGCCTCGGCCTCCACGAAGCGCACCTCGAACATCCAGGGCCAGTGCTTGCCGGTGAGTAGGAAGGTATCCGTCTCCGGCAGGTAGGCGATGCCGTTGAGCGCTTCCCCGTCGCCGAGCTCGGCGCGCTCATCGTCCGTGATCAGGCTGGAGGCGTCAATGATCGCCGTCACCACGCCATTGCGCTTGTCAATCTGGACGATGTAGTCCGTCTGCCAGATGTTGGCGTAGATGTGGTCGCCGACGCACTCCAGCTCGTTGATACGCTCGACGATAGACCCCTGCACCGTGACCAGTCCACTGAAGATCAGCTCGAACGTCTCCGGCTCGCGCACAGCGAGGAAGGGCGTGCCATCGCTCATGTAGAGGTACTGCCCGTCGGTGCAGAGGCCCCAGCCCTCGCCCTCGTAGGCGAACGTCCCCACCTGCTCGAATGTCTCCCAGTCGTAGACAAACGCGATCCCGGACTTCCAGGTGAGCTGGATCAGCCGCTCGCCGACCAGGGCCAGCCCCTCGGCGAAGTACTGCTCCGGGATGCTGATCTGCTGCAGCACCTCGCCGCTCAGCGGGTCCACCTTGCGCAGCGTGGAGAACCCGCTTTGCCCGGTGCTCTCGTAGAGGTAGCCGTCATGCAGCAGCAAGCCCTGTGTCCAGGCCGTCGGGTCGTGCGGGCGGATGGAGAGCACCTCCGGCACCAGCAGCGTGACCGGCCTGAAGAGCGGGTTCTCGCTCTGGGCCAGCGTTGGGACGACCGCGCTCGCAGCGATGAGCGCCAGCAGGATCAGAGCGGAGAGGAAGCGCGCAAACCGTATCATGAGATTCTTCGCTTTCGTTGGGCACAATTCATGCGGATCATGCGGACGGGACGGGGCGCGGCGCGCCATCGCCGTGCTGGATCACGGCCAGCGCCTGCTCGTGCACCAGGCCGTTCGTCGCCAGGATGCGCTGACCGGACAGCGCCTCCCGGCTCAACTGGCCCGCGTAGTCGCTAACTGTACCCCCGGCTTCGTGCACAAACAAAATCCCCGCCTGCACGTCCCAGGGACGCGGCCCCTGTTCCCAGTAAACATCGAAGCGCCCGGCGGCCACCCAGCACAGGTCGAGCGCCGCCGATCCACCGCAGCGCGCCGCCTGTACCCGCCGCAGGAAGTGACCGAAGCGCGCGCTGTTGTTGTCGTCCGCCGTCCACGAAGTATAGGGGAAGCCGGTGATGACCAGGGCCTGGGCCAGGTCTGGCACGCTGCTCACGCGCAGCCGCTGCCCGTTGAGCGTCGCGCCGCCGCCGCGCACGCCCTTGTACGTCTCGCCGAGCAGCGGGGCGTGCACCACGCCCAGGATCGGCTGGAGATCCGGCCCGGAGAGCGCCAGGCTGACCGAGAAGATGGGGAAGCGGTGGGCGAAGTTGGTCGTGCCGTCGAGCGGGTCTACGTACCAGTGGTAGGGCGTCTCGTCCGGCGCGGGGCCGTAGCCGCCGCCCTCTTCGCCGTGAATGTGGTGGTCGGGGAAGGCGGCGCGCAGCGCGGCGACGATCAACGCTTCCGAAGCGCCGTCCGCCTCGGTCACCAGGTCAACGAGCGAGCTTTTGCTGTGCGCGGCACGCGGGCGCTGGTAATGCTCGGCCAAGACGGCCCCGGCGTGGCGGGTGATGGCTTCGGCGATGTCGAGCACCGCCGCGGTGTTCAGTGTGTCGGTCATGGCATGATTTCACCCTGAGTGAGCATCGGCCACAGTCTGCTGGCGAGGGCCATTATACCGCAGGGCAGGTCGGGGCATGTTCCAGATTCGGGGCGCGACGATCCATTGTAGGCGCGGCTTTCGAAACCCGCCCCTGCAAGACCCGTCGTGAGATGCAGGGCGCGCCGTGCCGCGCTTGACGCCCCAGAACATCAGTGCTACACTGACCGCCATCAGCACGCCCCCCTTAAGAGTGCCTGGAGGCGAGACAGTGACGCTCGAATTCGAGAAAGTCGTGGCGCAGGTCGCGCGCATGGGCCGCGCCCTAGCCGCGCGTAGCGCCTCGCTGGACGAGCGGAGCGCGCTCGCCTGGGAACGGCTGGCGCTGCTCGGCGATGTGGACGCCGTGCGCGCGCGCGTGGCCCTGGCCCGTGCGCGCGACGCGGGCTTTCGCGGGGCGGCGCTGCTCGACGAGCCGGCCAACCGTTCCTACCCGCTGCCGCCCCTCCCGCCGCGCGCCACCATCCTGGCCGCCGACGGCTCGCAGGTCTACCCCAATCCCCACGCGGCGGCGCTCTATTACCTGATCAACGTGGGCGTTTTCGTCTACCATCATGGGGCGGACGCCCTGCCAGAGCAGATCACCGAGCCGCAGCTTCACTACAGCGACACGGCCCTGCACGACACGAACGGCCAGCTCATCACCAACGCGGCAGTCAACGCGCGGCGCAGCGTGCAGGAACTGGCCCTCCTGGCCCGCGAAGCATGGGTGCGGGCCGACTGCGCGGGGCCGCTGCTGGCTATCACCGACGGGCCGCTGCTGTTTTGGATGGACAAGGACGTGCCCGACCGCAAGCAGCTTGAGGCCGAGTACCTGGGCTGGCTGGTCAACCTGCACGACCTGCACGCCAACCGCTCCGCGCATGGCGAGTCCGTCAGCCTGCTTGGTTACGTAGACCGCCCGGCGAGCACCTTCCTGATCAGCCTGCTGCACCTAATGAGCCTGGACGAGGCCGACGTGCGCGCCCCGGCGCTGAAGTCCAGCGGCGACCTGGAGGGGCTGACCGACCAGGCGCTGCTCTTCCGGCTGCTCAAGCCGGGCGAGCGGTCGGCGCTGCTGGTGCAGCAGTCGCCGCGCAATAAGGACTATCACGACAAGGACGCCAAATACGAGATCGCCTGCTTCTACCTCAACGTCAGCAGCGGCCCGCCCTACCACCTGGCGCGTGTCGAAGTGCCGCTGTGGGTTGCGGGCAATCCGGCGTTGGTGGACGCCGCGCACGCCCTCGTCTATGACCAGTGCCAGTTGATGTGGCGCTACCCCTACGCCCTGACGCGCGCCGACGAGCTGGCCGTCGTGCGCAACCAGGAACGCACGCAGCTCAACGAGCTGATCGAGATCGAGCTGCGCCGCCACGCCCAGGAAGTCGCCCATTCGGAGAAGCTGGACTCGAAGGTCGTGCGTCACGGGCGCACGCGCTATGGCCAGGGGCGGCAGAAGTGATTCACCGCAGAGCTCTGCGGTTCAGAAAAATCTCACCCCGAATCTGGAATGCATCCCTGGCCACATATGTATTGGGTCCACGAATGACCTGTCACCAGGGGAAGGTCAAAAACGGTCGCTGAACGCCTCCCCCTTGATCCCCCCTCCAGCCGAACTAGGGGGGGACTCCAGCAGACCACTCTCCCCTTCCCCCAGCCAAGCTAGGGGAAGGGGGCGG
Organism: Thermoflexus sp.; assembly: GCA_020724485.1. Taxonomy (GTDB): domain Bacteria; phylum Chloroflexota; class Anaerolineae; order Aggregatilineales; family Aggregatilineaceae; genus UBA2029. The sequence continues at coordinate 26,901 of DYGW01000007.1, read as the reverse complement.
GGGATAGGGGCTTTCCGACAACTTGTTCGTGAGACCCATATGTATTATACGCATTGCGCACGGGGGAGCGCCGTGCTAGAGTCTCGCGCGATACCAGCAACGCAGGACAGGATCACCATGCTCAAGGCAGTACTGTTTGATCTGGACCAGACCCTCATGGACTGGAGCCAGGTTGAGCCGTGGGAAGACTACCAGTGGGAGCGCATCACGGCGCTGCTCGACTACGCGCGCCAGGAGCTTGACGCCCCGGCAGAGTTGACGCCTGAGGCGCTGCTCGCGGCCTTTCACCAGGCGAGCAGCGTGGCCTGGCAGCGCGCGCGCCTCACCCTGCAAGCGCCCAGTATCAGTGCGGTGCTTGTTGAGGCGCTGGCGGCAGTGGGTGTGTCCGTGCACGAGGCTGACTCGACAGCGGTGCTGCGCGCCTACAGCGGGCGTCCTCCGGCGGGCGAGCGAGCCTATCCCGATGTACTCGCCGTGCTGCCGCAGATTCAGGCGCACGGCGTCGCGCTGGGCCTGATCACTAACTCCGCACATCCCATGTACCTGCGCGATCACGAGCTACGCGCGACGGGGATGCTCGACCTCTTTCCAACGTGCCGCCTGTCGGCGGTGGACGTGGGCGTGATCAAGCCGCACCCGGACATCTTCAAGTACGGGCTGGACTTGCTGGGCGTCGAGCCGCACGAAGCAGTCTTCGTCGGCGACAACCTGGAAGCGGATGTCGCCGGGGCACAGGGAGCCGGCATCTACAGCGTGTGGATCGCCCGCGAGGGCGAGGCGGTCGAGGCCAGCGACGAGATCGTGCCAGACGCCGCCATCACCACGCTGCACGAGTTGCTGCCGGTGCTGGACGGCTGGTTTCCGGGGTGGCGTAACGGGCACGGGCAATGAGCGCGGTCTTTGAGACGGCGCCCTATCAGAACCTGATCCTCACCGGGCCGATGGGCGCTGGCAAGACGACGGTGGGCCGGGCAGTAGCCCGACGCCTGGGCGCAGAGTTTTTTGACCTGGAGAACGAGATTCTGGCGCGCGAGGGCCAGTCCGCCGACGCGATCCGCGAGCTATTCGGCGAAGCGCGCTTGAAGGCGCTGGAGATGACGGCCATCCGCGACCTGACGCTGCGCCGCCACGCGGTGATCGTCGTGAGCGGGCCAGCGGTGCTCGACGAGGCAAACCGGGCGCGCCTGGCCGAGGCCGGGCCGATCCTGTGCCTGACATGCCGTCTCGACGAGATTCTGCGGCGGATGCACGCTGCGCGCGGGGCGTGGTTTCACAACCCGGCCAATCGCGGGATGCTGCTCAGCCGCCTGAAGCGCGAGATGCGCGTGACAGCGCTCGACCTGCCGCAGTTGGACACGTCACGGCTGTCCATCGAGGAGACGACGGCGGCGGTCGCGGCCTATTGGCTGGAGCACGCCCGGTTGTAGAATGGTGAGGAAACCGAGGCGTTGTGGTGCAAGTGGGTAGTAAGTCATGAGTCTTGAGCCGTGCAGCCAACCCCGTATTCCGGGCTCACATCTTGACTGCCAGCCAATCACCTCACCCCGTTTCGCTTCGCTCAACTTCCCCTTCTCCGCCGGCGGAGAAGGGGTCAGGGGGTGAGGTTGGGCGCGGGAAGGAACGAACCACCAATCATGATAGACTCACGACTCAAGACTCACTACGAGTGCGGAAAGGATCGCTGATGGCTACCTTAACCGTGTCACTGGTTCAAATGAACGTGCGCAAAGGCGCGCCGCGCACCAACTGGGCGACGATGCAGCAGTACACCGTCCAGGCCGCACAGCAGGGCGCGCAGCTTGTCGTCTTCCCGGAATTGTGGGACGCCGGCGGCGCGTTCGACAAGGGGCGCGAGATGGCCAGCTCGCTCAGCGGCGGGCTGTTCGCCCAGGTAGTCGCCCTGGCCCGCCAGCACAACATCCACATCCTCGGCTCGCTTTACGAGAAGCGCGGCACCGGCGTCTGCAACACAATGGCCGTCATCTCGCCGCGCAATGGCGTGATGGGTGCCTACCGCAAAATTCACCTGTTCCCGCTCATGCAAGAGGATCGCTGGCTGCTGCCCGGCGAGGCTCCGCTGACCATTGACCTGCCCTGGGGCCGGACGGGATTCGCCATCTGTTACGACTTGCGCTTCCCGGAGCTATTCCGCCGGTACGCGGCGGAGCGCGCCGAGATCGTGGTCATGCCGATGGCCTGGCCGCACCCGCGCCTGGCCCATTACCGCACGCTGCTGCGCGCGCGGGCCATCGAAAACCAGTGCTTCATGGTCGCCGTGAATCGCGTGGGGCCGGAGGAAGAAGGCGGCCCTCAGTTCTTCGGGCACTCGTCGGTGATCGATCCCTGGGGCGAAACGGTGCTGGAAGCGGGCGAAGTGGAGGGCCTCTTCACCGTCACGGTAGACATCGGCCAGGCGGCGCGCGTGCGCCGCGAGTTGCCCGCGCTCGACGGGATGCGCTTGTAGCAGCGCGCGATTACGGGGCAAGCGGGCCGGAATGCCGCCCTTCGGCGGTGAACAGGGCGTAGACCGTCCCACCAGTGGAGAACATCGCCCCGCGCTCGAAGTCCTGCCAGAAGCCCGCCACTGATGCTTCCGGCTGCGTGCCCCAGCCCAGCGCGTCGCGGATGGCGGCATTGCTCCGCCAGACCAGCCCGAAGCCGCGCACCGGCTGGATCACGCCGGGCGGCGCGTTGAACGCCGGGTCGTCGGCGGGCATCCCCTCGCTCCAGCTATCGGCCACCTGCCAGAACTGCCCGCTGGTCGCCAGCGCGTAAATCTGGCGCACGTCCCCTCGCCAGACCATGATCCCGCGCTCGAACGGCTGCGTCGCCAGCGCCGCGATGGACGCACCGCTCCCCACCGGGCAGCCGAGCCGCTCGCGCAGGGCGGCGTCGCGGTTATAGGCGTTGGCGACGACCGCGCCCACCGCAAAACTGCACGCGCCGCCCTCGCCCCCCGCGCCAACCACGCCGCTGGCGATCACCGCGCTGCCTCCGGTCGCTCCGCCGAAGACATAGGGGGCCAGGGTGGGCGCTGGCTCGCCGCTCTCCGAGGTTGGCTCGCCCAGGAAGACGCCCACGTATGGCGTCAGCGTGGCGCTGGGCTGCGGCGGGCCGGGGGTGGGCGTGGGGACGGTGATCGCCACTGTCTCTCCGCCAACCAGAACCGGCGTCGGCGTGGCCGTCAGCACGACGGTGGCAAGCTGCTTGGGCAGGGCCTCGAAGCTGGTCAGGATCGGCGGATCGCCGGACGGGGCGGGCGCTTCGTCGCTGCACGCCGCCAGCAGGATCAGCGCCACCAGGAGCAGAGCCGCGCGCCGGATCATGGCAGCCACTCCGGGCAATGCAGCCGCAGCGCCGGCTCGCACAGCAGCAGGGCCAGCGCGCTCGGCCCGTCCTTGATCTGCCCGGCGTGAGCCAGGCGCAGCCCCTCGGCGACCGGCACCGCGCGCAGTTCGATCAACTCGGTCGGCTCGCGGTGAGGCTGGCCGAGCGTCACGCCCAGCGCCAGATACACCCAGGCGATCTCGTCACCGATGCCGTTCATGGTGTAGAAGTCCGCAACCGGGACCAGCCGCTCTGCCGTCCCCCCAATCTCCTCGTGCAATTCGCGGGCAGCCATCGCCGCCGGGTCAACGCCCGGCTCGACGTTGCCCGCCGGCACTTCCAGGCACCAGTCACCCACCGCGTAGCGGTACTGGTGGATCAGCACCAGGTCGCCCCCGGCAGTGACCGGCACAACCCACACAGCGGCGGGCTTCTCGATGACCGTGTAGGTGAACTGGCCGCCGTCCGCGTCGCCCAGCGTGTCCTGGCGCACGTGGTACCAGCGGCTCTGCCACAGGTAGCGGCGGGCGAGGATGTCGTAGGGCTGCTTGCGCGTGCTCACCGGGCGATCCTGATCCTGCGTGCGGGCTGTTCTGACGGGCAATTGTACGGGCGAACGCGCCTTTGTGCCAGCGGTGCGGGGTGGGCTGCGAGTCTCTAGATCGCAAAGAGCAGAGAGCGCAGAGGAAACACAAGCAAGAACACGCTCAATTCTTCTCTGCGTCCTCTGCACCTCTCTGCTCGGATGCTTTGCCTTAGAGAAGAAAGGCACCCGTCTGAGGTAGGGGCCGGGTCAGTCCTCGATCACGGGCAGGCGGCTGATGTCCGGGTCGGTGAACAGGTCGTATTCGTCGCGGCTGCGCGTGCTGAACTCCGACACGACCGCGCCTTGCGGCCCGCCCTGGAACCAGTGCCAGGTCTCCGGCATGAGCGTGTACTGGTCGCCGGGCTTCAGCACGATCTCGTGCCAGACAGTGTAGGTGTGGGCGCGGTGAGCGGGCGGCTTGGCTTTGGGATTGGGCGCCGGCTCGCCGGGCACATACAGGTACACTTCGCCCCAACGACAGCGGAAGGTCTCTTCCTTGCCCGGCTCGCCGTTCACCGGGGGGTGAAAATGCTGCGGGCAGGTCTGACCGAGCATCAGGATCAGTTCTTTGGCGCACACGCGCTCTGTGTTGATGTAGACGACCAGTGCCAGCCCAGTCTGCTCATATTCGCCCAGCCCCAGGTCGGCGATCTCAATGTTGGCCGCTTCTTCCGGCGTGAGCACAATGCCCGCCCGGTCCAGGTACTCCTGGGCGATGCGCTGCCATTTGAGGACTTCTTGGCGTTTCATAGCTCCACCTTGTAGGTACGGTTACCAGAGTGTCGGTGTGTTGCTGTATGCGCAGAGTATACGGGAGAGCGATGGCCGGAGCAAGAGCCTCACCCTCAGCCAACAGCGTGGAAGGCCCGCGCGATGTGCGGTACACTTGCCCGCGACCGATCGCACGGCCCTTCGCCTGCGCGCTGTGCGACGTGACCGGAGCGATGACCACCAACGGCTTGCCACCTGTCCCCCAGACTGGCGTTCCCCCGCTGGCCCTGCCACCAGACCAGGAACAGCGGCTGCTGGCCCGGCGGCGCAAAGACGACCAGGCCGACCCCTTCGCCAGCGACCCGGATGACGAAATCCGGCGCTTGGGGCGGCTGGCGCTGCGCCGCGATGTCCCGCACGCTCACGACTACCTGGCGCTGGGCGACTTGTGCGCGCGGCGCTCGCTGGTCGAGGGCGAAGGGCGGCTGCTGGTCTTCTACGCGGGCAAGGCGCTCTACGCCTACCGCCACGCCGCCGAATTGGTCGCGCCGGGCAGTTCCGAGCGCGACCTGGCGCACCTGGCCTACGACGCCTATGTGGGTTGGCTGCTGCAAGTGGCGCGCGCTGCGCCCACTCGCCGCAACATCGCCGTCGCGCTGTGGGCGGTCGCCGAGGCCGACTCCCAGGGACGCGCTGATGGCCTGCGCGACGAGGCGCGGGTGCTGGCGCTGTGGTACGTCTCGCCGCCGTCGGGCGACAGCACCCCGTTGCCCGATCCCACGCCACCCCCTCACGAGGATCACGCCACCGCGATCTACCCTGAGGAATTGGTCACGCACGCCGGCGAGAGCCTGGAAGTGGGGTCGGCGCTGCTGTCGCTGGTTGCGCCGGAGCACGAGGCGGCGATCAACGAGACGCGCTCCGACAAGTCCGAAGTCTTCCGCCTGGAACTGGAAGCGACCGCCGCCAGCCCCGCGTCATTGGATATGCTCGTCCCGCCCGCCCGCCACAGGGAGGGCGCCGACTTCGACTTCGGCGACCGCATTGACGGGCGCTACGAGGTGGCCCAGGTGTTGCGCGGCGGCATGGGCATCGTCTACCTGTGCTACGACCACGAAGATCGCCAGTCGGTCGCCATCAAGACCTTCCAGAGTCGCCTGCTGACGAACGAGACCGCCGTCGCCCGCTTCACGCAGGAAGCGCGCACCTGGATCATGCTCGAAAAACATCGCCACATCGTCCAAGCGCGGCGCGTGCAGAAGTTCGAGGGCCGCCCGCATATCATCCTGGAGCATATCACCGGCCCGGAAGGGCTTGGCTCCGACCTGCGCAGTTGGATTCGCCACAACCGCATTGACCTGTGCCAGGCGCTGGACTTCGCCCTGCAGATCGCGCTGGGAATGCAGCACGCCACGCGGCGCGTCCCTGGCCTGGTGCACCGCGACCTGAAACCGGCCAATATTCTCGTCCGGCACGACGGCATCGCCAAAGTGACCGACTTCGGGCTGGTGCGCTCCATTGAGGCCGAACAGGCGGCAGAGACGAATGGCGACGAGGAGCAGGTCGTGGCCGGGCTGACGCGCGTCGGCGCGGTGGTCGGCACGCCGCCCTACATGTCGCCGGAGCAGTGCCGCGCCGAGGCTGTTGACCCGCGCTCCGACATCTACGCCTTCGGCTGCGTGCTGTTCGAGATGCTGACCGGGCGGGTCGTCTTCGACGCCAAGCTGTTCACCGAGTGGGTGCACGCCCACCTGAACCTGGCCCCCGCCTTTCCTGAGTCGGCGGCGGGCGTGCCCCCAGCGGTCAAGGACTTGACGCTGGCTTGCCTGGCCAAGGACCCCGCTGCCCGCCCGCAGACCTGGGGCGAGGTCGTGGCGGCCCTGGCCGCGCTGATTGAGGAAGCGACCGGCGCGCCGCCCGACTACGACCAGGACGGGCCGGAACTGGAAGTCCGCGAGCTGATGGACAAGGGCTACAGCCTGACCGAGCTGGGCTTCGCGGAAGAGGCGCTGGTCGCTTACGAGCGCGTCCTGGAGATCGAGCCGGGGTCGGCCTGGGCCTGGGCGCGCAAGGGGCGCACGCTGCGTCTGCTGGCCCGCTACGACGAAGCCCTGGACGCCTACGACCGCGCGCTCGAACTCAACCCGCGCTTCGCCTGGGCCTGGACGGGCAAGGGCCAGGTGTTGGAGCGGCTGGGCAACCTCGAGCGGGCGCTGGCCGCCCACCAGACGGCCACTGGCCTGCAGCCGGGCAACGTCTGGGCGTGGTACAACCAGGCCGAGGTGCTCTACACCCGCCATGACTATGACGGAGCGATGGAAGTGCTCGACCGCGCGCTGGCCATTGACCCGCACCACGCCGAAAGCTGGGCCAAGCGCGGCCAGGTGCTGCGCGCCCTGGATCGCTACCCGGAGGCGCTCAACGCCTACAACCGCGCCCTGGAACTGAATCCACCCTACGCCTGGGCCTGGAACGGCAAAGGGCTGGCGCTCAAGGCGCTGGGGCGGCTGCCGGAGGCGCTGGAAGCGTTCGAGCAGGCGGCGCGCCATCAGCCCAGCGAGGTCTGGCACTGGTACAACCAGGCCGAGATGCTCGTCGAGATGGGCCGCTACGCCGAGGCCCTGGCCCCCACCCAGCAGGCGACGCGCGTCGCGCCGGGCCATGCCTACTCGTGGGCCAAGCTCGGCCAGGTGCTGCGCTACCTGGATCGCTACCCGGAGGCGCTGGCCGCCTACGACCAGGCCCTGACGCTCAAGCCCGACTACGCCTGGGCGGTCAACGGCAAGGGGATCGTTCTGGAGCGGCTGGGCCGCTATGACGAGGCGCTGGCCATGTACCACCGCGCCGCTGAGATCGCCCCTGGCGACGTGTGGCACTGGTACAACCAGGGCAACCTGCTCATTCTGCAAAACCGCTTCGCCGAGGCCATTCCACTCCTGGAGCGCGCCACGCAGATCAGCCCCGATCACGCGCGCAGTTGGGCGCGGCTGGGCAACGCCTGTCGCCAGGCGGACCGCCCCCGCGAGGCGCTCAAGCTGTTGGCGCGGGCGGTTGAGTTGGAGCCGGATTACGGCTGGGCCTGGAACGAGCGCGGCGTCACGCTGGAAATGCTGGGCCGCCACGACGAGGCGGTAGACGCCTACCAGCGCGCTGCCGACACCGAGCCGGATAACCCGCTCTACTGGTACAACAAGGGCGACACGCTGGTGCTGCTCAAGCGCTACGGTGAGGCGATTGACGCGCTGCAACGCGCCCTGGAAGCCGACCCGCGCTACGTGCGTGCCTGGGCCAAGCAGGGCCAGGCTCTGCGCCGCCTGGGACGCTTTGAGGAGGCGCTGGCCAGCTACAGCCGCGCCGTCGAGCTGGCGCCCGACTATGCCTGGGCGTGGAATGGGCGCGGGCTGGCGCTCAGCGCGCTGGGCCGCCACGAGGAGGCGCTGACCTGCTTCAAACAGGCGGCGGCCTACCAGCCGGACGACGTGTGGTTCTGGTACAACCAGGCCGACGAGCTAATCGTCATGCACCGCTACGAGGACGCGCTGGCCCCGCTGGAGCGCGCGCTGCGCCTCAACCGCGATCACGCCGAAAGCTGGGGCAAGCGCGGGCAGGCCCTGCGCCGCCTGGGGCGCACCAAAGAGGCGGTCGCCGCCTATGACCGCGCGCTGCGACTGGAGCCGGGCTACGCCTGGGCGTGGAACGGGCGCGGGCTGGCCCTGGAAGCGTTGGGTCGCCGCGAAGAGGCGCTGCTCTCCTATGAGCGCGCCGCGCAGGAAGACCCGTCCACCGTGTGGTACTGGATCAACCAGATCGAGCCGCTGCTGGCCCTGGGGCGCAACGAGCAGGCGCTGGCCGTGATTGACACGGCGCTGGCTATCGCGCCGGAAAGCGACTCCGCCTGGGCGCGCAAAGGGCAGGTGTTGCGCCGGCTGGATCGCCACCAGGAAGCGCTGCCCGCCTACGACCGCGCGCTGAGCATCGCCCCGGAATACGGCTGGGCGTGGAACGGCAAGGGCCTGGCCTGCGCCGCGCTGGAACGGTGGGAAGAGGCGCTGACCTGCTACGTGCGGGCGACGGATGTCGCGCCGGGCGATGTGTGGTTCTGGCACAACCGGGGCGAGGCGCTGCTGCGCCTGGGGCGCTGGGACGAGGCGGTGAGCGCCTTCAGCCGCGCGCTGGAGATTGACCCGTCGCACCAGCCCTCGCGCGACAAGCGCACCGAGGCGCGCCGCCTGTTGGCCGGGGGAGACGAGTGATGTGGGGGAGGGGATGCGCGTGACCGAGATTCTGATCGCCTTGATGAGCGGCCCCCAGGATGGGGCCTTGCTGACCTTCGAGACGTTCCTGGACTCCGGCAAGCCGACGGAGATCACCTTCGGGCGGCGCGAGGACTGCGACGTGTGCCTGAGCTACGACAGCCAGGTATCGCGCGAGCACGCCGTGCTCACCTATGACGGCGAGACGTTCTGGCTGGAAGACCTGCACAGCACCAACGGGACGTATGTCGGCGAGGAGAAGATCACCGGGCGCACGGAGATTGCGCCGGGGCAGTTGTTCCGCGTCGGGCGGACGTGGCTGCGCATCGAGCCGCTGCCGACGGTGCTGGGGTCGGACGATGATTTGCCGTTTTGAGGAGGCGAGCATTCTCTGTGTCTGAGTGTGGACATCGATGCAGAAGTGGTTGGCGATGGGAGGACTGCCAGTTCATAGCTCTCAAGAGCAGTGTAGCAGGAGAGTAAACAGACTATGACCCCAAGAAAGTTCATTGAAATTCAGACCGAGAAATATGGTGTCCTCCAATTGCTCAACGATCTGTCTATTGGCGAGATCAGAGTTCTTCACGATTTGACTGAGAATGAGGAGGTAGATTCACGCGAATTCACAGTTAGGGTTGTTCACAGGCTTTTGCATACTCCTAGACTCGGCATTGAAGAAGTCCGAGCATGGAACGATGCCCAACTGCAACAAACGGCTATCACTTGGGCCGAACAGAGGGAAGGGCCGGCATGGCAATTGGTCGAAGGTCTCGACCCGTACGATGCATTTGAACAGGGCTTCAGGGCCTACTTCCGTGATCTGAGTCGGGAGATCGGCGACAGGCTGAAAAAGGTCTATACCCCTGTCTTTGAACAAATCACGAATAGCCTCAGGCCATTTACTGAGTTTCAACTGTCAGTAATAAACGCTGCTCAAATGAGTCTTGCGTCAGCCCTATCACCGTCTCGAATCAGCCTGACTGACTTTGTAAGCAAGATGCACATCGAGATCAAAGTGGGCCAACTGTTCTCCAATCTGCCCGATTTGTTCGAGATAGGGAGATGGATAGAAGACTACGCGAGAACCGCCGATGCTTTGGATATAGGCGGGTTTCCCTTCCTTACATTCGCTGATCTCGCCGGGTTCGTCGGAATAGACAAAGTAGACGCACGAATACGCAACGCTGTAGTAACAAACAGGCTGTCAAGACTCACTCGCAATGACGAGTTCAGAACAGATTTGGAGCGTCTCTTCAATTCCTCATCAGTGCTGAAACGGCGTTGGCCTATTGTGGAGAAAGCTTTGCTTGCACACCAAGAGCGAAATTACACGGTCTCGATCCCAACCCTATTAGCTCAGGTTGAGGGCACTTTCACCGATGCGCTGATACTCATGAGTTTGGTTGTGCGCGTGAACGGCAAAATCTGTGAAAGGGATAGTAGTGGAAACCCCAAACTTGACAAGAATGGCAAACCTATCCAACTGCGCGGATTAAAGGGCAAAGTCGACCTACTAAAGCGAAGACTCAACGCATCCGATTTGGAGGATGAGTACCTCCTGGAAGCACTTGCGAGCTTCTTTACCAGCTATTTGATCTCTGAACGTAATGATATCATGCACGGTAAAAGTATATCTTACGGCAAGGCAAAGTTATCCATTCAATTGGTGCTGATCATCTATCAATTAGCTGCTGAGTTCGTTGACTTTGAAGGGGGAATGGGATGACCCAACACAAGAGGTAATCGTAAGC
>DYGW01000007.1:0-16263 GCA_020724485.1 Thermoflexus sp. | reverse complement strand
CATCCACCTGTGAAGCACAATCTATGCGTTCCAACGCCAACATCGATATGTGAGGGTCGTTGGTAAGGCTTGCCCTGGCATCACGGAGAATGTGCAATGGCCAACCGAGCGCGAGAACCATACAAGAGACTCTTGTCGATCTTCGAACTGCAAGCACTGGTCGAAGAACACCATGCCAGCGCCATATTCCTCACAAACCGCTGGGGCGAACGGACTGTGGAGCCCTGGTTGAAGGAACTACGCATTGGACAGGCATTACAAATTGTGGCGAGAATACTGGGGGAATCGCTTGACGAGCAGGCATTCCGGGACGCTTGGCGACGTACTGAGTCTCCTCGTTCCAGGAAGTTGGAGGAAGTCACACCGCCCAATACGGCGACATTCGGGGGGTACCGACTACGAGACCGGCCCGCGCTCAATCGGGATAGGAAGAGCACCTCTAGTCCACCAAGGAAGTACAAGAGCAAGAGGAAATGAATAGCGAATGACAGGCACGCATGATGACTCCACGCAGGAGATCAGCTACTGCGCTATACTCCCAACCAGACAACTGAGCGCGGCGAGCACCGTCCGCTGACGGCCGCTCGCTCAAGGAGCGTGAGCCAATGATCACCGCACTGGTCACCGGGGGCACGGGGTTCGTCGGGTCGCATGTGGCGCGGGCGCTGCTCGCGCGCGGCTACCAGGTGCGCATCCTGCGCCGGGCCACCAGCCGCCTCGACCTGGTCGCCGATCTCGCCTGCGAGCACGCCGTCGGCGACGTGACCGACTATGACTCGCTGCTGGCGGCCATGCAGGGCGTGGACTGGGTATTCCACGTCGCGGCGGTGGCCGATTACTGGCGCAACGACCCGGAGCGCATCTACGCGGTCAACGTGGACGGCACGCGCAACGTCCTGCGCGCGGCGGAGGCCAGCGGGGTCAAGCGGGTGATCTTCACCAGCAGCGCGGCGGCGGTGGGCTACCGCGACGACCTGGGCGCGGTGGACGAGTCCGTGCGCTTCAACTGGGACCCGCGCCTGACTCCCTACGGGCACAGCAAGTTCCTGGCCGAGGCGGAAGTGTACCGGGCCATTCAGCGCGGGCTGGACTGCGTGATTCTCAACCCGACGGTGATCATCGGGCCGGGCGACCTCAACCAGATTTCGAGCAGCGTGGTGCTGGAAATGGCATACGGTCATGTCCCGCCGACGGTGCCGCCGGGCGGCGTGACGGTCATTGACGTGCGCGACGTGGCGGCGGCGCATGTGGCCGCCGCCGAGCGCGGGCGCACCGGCGAGCGTTATCTGCTGGGCACGGTGGACTTGACGCACAAGGCGTGGCTGCGCCTGACCGCACACGCGGTTGGGCGGCGCATGGGCGCGTTCCCGCTGCCGGCCTGGGCGGTGATGATCGTCGCGGCGGTCACCGACGTGCTGCGTCGCCTGGGGGTGAACATCCCCATCGAGGGCAACCAGTTGCGCCTGAGCACGCGCATGATGTTCTACAACTGCCAGAAGGCGTGGCGCGAACTGGGGGAGCCGCAGGTGCCGATTCACCAGAGTCTGCGCGACACGTATGCCTGGTACAAGGCGCACGGGGAGCTATGAAGAAAGCAGGAGCGTATGGCCATACGCCCCTGCGTAATCCCGCGATTCGGGGATGCTCTCACAAGGAACCAGGCGAGACACCTCAACAGCTCTTGCTCTCGCGGTCAACCAAACGTGCTTTATAGCACCTACCTAGCTGGCTAGAATGCGCTACCTGCTCAGCTCCAAAGAGGTTGACGCCGCGAGTATGCTGGAATGTCTCGCCTGGACGTTGCTCACAGTGTAGCACGGATCAGATTCCAAACGCAATACCCCCAGAACCATTTGCAGCAAGCGCAGGCGGGCACGGCCTCGCCCTTCCCCCTCGAAATTCGGCTGACGGTTGGGGCCTGGCCTGTTGGTGGGCAGTGGATGGCTGGCGTATAATCTCAATCATACGTTGCACAACTCTATTACAGGGGAGTCCGTCCATGCCTCACCGTCTCACTATGCTCCTCAGCATGTTGCTCCTTGCCTGGGCCGCCATCGTGCCCGCGCCGGTAGCCTCCGCGCCGCCCCCCGCCTCCACCGCCGAAGAGCTGATCGCCGCGCTCAATGCCTGGCGCTTGGAGGAAGCGGGCCTGTGGCCGCTCAAGCCCAACCCTCTGCTCATGACACTGGCCGTTCGCCAGGCGCAATATGTGCTGGGCCTGCCGGAAATCCCCGACGACATCCACGCTGGGCCGGGCGGTAGCCACCCGCAGGATCGCGCCCGCGCCGCCGGCTGGCCGGTGTACGGTCGCCCGGAGCAGATCGCCATCGGCGAGATCGCCCAGATCGGCCCCGACGTGGACGATGCGATTGCCTATTGGCAAAGCTCGGACGTTCATCACCGCACGGTGATGAACCCCGCCTACCGCGAGGTGGGCGTCGCTGTGCTGCCTCACCAGTACGGCCATCTGTTTCTCGTCGTTCTTGGCGCGCGGCCCAACGTGCTGACCGCGTTCGCCGACTCGGTCAGGCGGCAGCTTTACCTGTCCGACGAGCGCTTCCCTGGCGCGGCACGCGGAGGCGAGTGGCTATTCCGGGCGAGTGAAGTGCGCCTGTTCGACGGAGAGGGGCGGCCCCTGGGCGATTGGATGCTCTGGCGACCGGTCCTGCCGCTGCCGGAGGCGGGAGGCAATCACCTGTTCGTCGCTTATCGCAATGCAACCCAGGAAACACTCGCCGCCGTGCACCTGGACACTGACCTCGCCCTGCTACCGGAAGCGGTCGCCGCCCAGCCGGTGACGGGGGCCGCTGCTGCACCGCCTACGCCCGCCGCGCCTGCCCCCACGCGACAGCCCGCTACGTCCCCCACCTCAACCCCGCGCCCGCCCGCTGTGTCCACGCCAGGCGCTCCCCCTACGCCCAACAACGTCACGGATGTGTTGCTGGTCTATGACGGGCGCAGTCTGACCCTGGTCAATGTGTCGAGGAAGCCGCTCGACCTGACGTCGCTGGTCATCGCTGGCGGGGCGCAGTCGCTGGCGCTCACCCGCTGGCAGACGCCCTGGCTCAGCGGGTCGCTGGCAGCATTTCCCAGCGGGGATTGCGTGCAGGTTTGGGCATGGACTGAGGCGGTTGAGCTACCACAACCGGGCGTGTGCCGCATCCGCCGCAGCGTGATCAACGTCGCACCGGAGGCGCGCTTCTGGGCAGAGGGCGCGTTCGCGCTGCGCCTGGGCGACGCTGTGCTGGCGACCTGCCCTGCTGGTATGGGGACGTGCACCGCCGATCTGCCGTAGCGGAAAGCCGTCAACGCGTGATTAAGGTGATGCTGGCCAGGATGAGGGCAGCGCCGATCCAGCCAAGCGCGTTAGGAACTTCGGCGAAGAAGACCAGCCCCATCAGCACGCCGAAGACCGGCTCGGCCAGAGAGACGACGCTCACCTGTTGCGCGCTGATGCGCTGCAAGCCCTGGAAGTAGAGCAGGTATGACAGGCCGAGCGAGAAGATGCCCAGCGGGATCAATAGGTGGAGGTTGCTGGCGACCGCTGCCCCCGGCGCGCGCAGCGCCCAGGGGAACAGCACCAGCATAATCGTCCCGTTCGACCACAGGTTCTGCGTCAGCCCGCTGATGCGCCCGCGCAGCGAGCGGCTGATCAGCATAACCAGACCATAGCCCACGCCGGAGAGCGCCGCCGCGACGATCCCGGTCAGCTCGCTCGACCGCACGTCGAGCCGCGCCGGGTTGGCCATGAGGGCCATGCCGCTGAAGGCCAGCGCCAGGCTCAGCCAGGTGTAGCGGGCGCGCGGCTCGCCCAGCACCAGCGGGGCCAGCACGGCCACATAGATCGGCGCCGAGTTGACCAGCAGGGCGGCACTGGCCGCGGTCGTGTGCCGCACGGCGTAGGTGTAGAGCATCACCGTCGCGCTGACGGCCAATCCTAGCGGCACCAACCGGCGCACCGTGCCCCGATTCAGGACCTGGCGCACCGGCTCGCGGCTGGCGAGGGCCAGCGCGCACAGGAACAGGAAGCCGAACAGCGCGCGGAAGAAGGCAATGGTGCTCGTGCCCAGCCCGTCCGTCCAGCGGGTGAAGGGGATGGCCAGACTGAAGCAGAAAGCGCCCACCAGCACCAGGGCGATCCCGGTGCGTTGGGCAGAGCTATCGGCGAGTGTGGTCAGGCGCACGGCGACCTCGTGACGGTGAAATGGATGGCCCACGCCGGGCGATTATAGAGGGGCGCGGGCGTTCCGTCTATGCCGGTTTTGCGCGCGCTCCCCTCGCCGGATGCCGCCGCATCGCCTATAATCGAGCGGACTGGTTCAAGGTGCGCCTGAAGAGAGGTGGAGCGTGGGATGCGCAGCTAACTCGTTCGCCGGTCTGCTGGTGACTGTTGTGATGATGGTGATCGGGGCGCTCACGACGGTGGGCGGCACCGTGCCAGAGTCAGGAGTGACCTTGCCCGATGTGCCGCCGTCACCGCTTCCACAGGCGACACTGACCCCAGCGGAGGCGGCGTTGGCCGTGCTCGATGAGAACGCTGCCGCCATCGTCGCTGAAGACCTCGACCGCTACCTGGCGACGCTGCACGAGGGCACGCCGCTCTACGAGTTCACCGCCCAGACGATGCGCGCCCTATTCGACACCTACGACCTGGATGTGGTCATCGAGGGGGCGGAAGTCCTGACGCAGTCGGACGAGGAGATCGTCGTTCGCGTCATGCAGGTCACGCGCAAGATCAGCGGGGTGGACTTCGCCGACAACCGGCGCACGCTGATCCACACCCTGCGCTTGTCGGGCGGCGCGTGGAAAATCTACCGGACAGACGTGATCAGCGTGGAGTATTTCTCGTAACCGAAGAGTGTAGGGGGCGGGAGAGTATCTGCCAGCCCGCCCCCCTGCGCAACGCATCTCGAATTTGCAGCGGGTTTGCCTACTGCTGCGGCTTGATCGGTTCCTCCGACGTGACTGCCGGGGGCTGGTCTTCGTCGCCCTCGATGGTGATGCGCGCGGGCGGCGAGTACGGCTCCTCGCCTTCTTTCTTCTTGGTGGACTTAGCCACCTTGTCGAAGGCGGTGCGCACCTGATCTATCACCTGGTCGCCGACGGCTTTCCAGTTGGCGTTCTCTTCAGCGCCGACTAGGTGACCGATCCAGCCGCGCACGTCGCGCTCGATCTTCGCGCCAATGTCCGACCATCCCGGTTCGGCGGGTTCCGCTTCGGGAGCTGGTTTCGGCTCGGCGCGCACCAGCTTGGCGATCCCGTGCCGGATGCGGTTCTCGATCTTGCCGCTGATCTCGGCCCAGTCCGCGCCCGGCTCAGCGCCGACCCAGCCGCCGATGGCCTCGCGGGTGTTGGCGTCCATCTTGGTCCCGATGGTCTTCCAATCGGCGTCTTCCTCAACGCCGACCCAGCCAGCGACCCGGCGGCGCAGCTTCTCGTCCACGCGCTCGTCCAGGTCTTCGAACTTGCTCTCATCGGGGTTCTCGGCCCAGTCGTGCACCGTCTTCTTGATGTCCTCGTCCAGGTGTCCGCCCATATCTTCGGGCTTGGGCGTAGTGTTTTCCGTCATGCTGATTCCCTCTCATTCCCACTCAAGGCAGGCGCGCGGTTCTGATTACCTATACGTGCAAAGGGGCCGGGGCGTTGCTGGCGGGTAGCTATCAGCTATCAGTGACAGCGATCTCCCTGCTGTTCTGCTGATGGCCGACTACGGATGGTTGCCCTCACCGCAGCCGGCGGGTCTCGCGGTCGGACGGCGCTACGCTGGGCTTGGGCGCGTCCTGGGCGCTCGCCGGGCTGACGCTGGCGTAGAACTCGGTATCATAGGTGCGCGTCTTGACCACGACCGGCATGGGCACGGCGTGACCCATGATCAGCGCCTGCTGGCAGGTGTCCAGCCGGGCGATCACTTCGCGCAACCCGCCCGCGCCGCTGACTCCGGTCAGCACGGCGGTGATGTCGCGCTCGTTGTCCAGCAGCGCCGTGACGCGCGTCCCGATCTGGCTCATCACCTCTTCGTCAATGCCGCTGGGCCGCTGATCCACGATCAGCAGGGTGACATTGTACTTGCGCAGCTCGCGGGCGATGACGCCGAAGATAGTCTGCCGGGCGATCTGCGGGTCGAGGAACTTGTGCGCCTCTTCGATGGTAATCAGCAGTTGCGGCGGCTCCAGACTCGCGTCGGCGAGCGCCTTTTCGACGCGATCCACGTACATCTCGTGCAGGCGGCGCGTCAGGTAGTTGGCGACCAGGATGTAGGCGTCGAGCGCGCTGCCATAGCGCCCGAATTCCAGCACAACGCTCTTACGGCTCTCGATGTACTCCAGGATGCGCTTGGCGGAGTCTTCGGCGGCGTGCGCCTTGAGGAAGCCATAGCGTTCGAAACGCTGCACGCGCCGTTTGAGGGCCAGCACCGAGACGTAACTGGCGGCAAGTTGGGCTTTGAGCGTTTCCAGCGTCTCTGAGTCGGCGGTGATCAGTTGCCCGATCCAGCCTTTGCCCCATAGCTTGTGCAGCTCGTAGGCGGCGTCAATCATGGCGTCGGACAGGTCGAGCGTGGTCTTGAGCATGGCCAGGTCTTCCGGCTCGATGTCGTCGTAGCCGATGGTGACCACGTGATCGTAGCTGGCTCCGCGCCGCCGCGTCGCCTCGTCGTCCAGGGTGAAGATGACCACGCGCCCCCCGAACAACTGCTT
The DNA here is from genome assembly GCA_020724485.1 of Thermoflexus sp. Classification (GTDB taxonomy): domain Bacteria; phylum Chloroflexota; class Anaerolineae; order Aggregatilineales; family Aggregatilineaceae; genus UBA2029. The sequence goes on along the minus strand of DYGW01000007.1, from coordinate 9,568 downwards.
GAGGCCCTTCGCTTGCGGCCCGCCTTCGGTCTTGACCGCCCAGCCGTAATCGTTGTGCATGTCGAAGATCAGCGTCACCGCCGCGTCGTTCTTGATCACTCCGGCCAGCAGGATGCGCGTCAGGAAGCTCTTGCCCGTGCCGCTCTTGCCGAAGATGCCCACCGACCGCTCGACCAGGCGGCGCAGGTCCAGGTGGACGCGCGTATCTTCCAGTTCCAGCGGCGCGCCGATGTGGAAGTGCGTGGCGTCCTCCCTGCCGAATACGTCGTCCACGTCCTGCGCCGAGGCGATCTCGACCGCCGTGAAGTGGCTGGGGATGGTGCGCACTGGCTTCGGCTCGTCGCTGCCTTCGTCAATGCTGAGCATGGGCGCGACGTGGACGGTGCCGAAGGCCACCGTGCCACTGTAGACTTCGCGCAGGAAGGCATCGCCCAGGTCAGGCGGGTCGCTGCGGATGGCCGGGTTGGTCGCGTCGAGCAGCACGTCGGTGATCATGCAGAAGAAGCGCTTGGAACGCCCGCGCACGACCACGTAGCGTCCCACGGCCAGGTCTTCAATGGCCGCCTGCGGATCGAGCTTGATGTCCAGTCCCCGGCTGAGCGAGCCGCCGACGACCACGCCCAACCGTTGACCGGCGGTGGGCGTCCCCGGCGCGGACAGCGCCCCGCGCGGGAACCAATCGTCCAGGCTGTCCGAGTCTGTTTCCGGGAAGAGCGGATCGCGTATGGTCATAGTTATTCCCCCGTGATTTCATCCCTTTTTCACGTCTGGCCGGGCGAGTAACATCCCGAACAGGCTATAATGGCGGACAATAAGAATGTTCGCTCTGTTGGGAACCAACGAAGCTTGCCGATATGTCCAACATGCCCTTTCGCTCGCAGACCGTGTCCACTGCCCTGGCGCTGGCGTTAGCGGGTGCGGTAACCATTGGTCTGGTGGTAGTCATGGCCAGGGCATGGCCGGTTGGCCCCGATTATTACTTCACGTTCCGTCCGGCAGCAGAAAAGTTCCTTCTTGGTGAACCCCGCCTCTACGATCAGGAAACGCTGGGGTTTTTCAACGCGCCCTGGACGCTGCTGTTCTTCGCCCCCTTGACCGCTCTCTCTCTCCGTGCCGGGCAGGCCGTGCTGACTGTTGGCACGCTGCTGATGTTGTTGGCCTCCACTGGCCTGGCGCGCGAGGAACGGCCTTCCCCTGGATATGCTCTTGTCTTTGCGCTGCTCAACCTGCATACTTTCGATTTACTCATTCGCGGCCAGATTGACGGTTTCTCCCTGCTTGGCGTTGCGCTCGGCTGGTGGTCAATCCAACAGCGACGCCCCTGGGGGTTGTCGCTTGCCTTCTGGCTCATGGCGATCAAGCCGATCAATGTGGCGCTGGTTGCCATCGTCTATCTGATCGCCATTCGTCACTGGTCGCGGGACGAATGGGTACGCGCCCTGGCGCTGCCGGTGGGGTCGCTGCTGGTGTCGTTCATCTTTCTCGGCGCTGACTGGCCCTTGCGCTATATTGAGAACTACCAGGTTTTCTCCCCGCCCAAAGCTTACCTGACGCTGACCGTCTGGCGCGTCGCCCGCAGCGTTGACTTCCCATTCTGGCCGCTGATTCTGCTGGCGGCGGGCTGCATCGCCCTGGCGCTGCGGCTGGCGTGGCGAGTCGGGTTGCACCGCTGGACGCTGAGCATTGCCCTGGCGACCAATCTCGTCTTCGCCCAGTATGCCACCGGCAACCACTACGTCAACCTGATCCCGGCCATGCTGTTCATCGCCACTCGTAGCCGGCGGCTTGGCGGGCTGGCCTATCTGCTGGCGTTCACGCCTCTGCTGCGCCTGGTGTTCGGCGTGAGCATCGCGCCCATTGACCTGCTGTACCCGATCACCCTGCTTGCCGTTGCCTGGCACTTCGCTGGACAAGATGGGCTGTTGCCACTGCCGGGCGCGCGCCATGTAGTGGGTTCGGATCGGCCCGCTACGCCGGCCTGATCAACTGCAATAGGTGCTGCAAGCGCGGCAAGTCCTGGCTCAGCAGACCGGCCAGCAGCCGCCCAGCTTCCACCAGGAAAGCGCGCCGCTCAGCGTCCGGGCGCGCCTCTGCCGCGAACTTCAGCGCCGCCGCCAGCAGTTGCTCCGCCGGCACGTCGCTGGCATTGAGCACCAGCCGGAGAAAGTTCAGCCGCACCGTGAAGCGGGCGACCGTCGTCGCGTCGCAGAGCAGTACCGGGTCGAGGCTGAGCGGCGGGCGCGGCGGCAGCGTCTGGTGGACGCGCCCGTTTTGGATGTAGCCCACGTTGAGCACGCTGATTTCCAGCGGTACCATGCGGTTCTCGCGCTGGTCGCGGATAGTGGCCTGGGTCATGTTGTTGGCCAGGATCATCTGGCGGACGAGCGGATCGTCGTCAATGCTGATGGCGTGAATTACGCCGATCACATCCAGGTCGGAGGCGGCGTCCTGCCGCGTGCGCACGAACGCGCCAAACGCCGGGTGCTCGATCTGCTGGCTGCGCGTGCCGCAGACGAAGCCGACTGTGCTGGCGCGCAGCACCTGGCCGATGAGCGGCTGTTGTTCTGTTTCAACCATAATGACCTCTCCCCTCATGAAGTGCTAATTTGAACCGCACAGCGCCCGGTAGACGGCGACCGTCTGCGCGGCGACCTGCGCCTGGGTGTAATGCGCCAGCACGCGCGCCCGCCCGCGCTGCCCCAGGGTGCGACGCAGATCGGGCGCTGCTTGCAGGCGGCGCAGCGCCTCGGCCAGGGCCGTGCTGTCGCCTTCGGGGACGATCAGCCCGCCCTCGCCGGTCACGTCCGGGATCGCCCCGCTCGACGAGCCGGCGACCGGCACGCCGCAAGCCATCGCCTCGACGATGACGCGGCCAAACTGTTCCTTCCAGTTGGGGCGCGTCAAGGAAGGCACGGCCAGCGCGTCAATCCGCCGGTAGAAGTCCGGCATCCGCGTCGAGGGCAGCGTCCCGAAGGTCACGCGGTCGGCGATGCCCAGCCGCCGGGCCTGGTCAGCCAGCGCAGCGCGCTGCGGCCCCTCGCCGATCACGTCGAGCCGCCACGCGCCGTCGAGCCGGGCCAGCGCGTCGAGCAGGTGCGCGCCGCCCTTCTCCTCAACCAGCCGCCCCACGAAGCCCACGACGAACGCTTCACCGCTGCGCGGGCGCTCCGCCGGAGCGAACACGTCCGGGTCTACGCCGAACTGCGGGATAATCGCCAGCGGCCCGGCGTAGCCCTTCGCCCGCCAGACGTCCGCCGCGCTCTGCGTCCCGGCGATGGCGTAGTTCACCGTGCGCAGCACCCAACGCTCGCCCAGGCGAAAGGGCAGCGGGTAGCGGCGGGCGATGTTCTGCCACGAGAAGAACAGGGTTCGCGCCCCCGCCCGGCGAGTGTGCCACAGCGCGTGCCATGTGGCAAGGTTGTACGGCTCCTCGTCAATGTGCACGATGTCGGGCCGGAAGGCGCGCACTTCGCGCCCAAACTGCGGGTAATGGTGCAGGTGAAAGCTGCCGTTGAAGCGAATCGGCGTGACGCGCAGATCATAGCCGGTGACGTGCGCCCGCTCCAAGCGCAGCTCGCCGCGCGCGGCGTCGCGCCAGCTCGGCGGGACGAGGACGCGCAGCGTCACCTCCGGCAGCGCCGCCATCTCTTCGAGCTTGCGCTGGTAGGCGCCGACGACGCACGCCTTAGACAGCATCAGGACACGCATGGGCCGCTCGCTGGGAATGAGATCGCGCCCCAATCATGCCCTATGTACCGCGCGCCGTCAACGGTGTGGACGCGGCAGGCGCGTGCACCGTCTGTCATACAGTACAGGAGCGTTACCCACCGCGCCCCTTGTAGGGGTGGGTTTCGAAACCCACCCCTACAGGTCGCCGCCGGCCCCCCTGTGCGCCAAGCGAGTCGCTTGACGTTCGCGGGCATCTTGCGTTATGATGAGTGCGAAACGATTGCGCAATCGTTTCGATGAGCGAGGAGCCATGACTACCATCCGCGATGTGGCCGAAGCGGCCCAGGTGTCCACGTCCACCGTGTCCCATGTCATCAACGGGACGCGCTACGTCAGCCCCGACACCCGCCAGCGCGTGCTGCAAGCGATGGCCGACCTCAGCTACAGCCCCAACCGCCTGGCGCGCAGCCTGCGCAGCAGCCAGTCCATGACCCTGGGCGTGCTGCTGCCCAACAGCGCCAACCCCTACTTCGCCGAAATCCTGCTGGGCATCGAGGCGGCTTGCTTCGACCGGGGATACAATATCATCCTGGGCAACGCCAACGACGACCGCGCGCGCGAGCTGGCTTACCTGGAGGTGCTCATCGCGCGCCAGGTAGACGGCATCTTGCTCATCTCGACCGGCGCTTATAACGAGTCCATTGCCCTGCTGGCGGCGCACGACAAGCCGGTGGTCATGGTGGATCGCTCGGCGAATATCCCGGCAGTGGACGAGCTATTCACGGCCAACAAAGAGGGCGGCCTGCTGGCGACGAGCTACCTGCTCGGCCTGGGCCATCGCCGCATCGGGTGCATCACCGGGCCGTCGTTCCTGACGCCGAGCGCCGACCGGGTGACGGGGTACTACGAGGCGCTGCGCAGCGCGGGCCTGCCCATTGACCGGACGCTTGTCGTGACCGGCGACTTCCAGCACGAGAGCGGCTACCAGGCCTGCCGCCAGCTTCTGGCGCTCGCCACCCCGCCGACGGCGATCTTCGCCTGCAACGACCTGATGGCGGTTGGCGCGCTGTGCGTCATTCACGAGGCGGGGCTGCGCGTGCCGGACGACATCTCGGTGGTCGGCTACGACGACATCCCGCTGGCCTCGTACACCGTGCCGCGCCTGACGACGATTGCCCAGCCCGCCCAGGAACTTGGCCGCCTGGCCGTCGAGCGCCTGGTGGCGCGGCTGCAGAAGTCCGACAACACGCCGCCGGTGCAAGAGGCGCTGCCGGTCGCGCTGGTCGAGCGCGATTCGTGCCGGCGGCTGGCGTGAGCGGGCTATGAAGAAGACGGTTTTGTTGAACCAACCCCTGTCGAGCGTCATCGCCGGGCTGGGCCACCTGGATACGCTGGTCGTCGCCGACGCCGGGCTGCCCATCCCGCCAGCGACCAGGCGCATTGACTTGGCCGTGAGCCAGGGCATCCCGCCTTTCCTGGATGTGCTGCGGGCAGTGCTGGCTGAGATGCAGGTGCAGGGCGCAGTGATCGCCAGCGAGATGGCCAGCCGCAGCCCGGCCATGCACGCGGCGCTGCTGGCGGCGCTGGGCAGCGTCCCGGTGACGGCGATCCCGCACGAGGAGTTCAAGGCGCGGACGGCGGCGGCGCGCGCGGTGGTGCGCACCGGCGAGTTCACCCCTTATGCCAACGTGATTTTGATCGCAGGAGTAACCTTTTGATCGCGGCCAAGACCTTCCCCAAAGAGATCAACTGGCGCGTGTTCTTCCAGCGTTACGGGCTGCTGCTCTCACTGATCCTGCTGTGCATCGTCCTCAGCCTGGCCTCGGACCGCTTCCTGACCAGCAGCAACCTGCTCAACGTCCTGCGCCAGTCCTCGATCAACGGCATCATCTCGATGGGTATGATGCTGGTCATCCTGACGCGCGGCATTGACCTGTCGGTGGGGTCGGTGCTGGCGCTCTCGACGGTGATCGGCGCGGATATGCTCAAGAACGAGGGGGTGCCGGTGGCGCAGGCGATAGGCATCTGCCTGCTGGTGGGAGCCGCCGCTGGCGCGGTGAACGGTGTGCTGGTGAGCTGGCTGAACATCCCCCCGTTCATCGCCACGCTGAGCATGATGACCTTCGCGCGCGGCGCGGCCAAGTTCTACACCGACGGCCAGCCGATCAGCGGGCTGGATCAGCTTGGTCAGGGCTTCCGCACGCTGGGCACCGCCGAGCCTTTCGGAGTTCCCATGCCGATCATCGTCGCCGGGCTGGTGTTCCTGGCCGGGTACGTCCTGCTCAACCACATCCCGTTCGGGCGCTACATCTTCGGCCTGGGCGACAACGAGGAAGCGGCCTACCTGTCGGGGCTGCCCGTGCGCCTGATCAAGATGTTCGTCTATGTGGCGGCGGGGGCGCTCTCCGCGCTGGCCGGGATCATCCTGGTCGGGCGGCTCAACTCCGCCCAGCCGACGGCGGGCGAGATGTACGAGTTCGACGCGATCGCGGCGGTGGTCGTGGGCGGCACCAGTTTTGATGGCGGCGAGGGGACGATCATGGGGACGTTGATCGGCGTGCTGATCATTAGCATCATTGACAACGGCCTGAACCTGCTGGACGTTTCCTCGTTTTACCAGGACATCACCAAAGGAGCGGTCATCGCGCTGGCGCTGCTGCTCCATCGCGCCATTCGCTGACGTTCATGGACGTCGCAGTGCCATGTGGCAGAAGGAGGTGAGCAGTCTGCTATTCGCCAGTTTTGGAGTTCACTCACGTATTCACTCGCTTGGCTGTGTGGTGATTGGTTGGAGGTACAAAAACATGTTCCGTAGAAGCATCATGCTAGTGTTGGCTGCGTTGCTGGCGGTCTTCCCGCTGGCGGCAGTGAGCGCCCGGGGCGAGCCGCTCACCATCGGCTTGTCGCTGTCCACGCTCAACAACCCGTTCTTCGTCACCCTGCGCGACGGCGCGCAGACGGCGGCTGCGGCGCAGGGCGTCGAGCTGATCGTGCTCGACTCGCAGGACGACCCGGCGACCGAAGCGGCGAACATGGAAGACCTGATCGCCCAGGGCGTGGACGCCATCCTGGTCAACCCGACCGACGCGGACGCCATCGTGCCCTCGATCCTGGCTGCGAACGAAGCGGGCATCCCCGTCTTCACCATTGACCGCGGCGCGTCCGGCGGCGAAGTGGTCAGCCACATCGCTTCGGACAACGTGGCTGGTGGTCGCATGGCCGCTGAGTTCTTGTGCAACGCCCTCGGCGGCGCGGGCAAGGTCGTCGAGCTAGAAGGCATCGCCGGCACGTCGGCGGCGCGCGACCGTGGCGAAGGCTTCAACGCCTACATGAGCGAGAACTGCTCCGGCGTGGAGATCGTCGCCCGCCAGACCGCCAACTTCAACCGCGCTGAGGGTCTGACCGTCTTCGAGAACATCCTCCAGGCGCAGGACACCATCAACGGTGTCTTCGCCCACAACGATGAGATGATCCTGGGCGCTATCGAGGCCGCCACCGCAGCGGGCCGCGCGGCGGACATCATCTTCGTCGGCTTCGACGCGGTGGACGACGCTGTCGCCGCTGTGAACGCTGGCACCCTGGCCGCGACCGTCGCCCAGCAGCCCGCTCTGATGGGCGTGCTCGGCGTCGAGACGGCAGCCGCCTTCCTCGGCGGCCAGGCAGTCCCGGTCTACATCCCGGTTGACCTGCGCCTGGTGCAGAAGCTGACGCTCGGCCTGTCGCTGTCCACGCTCAACAACCCGTTCTTCGTCACGCTGCGCGACGGCGCGCAGACGGCGGCAGCGGAACTCGGCCCGGTGGAAGTGGTCGTGCTCGACTCGCAGGACGACCCGGCGACCGAAGCGGCGAACATGGAAGACCTGATCGCCCAGGGCGTGGACGCCATCCTGGTCAACCCGACCGACGCGGACGCCATCGTGCCCTCGATCCTGGCTGCGAACGAAGCGGGCATCCCCGTCTTCACCATTGACCGCGGCGCGTCCGGCGGCGAAGTGGTCAGCCACATCGCTTCGGACAACGTGGCTGGTGGTCGCATGGCCGCTGAGTTCTTGTGCAACGCCCTCGGCGGCGCGGGCAAGGTCGTCGAGCTAGAAGGCATCGCCGGCACGTCGGCGGCGCGCGACCGTGGCGAAGGCTTCAACGCCTACATGAGCGAGAACTGCTCCGGCGTGGAGATCGTCGCCCGCCAGACCGCCAACTTCAACCGCGCTGAGGGTCTGACCGTCTTCGAGAACATCCTCCAGGCGCAGGACACCATCAACGGTGTCTTCGCCCACAACGATGAGATGATCCTGGGCGCTATCGAGGCCGCCACCGCAGCGGGCCGCGCGGCGGACATCATCTTCGTCGGCTTCGACGCGGTGGACGACGCTGTCGCCGCTGTGAACGCTGGCACCCTGGCCGCGACCGTCGCCCAGCAGCCCGCTCTGATGGGCGTGCTCGGCGTCGAGACGGCAGCCGCCTTCCTCGGCGGCCAGGCAGTCCCGGCCTACATCCCGGTTGACCTGGCGCTCGTCACCCAGTAAGCGACATGAGTGTGGGGCTGTGCAGGGGCGCGCTCCTGCACAGCCTTTTCACGTTAGCGAGCAGCATGGAAAACACACCGCTTTTACAGATGCGGGGCATCAGCAAGGCGTTCCCCGGCGTCCAGGCGCTTCAGAGCGTGGACCTGACCGTCCATCCCGGCGAGATTCTGGCCCTGGTGGGCGAGAACGGCGCTGGCAAGAGCACGCTGATGAAGGTGCTCAACGGGGTCTACGGAGCGGACGCCGGCGAGACCCTCTGGCAGGGCGAGGGCGTGACCATCCACTCGCCGCACGATGCCCAACGCCTGGGCATCAGCATGATTCACCAGGAACTGGCGCTCATTCCTTATCTCGACGCGGGCAAGAACATCTACCTGGGGCGCGAGCCAGCGGGCAGGCTACCCGGCACGGTGGACTGGCGCAGTCTGTACCGGCAGGCGCAGGCCGACCTCGACCAGCTTGGGCTGGGGGTGAGCGTGCGCACGCCGGTGCGCTTCTTCTCCATCGCCCAGCAGCAGATGATCGAGGTGGCCAAGGCGCTCTCGATGGACGCGCGCCTGATCGTCATGGACGAGCCGACCTCGTCATTGACCGACCGTGAAGTCGAGACCTTGTTCGGCCAGATGCGCGCGCTGCGCGCCCAGGGCGTCGCCATCATCTTCATCTCGCACCGGCTGGAGGAAGTGCTGCACATCGCCGACCGGGTGACGGTGCTGCGCGACGGGCAGCTTGTCGGCACGCGCCCGGTGAGCGAGCTAAGCACCGACGACATCATCCGCATGATGGTCGGGCGCGAGATGGGGCAGATTTTTGAGCGGCGCAACACCCCGCCAGCCAACGAGGTGATCCTCGAGGTGCGCGGGCTGAGCCGGGGCGAGCGCGTGCGCGATGTCAGCTTCACCCTGCACAAGGGCGAGATTCTGGGCGTGGCCGGGCTGGTCGGCGCGGGCCGCACCGAGCTGGCCGAAGCGATCTTCGGCGCGCGTCCGACCACCGCTGGCACAATGCTGCTGGACGGCCAGCCCCTCCGCATCCGCCGCCCGCAAGAAGCGATCCGCAGCGGCATTGGCTTCGTGCCAGAGGACCGCAAGCGCCAGGGATTATTCCTGCGCATGTCGGTAGCGGCGAACGTGGTCATGGCCGTGCTGCGCCGCCTGACGCGCGCGTTGTTCATTCGCTGGTCGCAGGTCGAGCAGATCACGGACGATTTCATCGCGCGGCTGGACATTCGCACGCCTTCGACGGCGCAGCGCGTGCGCAACCTGAGCGGCGGCAACCAGCAGAAGGTGGTGATCGCCAAATGGCTGACGCTCGACCCGAAGGTGCTCATCCTCGACGAGCCGACGCGCGGCATTGACGTGGGAGCTAAAGCG
>DYGW01000239.1 GCA_020724485.1 Thermoflexus sp. | reverse complement strand
TGCTTATCACGCGCGGGCGCATACCCGATTTCATCGCCACGGTCGGCACGCTGGAAGCCTTCCGGGGCATCGCGCTGCTCGTCACCAGCGGTCTGCCAGTCCCCTCGCACCTCACGGCGACCGAGCTGAGAGGTTACCTGCCCAAACCCATGATCGCGCTGGGTAGCGATGACTTGCTAGGCGTGCCGATCGCCGCGCTGATCGCGCTGGGCATGGCCCTGATCGCCTGGTTTGTGCTGCGCTACACTGCCCTGGGACGCAGTGTGTTCGCCGTTGGCGGCAACCGCGAAGCCGCGCGCGTGTCGGGCATCAACATTGACCGCACCAAGGTTAGTGTCTATGTCATCTCTGGCCTGCTAGCGGCGATCGCGGGGTTTGTGCTGGCCGGGCGCCTGAACTCGGCCAACGCGCTCATGGCCGGCGAAGACAACCTGAACTCGATCGCGGCAGTCGTTATCGGCGGCACCAACCTGTTCGGCGGCGAGGGCGGCGTGTTCGGCTCGGTGATCGGCGCGTCCATCACGGGCGTGCTCAACAACGGGTTGAACCTGCTGAACGTGAGCGCCTTCTACCAGCGCATTGTTCAGGGGTCGGTCATCATCATCGTTGTGATCTTCGACCAGTGGCGGCGCCGGCGGTTTGGGACCTGACCGGTGCAACCGGGGGATCGAGCCGGGCATGGAACGCTTCAAAGACCAGGTGGTGATCGTCACCGGCGGCAGCCGGGGCATTGGGCTGGCCATCGCCAACGCCTTCGCGCGCGAGGGCGCCGCCGTAGTGATCGCCGCCCAAAACGAGGAGCGCGGCCAAGCAGCGGCGCGCGCGTTGCGCGACGGTGGGGGCCGCGCCGAGTTCATCGCGGTGGATCTGACGCGCCGCGACCAGGTCGAGGGCATGGTGCAGCAGGCAATCGAGCACTTCGGCCCGATCGGCGCGCTCGTCAATAACGCGGGCACGCACGAAAAAGCCGCCTTTTGCGACGAGCCAGAAGATCTGTGGGAGCGCATGTACCGGATCAACGTGCTGGGCACGGTTCTGCCGTCGCAGGCCGTGGTCCGCACCATGCTGGACAGCGGTGGCGGCGCGATCGTGCACGTCGCCTCGAAGGCGGGCGTGGTCGGCGAGCCGGGCCATGCCGCCTACAGCGCCGCCAAGGGTGCCGTGATTGCGCTGACGCGCGCCATGGCCGTGGAGTTGGCTCCTTACCATATTCGCGTGAACGCGGTGTGCCCCGGTCCTGTTTTCACCGACATGCTACGGGCAGCGGTTCCCACTGCGGCGGGCCGCGATGAGCTGGCCGCCTTTGCGCCACTGGGCCGGATCGGCCAGCCCGAAGACATCGCCGGCGCCGTGCTGTTTCTGGCGTCGTCCGAAAGCGAGTGGTGCACGGGCCAGGCGCTCAGCGTTGACGGGGGATTGTCGATCCTGAAATGAACGGGGCAATTCGCCCCTGTTGCGCCGGGCAATGAGAGCCAGCGATGAAAGCAGCGGTCTTTCACGGCATTGGCGACATCCGCATCGAAGACATCCCCCGCCCCCGCCCCGGTCCGCGCGAGGCTGTGCTGCGCATCGGCAGCGTGGGCATCTGCGGCACCGACCTGCGCATCTACGCGCACGGCCATCATTGCATCCCGCCCGGCACCTGCCGCGTGTTGGGCCACGAGCTGGCGGGCGAGATCGTCGAGGTCGGCGCATCAGTAGCGGGCTTGCGCGCGGGAATGCGGGTGGGAGTCGCGCCGAATATGGGCTGCGGCACCTGTCCCCAATGCGTGGCGGGCTGGACGAACCTGTGCCCGGACTACACAGCATTCGGCGTCAGCCTGGACGGCGGATTTGCCGAATACATGCTGATCACCGAGGACGCCATCCGCCAGGGGAACGTCGTGCCGGTGCCCGACGGCGTGCCCGATCATGTCGCCGCGCTGGCCGAGCCACTATCGTGCTGCCTAAATGGGCAGGAAGCGCTAGGCGTCGGGCCGGATGATGTCGTGCTGGTGATAGGCGCCGGGCCGATCGGCCAGATCCACGTCCAGTTGGCGCGGCTGAGTGGTGCGCGCACGGTGATCGCCAGCGATTTTGCGGACGAGCGGCTGGCACAGGCCCGCGCAAATGGTGCGGATCTGGCGCTCAACCCCGCGCGCGACGACGTGCTGGCCGCCGTGCACAGGGCGTCGGGCGGGCTGGGCGCGGACGCGATCATCGTGGCAGCGGCGGCGCCACGCGCCCAGGAACAGGCCTTTGAGCTGGCCGCGCCGCGTGGGCGCATTAACCTCTTCGGCGGTCTGCCCAAAGACCAGCCGACCATCCAGCTTAACGCCAACCTGGTGCATTACAAACAGCTCGTCGTCACCGGCACGACCGGTTCGAACATGCGCCAGTATCGTGCAGCCATGAACCTCGTCGGCGCCGGACGTATCCAGCTTGAAGCACTGGCGTGCACGCGCCTGCCGCTCGACCAGATCGCCGAGGGTATTGCGCGATCGCAGTCGGGCAAGGAAATGCGGATTCTGCTTGAGCCATCCCACTGAACAACGGAGAGCAACCTGATGAACCTGATGCAACCCTTCAAATCCGAGCTTGGACTGACCACTGGTATCATCACCCCGGTCAGCCACGTGATCCGCCGCTCCCTGAGCGACATGCGCGGCATGTATGCGGATGACGCCGCCACTGAGCGCATCTTGGCCCAGGAGGGAGACCGGCTGATCTACGAGGTCTATCCCGTCGATCTGCCGGAGGAGGAAGGGCACATCCTCCACTCGACGACCATCATCTACCCCGGGCGCGTCAGCGACGAGTATCACATGACCAAGGGACATTTCCACGTCAAGCGCGATCGGGCGGAGATTTACCTGGGTCTGGCCGGCCACGGCTACCTGCTGCTGCAGACAGACGCGGGCGAAGTCTCCAGCGTGCCCATGCAGCCGGGCACCATCGCCTACGTCCCGCCCTACTGGGCGCACCGGACGGTTAACACCGGCAGCGAGCCGTTCATCTTCTTTGCCGCGTGGCCTGGCGATTCCGGCCATGACTACGGGACGATCGAGAAGATAGGCTTTGCCAAGATCATGGTCGAGCGCGACGGCCAGGTTGCGCTCGTCGCCAATCCCAAATACATATAGGCGCGGCCACGCGCCAGCGCGCGGCGACAAGAGGAGGACAGGCCATGGCGCAGACTTATCTCGTCGGCGTCGATCTGGGGACCATGGGGACAAAGGCGGGCATTGTTGACACGGATGGCCATGTCGTCGCCGAAGCGTATGAGGAATCCAAGCTCTACTATCCTCGACCCGGCTGGGTCGAGCAGGACATGGACGAGATCTACGGCTCGGCGGTGCGCACGATCCGCTCGTGCATGGAGCAGAGCGGGATCGATCCGGCCCAGGTAGCAGGCATCGCCTTCGATGGGCAGATGGCGGGGATCGGCAGCGTCAGCCAGGACTGGGAATCGCCGACCGGTTACGACTCGTGGCTCGATACGCGCTGCGGTCCGTACATCCTCCGGCTGAAGGAGCACGAGCCGCAGATCATCGCCCTCACGGGCGGACCGCCGACCATCTCGCACGGCGCCAAAGTCCTGTGGTGGATGCACGAGCGGCCTGAAGTCTTCAAGCAGATCGCCCGTTTCATCCAACCGGGAGGTTACGTCGCCGGGCGCATGGCGGGCCTCAAGGGTGAGCAGGGCTTCGTGGACCGCACCTACATTCACTTCTCCTGCTTCAGCGACACCCGGGCCGGCGAGTGGTCAGATGACCTGTTGGCCTACTTTGGCGTGGAGCGCGACAAGCTGCCGCGCATCGTCAACTCGTGGGATATCATCGGCCACGTCACGCCCGCAGCGGCTGCTGCGTCCGGTTTGAAGGCGGGCACGCCGATCGCCGCCGGCTGCGGCGACCAGGCCGCGGGGATGCTGGGCGCGGCGATGGTCAGCACCGGCCTCGTCTTCGACGTGGCGGGCACGGCCTCGGTCTTCGCGGTCGTCGTCGACCAGTTCGCCACCGATCAGGCGCATCGCACTCTCTTCACGGCGCACACAGCCGTGCCCGGCCTGTACTACACGCTGGGTTACATCAACGGTGGTGGGCTTAACCTGCGCTGGTTCCGCGACGAGTTCGCCGCTCACGAGAAGGCAGATGCTAAGGCTGCCGGGGAGAACATCTACCAGGTGCTCGACCGCATGGCGGCCAGTGTGCCGCCCGGCGCCAACAAGCTGCTGTTCCTGCCCCATCTGAGCGGGCGCGTGTGCCCCAGCGATCCGAACACGCGCGGCCTGTTCATCGGCCTGAGCTGGTCGCATACGCGAGCGCATCTCTATCGCGCCATGCTCGAAGCCCTGGGCTACGAATACGCCTACTACCTGGGCATCGCACGCGGCCTGCTGCCCACGCTGAAGGTGCACGAGACGCGCGTGATCGGCGGCGGCGCGCGCAGCAAGCTGCTGAACCAGATCAAGTCCGACATCCTGGGCGTGCCCTATGTGACGCTCAACCGCGAGGAGTTCGCTGTACTCGGCTCGGCAATCCTGGCGGGCTACGCGGTCGGCATCTTCGACGACCTGGCGGCGACGGCTCGGCGCTTCACGCACCCGACCGGCCGCACCGAGCCGAACATGGACCATCACGCTTACTACCGACCGCTGGTCGAGGAGTACATTCGGCTGTTCGATGCGACCAAGCTCGTGTTCGACTCACTGGCGAGCATCCCGGAGCCTCCAGGCGCAGAATGACGCACGCGCAGCGACGCGCACAAGACGGTGGGGCGCAGCACACTATACGCCCCGCCGATGATTCTGAGGATATTTGCGGGCAACGCTTATCTGGCCGGCATATCGGGATGGCCTGGGTCGAAGTGTTTGAGCATGACAAAGAATCTACTACCTTGATTGCTAGTTATTTACCTCACCCCCGTTTCGCTTCGCTCAACTTCCCC
>DYGW01000238.1 GCA_020724485.1 Thermoflexus sp. | reverse complement strand
GCCTGCTCCGCCGCGCGCAGCGCGTCTTCGAGCGCGAACGCGCCCGTATAGAGCGCCTGGCCGATGACCACGCCCGCGACGGCCTCCGTCGCGCGCAGGCGGCGCACATCTTCCAGCGACGCCACCCCGCCCGACGCGATCACCGCCAGGCCGGTTGCCCGCGCCAACGCCGCCGTCGCCGCGACGTTCACGCCGCTCAGGTCGCCGTCGCGCGACACGTCGGTGTAAAGCGCGTGGATTACGCCCATTGCGGCGAACACCGCGCCCAGTTCCGCCGGCGCCCAGGCGCTGACCTGCTGCCAGCCGTGCGTCGCCACGCGCTCGCCGCGCGCGTCGAGCGCCACCGTCACCGCCTCCGCGCCGAAGCAGGTCACGGCCTCGCCCGCCGCGTCCGGCTGCTGGACGGCGAGCGTGCCCAGCACGACGCGCGTCGCCCCAGCTTCCAGGGCGCGCGCCGCGTCGTCCAGCGAGCGCAGCCCCCCGCCGAACTGCACCGGCAGCCCCACCCCTGCGATGGCGCGCAGCGCATCGAGAACCAGCGCCGCTTCGCCGAGCGCCCCGTCCAGGTTGACCACGTGCAGCCAGGCCGCGCCCGCCGCCCGCCAACGCTCCGCAACGGCAACCGGATCGTCGCTGTGCACCGTCTCCTGGGCCGGGTCGCCGTACCTGAGGCGCACCACGCGCCCGCGCCGCAGGTCTATGGCCGGATAGACGATCATGCTCGCAGCTCCACGAAGTTGCTCAGGATGCGCAGGCCGACCGCCTGGCTCTTCTCCGGGTGCGGCTGGATGCCGAACAGATTCCCGCGCGCCACCACCGAGGCGTACTCCAGCCCGTAATCAGTCGTGGCCAGCACGTCGTCCGCCTCGCCCGCGTCCACGTAGTGCGAGTGCACGAAGTAGGCGTAGGCCCTGTCCTCAATCCCGGCCAGCAGTGGGTGCTTGCGCTGGATGTGAAGCTGGTTCCAGCCGATGTGCGGCACCTTCGGCCCGGCGGCGGGGAAGCGCGTCACACGGCCCGGCAGCAAGCCCAGCCCGCGATGCAGCCCCATCTCGTCGCTGGACTCGAACAGATACTGCATCCCCAGGCAGATGCCGATCAGCGGCACGCCCGCCGCCACAGCCTC
The DNA here is from genome assembly GCA_020724485.1 of Thermoflexus sp. Classification (GTDB taxonomy): domain Bacteria; phylum Chloroflexota; class Anaerolineae; order Aggregatilineales; family Aggregatilineaceae; genus UBA2029. The sequence continues at coordinate 3,887 of DYGW01000238.1, read as the reverse complement.
TTTCAGCGGCCCCTCGAAGCCCGCCGCGCGCAGGGCATCCATCCCTGCGCCGAACGCGCCCACGCCGGGCAGCACGATCTTGTCCGCGCCGGCCAGCCCGTCCGGCGTGGCGAGGGTGATCACGTCCGCGCCCAGGTGCACCAGGGCGTTGCGCACGCTGCGCAGGTTGCCTGCGCCGTAGTCAATGATGGCGATCATGAAGGGGTCTCCTCGCTGCCAGGATGCATACGATCAGGCGGTAGGGGCGCTGCTCCCTTGTATAGGCCGGGGACATGGGTCACACCCGACAAGGTTAACATGGGAGTGCCTTCAGGCCCAAAGCGTGGATTTCAGGGGTACATCTCCATTGGGGGCAAGGTCACCGGCTTGTAGGAGCGGGTTTGATGCGCTTTATGAAATCCCAGGATACTTCCATGCTCGGTGGCACGGGCGGCTTGGCGTTCTTGTAGGGGCGTATTGCATATTGCAATACGCCCCTACTGGCGCAGCAGAGCAGTGCCCCTACCTGACAAGGTTTGCATACACCTGACCTGGTGGTTTTTCACACTTGACGCCGCTGCCCGTTCCTGGTAAAAAATTCGCCAGGCTTGACGAGCAGGAATAGCGCGCGACGTTGCGCGCGCTGCACCCTGCGGGGCAGGCCCGCTGTTCAGCGAGGACGGAGATGCTGCCGGGGATGAACGCCGTTTGCCTGCTACCTGTCCCGCGCCTGCCGGGCGCGGGCGGCGAGTCATCACTGGCCGTACCCGTCGTTTTCGACCGTTGAGACCACCATTTGGTGGTCTTTTTTTATGCGTGCTGCGGAGGCCACGATGTCAGACGATTTCATCACCAACGATCTACGCCAGTCCCGGCGCTTCCTGACGCTCTACACCCCGCCCAAGATTGACGGCCACTTCACCGAGAAGCACATCATCTCGGTGGATCAGTTCGACCGCCACGACCTGCAAATCCTCTTCGACGCCACGTCCTCGATCCGCCGGCGCATCAAGCAGCAGGATCGCGGGCTGCTGGCCCTGACGGCAGGCAAGATGATGGCCACGCTGTTCTACGAGGCCAGCACGCGCACCGACCTATCCTTCCAGGCGGCGATGCGCCGGCTTGGCGGCGAAGTGGTGGCGGCCAGCAACGGCGTGCGCTTCTCGTCCATCTACAAGGGCGAAAACCTGGCCGACACGGTGCGCGCAGTAGGCTGCTACGCCGACGTGATCGTGCTGCGCCACCCGGACGTTGGCTCGTCCTACGAGGCCGCTTACTACCTCGACCGGCTGGCCGAGCAGATCTCGCGCCGCCCGGTGATCATCAGCGGCGGCGACGGCATCGGCGAGCACCCCTCCCAGGCGCTGCTCGACTGCTTCACCATCTTCGACGCCAAAGGCACCATTGACGGGCTGAACATCTCCCTGGTCGGCGACTTGAAGCACGGGCGCACCGTCCACTCGCTGGCCAAGCTGATCGCTCGTTACGAGGCGCAGAACACCACGCTCAACCTCGTCGGGCCAGAGTCGCTGCCCATGCCCGAAGACATCGTCAGTTTTGTCGAGTCGAAGGGCATCCGCGTGCGCCGGACGGACACCATTGACGACGTGCTGGCCGAGACGGACGTGATCTACTGGACGCGCGTGCAGGAAGAGCGCTTCGCCGACCGCGCCGAGTACGAGGCGATCAAAGACCGCTTCATCATGACGCCGCCCGTGCTGGCCCGCGCCAAGCCGGACGCCATCCTGATGCACCCCCTGCCGCGCAAAAACGAGATGGGCACGCCCGACGATCATGACGCGCTCGATGCCGACAAGCGTGCGGTATACTTCCGGCAGATGGAGAATGGCATGTTCGTGCGCATGGCGCTGCTGGCGAAAGTGTTGGGAGGCTTATGGGTTTAGGCGAACGCGGCAGGACTTCGACGCTGACCATCCCCGGTATGATCGATCCGCACGTGCACCTGCGCGACCTCAACTGGGCGCACAAGGGCACGTTCGCCAGCGAGACGGCGGCGGCAGTCGCCGGGGGCTATTGGGCCGTGCTGGACATGCCCAACACGCCGCCCCCCACCATTGACGAGGCGGCGCTGATCCGCAAGCTGGCCACCATCGGCGCGGGCGCGCGCTGCGACTGGGGCGTGTATTTCGGGGCCAGCCAGGCCGATAACACCGCAATCTATCCCGCCGTCGCCGGGCGCGTGTGCGGGCTGAAGATCTACAACAACGCCACGACCGGCACCCTGCTGCTCGCCGACCAGACGGCGCGCGAAGCGCACTTCCGCGCCTGGCCGGCGGGCAAGGTCATCGCCGTCCACGCCGAAGGGGAAACGGTGGCCGACATCCTGGCTCTGGTGCGCCTCACCGGCAAGCATACCCACTTCTGCCACATCAGCACCGCCGAGGAGATCGCCCTGCTGCGCGTCGCCAAAGCGGAGGGGCTGCCGGTGAGCATCGGCGTCACGCCGCATCACCTCTTCCTGACCGAGCGCGACGTGCGGACGCTGGGCGCGTTGGGGCGCATGAAGCCGGAGCTGAAGACCGAAGCCGACCGCGCCGCCCTGTGGGATGCCGTCGCTGATGGCGCAGTGGACGTGATCGAGTCCGACCACGCGCCGCACACGCTGGCCGAGAAAGACGGCGATCCGCCGCCGTCCGGCGTGCCCGGCCTGGAGACGACGCTGCCGCTGCTGGTCACGGCAGTGCGCGCGGGGCGGCTGACCGTCGAGCACCTGATCGCGCTGCTGGCGCTCAACGCGCAGCGCATCTTCGGCGTGCTGCCGCCGCCAGAGACGTACACCGTCGTGGACCTCAGCGCGTCCCACGTCATCGCCCGCGAGCGCCTGCACACGGCCTGCGGCTGGTCGCCGTTCGAGGGGATGCGCGTCATGGGCCAGGTGCGCCGGGTGGTCGTGCGCGGGCAGACCGTCTTCGACGGAGAGCGCGTGCTGGCCGCCCCCGGCTCCGGGCGCAACCTGTTCGGGGAGGTGTCATGATCCGCGAGAGGGCGCGCGGGGCGCTGCTGCGCCTGTATGATGCGGGCTACCGCCGCCTGGCCCGCCCGCTGATCTTCCGCCTGTCCGCCCAGCGAGCGCACCAGCAGATGCACGTCTGGCTGCGCCGGGCCGATGGGCAGACGTGGCTGCTCCCGTTCCTGGGCGCGCTGCGCGGGGTGATCCAGCCGCCGGTGCCCGTTGAGGTGGGCGGGTTGACGCTGGAGTCCCCGCTGATGCTGGCCGCCGGGCTGGTCAAGGGCGACGGCTTCGCCTCGGAGGAGGAGGCATTGGCCGCGGTCGCCGCCGGGCGCAACATCATCCCCGGCTGGCGCTGTTTGCCGCCGCTGGTAGGGCTGGTCGAGTTCGGCTCGTTCACGCGCTGGCCGCGCCCCGGCAACCCCGGCACTGTCACCTGGCGCGACGTGCCCACCCGCTCCACCCAGAACCGCATCGGGCTGCGCAACCCCGGCGCGCGCGCGGCGGCGGCCTTCCTGGGCGCGCGGCGCGCGGCGCTGCCGCGTCAATTCGGGATCAACATCGCCGTCAGCCCCGGCGTCACCGACCCCGCCCGGCAGACCGAGGAAGTACTGGCCTCTTTGGAGGCGTTCGTGGCGGCGGGCGTCCTCCCGACGTGGTTCACGCTCAACCTGAGCTGCCCCAACACCGAGGACGACCCGCGTGGTCACCAGACGGCAGACGAGGCGCGCGCGATCTGCGAGGCGGCGCTGGCCCTGCTGCGCGAGACGATTGCGCCCCCATCCGCCAAGCGGGGCGCTGCTCTGCCGCGCCCTGGCTTAACCTCACCCCCGCTCGGCGCTGACGCGCCTCACTTCCCCCTCTCCGCTGGCGGAGAGAGGGAAAGGCCGAGCGCAGCGAGGCCAGGGGGGGAGGTTGATGGCTCAGCGTCAAGTGA
>DYGW01000237.1 GCA_020724485.1 Thermoflexus sp. | reverse complement strand
GCCCGCCGCTTGTCTCCCTTCCCCCCTCGTGGGGGAAGGGCCGGGGATGGGGGGGACAAACACGTTCACGACTTGTTCGTGGACCCCCGCACAAACTGTCAATTGGCGGGGCCTAACCGGTCTGCTATAATGGCGCGGGCCACTGCCTCGTAGCACTCACGCGAGCGCGCCCATCTGTCCGATCTGAGAGCACCGACGCGATGCCCGCCGACCGCCACTCGGCTGACCAGCCCAGCGAGACGAGCTTACCCGCCACCCGCAGTAGCCGTGCCCGGCTGATCCTGCGGCTGCGGCTGGTCATTGCCTTCGGTCTGATGGCTGTCGTCATCGGGTTGGTAGCCAACAACCGCGATAAGCTGATCAACGTCAACTGGAAGCTGATCCCGCTGGCCTGGCTGCTGATGCTGCTCAGCACCGTCGTCAAGTCGTTCCGCTGGGGCCTGCTGGTTCACCAGAGCGCGATGGACCTGTCGTTCCGGCGGCTGCTCGGCACGTACCTGGTCGGGGCGTTCTTCAGCACCATCCTGCCCACGTCGGTCGGCGGCGACGCCGTGCGCGCGGTGGATACCGCCGCCAAGACGGGGCGCGTGGCCGACTCCACGTCGTCAGTGCTCATCGAGCGCGGTATCGGCCTGCTGTCTATTTTCGGCATGGCCAGCGCGTTCGCCTATACGCTGGAAGTGGGCGTTGTGCCTCATGCCTTCATCATGGCTGTCTATGCGGCGTTCGTGGGTGGGCTGATCGGGCTGCTCGTGCTGCGCCAGGGCTGGTTCATAGAGCCGATTGCCCTGGTCATGACGCGGCTGCGCTTGCACGGTCTGCTGGCGATGGCGCGCAGCTTGCAGACGGCGCTCAGCGAACAGTTGTGGCGTCCATCCATCCTGGTGCTGATGTTCCTGCTCTCCATCGTCGCCAACGCCCTGACGATGGGTGCGACCTACCTGGTGCTGGTCGCCGTGCGCGACACGATCCCGCTGGCCGCCTTCGTGCCGATGATCGCCCTCTCGACCGTCGCCGAGCTGCTGCCGATCTCAATCGCCGCGCTCGGCGTCAAGGAATCGGCGTACATCTTCTTCCTGGGCCTGGCCGGAGTCAGCAGCGGTGAAGCCAGCGTGATCGCCATCATCATGCGCGTGCTCACCTGGGCGCTGGCCCTGGTCGGCGGCGTCGTCTTTCTGGCGCGCACCGTCTCTTCTCGCTCCGAAGGGCCGCGCGGCGGAGGGGGCCGCCCGCCGACCAAGCGCGTTCCCGTGTTCGCTGACGAGCTTGACCTGGAGCAAGAACAGTCCGCCAGCCTGCCAACCGCCGATTAACGCGCCCGGCCTCGCGCCCTTGCCCTTCGCGCCGCACAGGAAGCCATACCACCATGCCCGCCGTGCCCAAACTCGCCCAACGCGCCCTCAAAGCCCTGCGCATCGTCGCCAGCCGGCTGCGCACGCAGGGCCTGCGCACGACCCTGGTCTGGCTCTATGGCCGGGGCGTGCCCAAGCTGACCGGCGTGCCGCTGGTATGCTTCAGCCAGATCACGCCGCAGGTCTTCGTCGGCGGGCAGTACCGGCAGCGCGGCAAGCGCAAGCTGGAGGCGCTTGGCGTCACTGGCGGCGTCAACCTGCGCGCCGAGTTCGACGACGCCGCGCGCGGGCTGGCCCTGGCCGAGTATTGCCACCTGCCGACGGTAGACGACGACGCTCCCACCCTGGAACACCTGGCCGCAGGCGCTGCCTTCATCGAGCGCGTGACGCGCAATGGCGGCAAGGTCTACATCCACTGCGCGGGCGGGGTGGGCCGCGCCCCGACGATGGCCGCCGCCTACTTCATCACGCAGGGCATGACCCTCGACGAGGCCGTTGCGCTGATCAAACGGACGCGTCCCTTCATCCGCATCATGCCCCCGCAGATGGCGCAACTCGAGCGATTCGAGGCGCAGCAGCGCCAGGAATAATCCCATGCACCCCTTCGCCGTCACGATGGATGTGCGCGACGCGCGCCGTCCGGCGGACTATCTGCGCCAGGCTTACGTGCCATTTCTACAAGGGCTGGAGATTGCGCCGGTGCTGGTGCCCAACGCGCTGAGCGATCCCGCCGCCCATGTGACTGCGCTCGGTGTGGCGGGCGTCGTGCTGACCGGCGGCGGCGATGTCGCCCCGGCGCGCTACAGCCAGCCCAACCGGGGTTCGCGCGGCATCGCCCCGCAGCGCGACGCGACCGAGTGGGCCTTGCTCGACCTGGCCCTGGCGCGCGGGCTGCCCGTGCTGGGCATCTGTCGTGGCCTGCAGGTGATCAACCTCTACTTCGGCGGCGGGCTGATCCAGGACTTGCCCGCGCATAGCGCGCGGTTTCTGGCTCACGAGTCCGACGAGCCGCACGAGGTGGCGCTCGTCCATCCCTCGCTGCGCCGCCTGCTGCAGACGGCAACGCTGCACACCAACACGCACCATCACCAGGGCATCACCGCCGCTGAATTGGCCCCAGACCTCATCCCCTTCGCTGTGTGCGCCGACGGCGTGATCGAGGGGTTGCTGCACCCGGCGCTGCCCGTGCTGGCCGTGCAGTGGCACCCGGAGCGTCCGACTCCTTCCGCCGGCCACGACCGGCGGCTGTTCGCGCACTTCCTGGATGCTTTGGCGAAATGACTTCGTAGGGGCGTATGGCCATACGCCCCTACGGGCTGCACAGAGCAGCGCCCCTACAAAACTAGCATGCAGGGAATTCGCCAACAACATCTTCCTGGCGGACGCTCGCTGGCTGGCTAGCTCGCCTGCTTGAGCGGCGGCGTGACCCCTTCCAGCTGGGGCAGCGGGTGCGGCTGGTCGAACAGGGGTGGCAGCCCCCAGGCCGCGCGCGCCTGCGTGCAGCGCGCCAGGTCTTCCGGCGTGAAGCGCAGCCCTTCGCCTGTCCACTCGACGCCGAATTCGCGGCAGGGCGAGGGCCGTCCCTCGTAGATGGCGCAGCGCACCCCGCGCCCGATCTCGCCGATCAGCGCGGCACAGCGCGGATGCGCCTGGTTGGTGCCTTTCATGCAGCCTAGCACCGGCGTCAGGTCTTCCGCCAGGTCAGCGGGCACGGTGCCGCCGCGCGACGGGTCAGCTTCGGCCCAGTAGAACGACACGCGGAAATGGGCGCAGCACGCCCCGCAGCGCAGGCACGGGTTGCCGGCGGATTGGGGAGCAGTCTGCATCCTGGCGACCGGGATCACGGTCAGGGGTTGGGTCTCTTGCGCGCTCATGATCATCCACACAGCAACTACGGTGAGCGGTCGGGTTGGGTTGGGTCAGGCGGCAATCAGGTGCGCTGCTGCCATGAGAATCGCCGTTTACAAGGGAGCAAAACTGATCGGGGGCCTTCCGGCGGGCGGACGGGCCAGCCGCACCGGGCAGCGCAACACAGCACCGTAGCAGCGCCGGTGCCCCACGCAGAACCGGGTCGTCAGAAGAAGGTGAACAGCGCAGGATCGGACATAGCCACTGCGCGGAGGGCATCCGCGCACGCTGATGGGGAAATCGTCCAGATCATACGACATCTGCTGAACGGATGGCAAGCCCCAACTGCGCAGTGGGTAGGGCAATCGCATCAAGATCACCGCGCCCCAGCCGGTTGACCTCACCCCCGCTCGGCGCTGACGCGCCTCGCCGCCCCCTCTCCGTGTGTGGAGAGGGGGACAGGCCGAGCGCAGCGAGGCCAGGGGGTGAGGTCAAAACGGGATGCTCGTGGGTTGCGATTGTCCTGGCGCAGGGGCCTATTGCCAAGTCGGGGCGGACTCTCTGAACCGCACAAGCTCCCGTGAGTCATCTATGCAAAACGCACGAGGGCGCGCCGGACGCGCTGCGGTACACTAGAGCGCCGTCAAGAAACCATCCATGCACCGTAGAGGAATAGCCATGCTTTCCCGGCGCGCGGAGTTCTGGGGCGGCGTGCGCGCCCAGCTTCCTATCCTGCTCGGCACGATGCCCTTCGGCATGATCTACGGCATCGCCGCCACCAATGCCGGGCTGCCGGTCGAGGTGGCGCTGGGCATGTCGCTGATCGTCTTCGCCGGATCGTCGCAGTTCGTCGCGGCGGAGCTGTTCGCGGGCGGGACGCCGGGCGTGATCATCGTCCTGACCACCTTCGTCGTCAACCTGCGCCACATGCTCTACAGCGCCTCGCTCGCGCCGTACCTCCGTCACCTGGACCGCGCCTGGAAGTATCTGCTCGCCTTCCTGCTCACCGACGAAGCCTACGCCGTCGCCATCACCCACTACGAGGCGAACGCGGCCACGCCCGCTCGCGGGACTCCGCGCCACTGGTACACGCTGGGCGCGGGCATCACCCTGTGGGTGACGTGGCAGATCAGCACGGCGGCGGGCGTGTTGCTCGGCGCGCAGGTGCCGCCAAGCTGGGGGCTGGACTTCACCCTGGCCCTGACCTTCATCGCTCTGCTCATCCCCACGCTGAAAGACCGCCCGACCGTGCTGGCTGCGCTGGTGGCGGGGATCGCGGCCCTGGCCGGGCGCGGACTGCCGTACAACCTGGGGCTGGTCGTCGCGGTGCTGGCCGGGATCGCTGCTGGGGTCGGCGCGGAGCGCGCGGGCTGGGCTGCGCCTCGTGGCGCGCCAGCGTCGCCGGCGGAGCGCACGTCATGACCACCTGGCTGACGATCCTGGGCATGGTCGCCGTGACCTACAGCGTTCGCCTGTCGGCCATCGCGCTGCTGGGCGACGCCGCGCTATCGCCCGCCGTGCGCTGCGCCCTGCGCTACGTGCCCCCGGCGGCGCTGGCAGCAATTGTCTTCCCGGCGGTGTTCATGCCGGGCGGCTCGCTCGACCTGTCGCCGGGCAATACGCACCTGGTCGCCGGGGCAGTGGCGGCAGTCGTCGCCTGGCGCGCGCGCAGCACCCTGCTGTCCATTGCCAGCGGCATGGTCGCGCTGTGGGTGCTTGGGTGAGACAGCGGTCGGCGGGCGGCGACTCGCTTGACAGCGGGGCATTGACCTCACCCCCTGGCCTCGCTGCGCTCGGCCTTTCCCCCTCTCCGCTACGGAGGG
>DYGW01000006.1 GCA_020724485.1 Thermoflexus sp. | reverse complement strand
GGCGGGCCGGCTCCCCTTCCCTCCGCGCAGCGTGGGGGAAGGGGTTGGGGAATGGAGGGGCAATCCCAGCGCCCAAGTGCCAGCCCTAACAGGTTGTTCGTGGACCCCCCGGCGGCTGGCGGGGCATTGCCCATGGGCGACAGAAACCGACCTTGTAGGGATGGGCTTTGCACCGCGAATCATCGCCCCCGAATCTGGCCTATACCGCACGGTGACTCGGCCCGCACAAAGAGAAACTGCCGGGCTAAATTAGCCCGGCGGTCCCAGGTAGAAGCGCGTGATTCGCCCTGCTCCGCGCCACAATAAAACCCACGACGACCCCCGCTAGAGTCATCCCCACTTCGCAACACGCGGCGCGGTCTATCGCATCACGCAGGCACGCCCGGATCAGGTATCCGGGTCTTACTGTTAGTATACCAGCAATTGATCCGGGAGCTTCTAAAAATCTGATAAAGAATCGGAGATTCCTGGTGCCGCCACGCTTTCTTGCCCCGCAAGGCCGGTCAACAGGCACAGTATGGGAAGCCTCACCTATCAACAGCACTCACCTGGCCCCCGTTACCTCTGAAGCCCGCGTTGACCGCGCGCAAACCCTTGCCAAGCGGCTCGCCGTATGCTACAATGCCCGGCGTCACTGGGGGATAGTTTAACCGGCAGAACAGCGGACTCTGGATCCGTCAGTCCTGGTTCAAATCCAGGTCCCCCAGCCTGCAACAGCGCCCGCCCTGCCCGCCAGGACGGGCGCGCTGCTTTCCGGTTGGATGCACCCTGCTGCCGTGCTACAATCGGGCCGCCACCCAGCTGCTTGAGAGACCATTTGAAAAGACCAGCAACCCCACCCTAAATCCCTCCCCGCAGGCGGGGAGGGGCTTCAAGAGCAGGCCTTTCTCCCTTCCCTCGCTTGCGGGGGAAGAGCCGGGGATGGAGGTAAAGATCAAATGGCCTCTGAGGGATCACCGATGGGCATTCGCCTCGACTGGCAGGTCGAATCCGAGCAGTCGCGCATCCGCGCCACCGAAGACCCGGCGGCGCAGCGCCGCCGCCAGCGTGCGCGCCGCCAGATTATGCTGCTACTGGCGCTGGTGGTGGCCGTGCTCGGCCTGATCGGAGCCTTGATTCTGTGGCGCTTGCAGCGCGTGGACGACCAGATTCGCCGCGATCTGCTGGACACGGTCAGCGTCGAAGTGGCCGCCCTGCGCGTAGGCGACTTCGCCAACTACATGGCCGTCCAACGCAGCGCCAGCGACTCCTTCATCCTCGATCAAAGCCAGCGTTTCGAAGACTACCAGACGCTCAAAGCCAGCCATCGCGTCGCCCTGACCGGCGAGGTGATCAGCGCCACCATTGACAACCAGCGAGCGCGTGTGGTGCTGGAGGAGATCATTGACGGCGTGCCCTATCACGTCGTGTGGTTTTACTGGCGCTACGAGGACGGCGCGGCCAACCCGCAAAGTGGCTGGCGTCACGTGCCCGACGATCTCACCTTCTGGGGCGAGGAACACACCCTGACCGGCGCGCGGGCGCGCGTCGTTTATCGCACCCTGGACGAGACGCTGGCCCAGGCGCTGCTGCCCCGCCTCGACGCCTGGTGGGAGCGCGGCTGCGCCGCTCTGACCTGCGCCGCCGCCCCACCTCCGCTCAGAGTAGAGATCGTCGCCGAGCGCCCCAAGACCGTCGAATGGGCCGCGCCCGACCCCTGGCTGCTGCGCGCGTCGTCGCCCCTGGTGGGCCGCGCGCGCGCCGACCTGCCACTCACACCGGAACTGCAAGCGGAGATCGTGCGCCAATTGGCCGCGCGGCTGGTGCGCTATGTGGGCGGAGAGATCGCCTTGCCCGTCTACAGCGACGCAGCCTGGCTTCAAGACGAGCTAACCGGCTGGCTGGCCGCGCAGATGGACGAGCAGTCCCCCGCTGCGCCGCCCTTCATGCGCTCGCTCATCGCCCAGTACGGGCCGGGCGCGCCACTGACCCTGCTGGCGGCGCTAGGCCCGCAGATGGCACTCGACGACGCTTTGACCGCCCTGACCGGCGTTGCCATGCCCCTGCTGACCGTGGATCAGTTGAACAGCCTGGCCTGGGAGAGCTTCTTGCAGTGGCGGCTGGAGCTTGAGCCACAGCTTGTCACGCAGCCGCAGAATAGCGGCGCGTTCCTGGCGCTATACGACCTACAGAACGTCGCGGCGTCCAGCGAAGCGGCGCTGCGCCTGGAAAGCCCCGCCTACGCCGCGCAGCCCGTGCCGCAGATTGTCTCCGTGACCATCGGGCGCGACGCCGCCTCGCAGACCTACGCCTACGCCGAGACGACGCGCACTGAAAACGGCGTGACCATCCCCGCCGGGACGGTGATCTGGCGGCTGAGCAGCGGCACCTGGAAGCGGGTGAACTGACCGCCTCGCCCTCCCGATCATGCCCCCGCGCAATAGTCGTAGAATCCCCGCCCGGTCTTGCGGCCCAGGTGCCCCGCCGCGACCATCTTGCGCAGCAACGGGCACGGGCGGTACTTCGGGTCGCCCAGGCCGTCGTGCAGCACCTCGAGGGTGCTCAGCACCACATCCAGCCCGATGAAGTCGGCCAGCGCCAGCGGCCCCATCGGGTGGTTCATGCCCAGCTTCATCACCGTGTCAATCGCTTCCGCCGTGCCCACGCCTTCCATCAGCGCGTAGATCGCCTCATTGAGCATGGGCATCAGGATGCGGTTGGCGATGAAGCCGGGGTAGTCCGCCGCCTCGACGGGCGTCTTGCCCAGCCGCTCGGCCAGGGCCACCACCACGTCGAGCGTCTCCTGGCCCGTCGCCAGCCCGCGAATGATCTCGACAAGCTGCATGAGCGGCACCGGATTCATGAAGTGCATCCCGATCACCTTGTTCGGGCGAGCCGTCGCCGCTGCGATGGCCGTGATCGAGATGGACGAGGTGTTGCTCGCCAGGATCGCATGGGGAGCGGTCAGCGCGTCCAACTGGGCGAAGAGGTCGCGCTTGAGCGCCGCGTCCTCGCTGACCGCCTCCACGACCAGGTCAGCGTCGCGCAGCGCCGTCAGGTCGCCCGCCGGGGTGATGTTAGCCAGCCCGGCGTCACGCTCCGCGCCGGTCAGCTTGCCCTTGCTGTGCAGCTTCTCCACGCTGGCCCTGACGCCGCCCAGCGCGCGCTCCAGCGCGGCGGGCACCACGTCCACCAGCGTCACGCGGTAGCCCTGCACGGCGCACACCTGGGCGATACCGCCGCCCATCGTCCCGGCGCCAACCACGCCGATGTGCTTGATTGCGTCCAGTTCCATCGCAAAGTCTCTCCTCTGAAAGCACTCTAGTCACGTGACAATCCGCCGCATCTCCTCGATCAGCGGGTGCCCGGCGTAATACCCGTGATACTTCTCCGGCAGCAGGGCGGCAATGGCGCACATGATCCGCTCGGTGTATTCCTCCAGGTCGTCGCCTTTGGCGCGCCCTTCGGGCAGGCGGAATGGCTTACCATAGCGGGCGACGACTTTCGGGCGCGGATGCTTGAGCACCTTCTCGGTGCCCCACACGCACGCCGGGACAATCGGCACGTTGGCCCGCGTAGCAATGAACGCCGCCCCGCCCCGCCCCTGAATCAGCGCGCCGACCCTGCTGCGCGTCCCTTCCGGCGCGATGCCCAGCGGCACGCCCGCTTTCAGCACGGTGATCGCGTCGCGCAGCGCGCCCCGGTCGGCAGAGAACTGCTCGACCCAGATGACCGGATATAGCGAGAACAGCGGCTCGTACTTGGTCCCTTTGTACTTGCGCGCGGCCAGTCCTACCGTGCCATAGGGATCCGGGTAGTTGACGGCGGGGATGTCGAAGAAGCTCATATGGTTGGACACCATCAGAAACGGCGGATCGGGGATGTTCTGGCGGCCAATCACTTGGTAGCGCGCCACCAGGAACAGCAACAGGCGAGAAAGAGGCTTGGCCCAGCGCGACTCGGTGGTCGCGGGCCAGTCGGGGGGCAGGTCGGTGGGGACAGGCTTGGGCATGGTGTGTGTCTCCTCACGTGTACGAGGCCAGCATACCCAAGCGCCGGGCGCTTGGCAAGATCGGCACGGATGGCGAGACGCCCGTCCATCCGTAGTCATACGCGGCGATCTGCGGTATCGTTAGCGCAGCGCCGCAACACACGAGGTCACCATGAGTCACCCCGCCCCGCGCGATACCCGCGCCCATTCCTGGCCCGCTGATGACTGGCCGGCTGCCGCGCCCGCCGATGTCGGGCTGGACGCCGCTCGCCTGGAAGCCGCCCACCGCTACCTGCTGAGCGAGGTGCCCCACATGGATAGCTTGCTCGTCATTCGCGGCGGCGCGCTGGTCTTCGAGCGGTACATGCGCGGCATGACGCCCGACACACTGCACAATATCAAGTCGGCCACCAAGAGCGTCACTTCGCTACTGGCGGGCGTCGCCCTCTCCACTGGCGACCTGGCGGGCCTCGACGAGCCGCTTGGCTACATCATGCCGGAAGCGTTCGCCACCGCCGACGACCAGGACAAGCGCGCCATCACCATCCGCCACCTGCTGACCATGCGCAGCGGCCTGGCCTGGGACGAATACGGCGCGAGCGCCGTCGCCATGACCGCCAGCCCGGACTGGGTGCGTCATGTCCTTGACCGTCCGCTGGCCCACCCGCCCGGCGCGCATTTCAACTACAGCACCGGCGACACGCAGCTTCTGGCCGCCGCCCTGCAAACGCTCACCGGCATGTCGCTGCACGACTACGCCAGGCTGTACCTGTTCGACCCGCTCGGCATTGCGCGCCACGCCTGGCCCGCCGACCCGCAAGGCGTGACCATCGGCGGGGCGGAGCTGGCCCTCACCCCCCGCGACCTGGCGCGCATCGGCTACCTGGCTCTGCGCGAGGGTGCGTGGGACAGCGCGGCCATCGTCCCGCCAACCTGGATCGCCGACTCGCACGCCGCCCACACGCCGCTACCCCCCCAGGCGGATGACGAGTGCGAGCGCCTCGCCTACGGCTACCTGTGGTGGCTGCGCCCGCAAGCCGAGCACGACAGCGCCCTGGCGGTGGGCTATGGCGGGCAGTTCGCCGTCGTCGTCCCGGCGCTGGACCTGGTCGTGGTCATGACCGGTGACATCGCCGCCGCGCCGGAGCACTTCCGCAGCAACCGGATGCTGTGCCGCTTCAACCTGGTCGAGGAGTTCATCGTCTCCGCCGTGCTCGACCGCGCCTGACCCTCGCCCGCGTCAGCCCCGGCGGACACCGTTCGAGGAGCGTATGCCATGAGCGAAATCACCAGCAAAGCTGCCCTGTTGGAGGCCATTCGCGGCACGCGCGCCGCGCTGGAAGACGCGCTGGCCCGCTTTGACGAAGGAGCGCTCGTCACGGCAACAGTCACCGGCGAGTGGACGCCCAAAGACACGATGGCTCACGTCGCCGACTGGGAACGGCGCTTCCTGCGCTGGGTCGAGGCCGGGCGGCGCGGCGAGGAGCCGGAGCGCCCGGAGATAGGCATGGCCTGGGACGATCTCGACCGGCTCAACCGCGAGATCGTCGAGCGCAGCCGGACGCGCTCGCTGGACGAGGTGCGCGCCGAGTTTGCCGCGTCCTACCACGCCATCCTGGACGCGGTTGCGGCGATGAGCGAGGACGAGCTGTTCGCGGTGGGCCGCTACGCCTGGACAGGCAAATACCCGCTGCTGCCGTACCTGCGCAGCAACACCGCCGAGCACTACGCCGAGCACACCGCCCAGCTAGAAGCCTGGCTGCGCGCGCATGGCGGCTGACGCCGCCTGTCCCCAGGAACGCGAACGCCCCGGCCTTTCCGACCGGAGCGCGCGTTATTGCCGTTGTCCGGCCCTACTCCATGCGCTCCAAAATATGCGCGACCGCCGTGCCGCCCAGGCTGCCCAGGTTGAGCGCCAGGCCAAGCCGCGCGCCGCTCACCTGGTTATCGCCGGCCTCGCCGCGCAGTTGCAGCGCCACCTCCACCGCCTGGTAGACGCCCGTCGCGCCGAGCGGATTGCCGCGCGCCTTCAGCCCGCCGAACGTGCTAATCGGCAGCCGGCCCCCGCGCTCAATCGCGCCCTCGACGGCGGGCTTCCACCCCTCGCCGCGCCGGGCAAAGCCAATCGCCTCCAGTTGCAGCGCGGTCAGGACGGTGAAGCTGTCGTGTAGCTCGGCCAGGTGCAGGTCGCCAGGGACGATGCCCGCCCCCTCATAGGCGCGGCCCGCCGCCAGATTCGCCGCGCGCAGGAACAGCAGGTCGGCCCGGTTGTGCAGCGCCAGCGTGTCGGTCGCCGCCGCACTGCCGGAGATGCGCACCGGACACGGCACCAAGTCGAGCGCGCGCGCCGCGCTGGTCAGCACGACCGCTGCCGCGCCGTCGCCCTCCGGCGCGCTGTCGAACAGGTTGACCGGGTCGGCCACAACCGGCGCTTTGGCGAACGCACCGGGGCGCAGCTTGTTGCGGTACATGGCGTTGGCGTTCAGCGCGCCGTTGGCGTGCGCGTTGATGCTGAACGGCTCGAACTGCTCCAGCGCGACGCCGTGCTCGTGCATGTAGCGGCGCATCAGCAGCCCAGCCAGAGCCGCCGGAGTCGCGCCGGGCGTCGCCTCGTAGTCGGCATCCAGGATGGTCGTCAGGGCCGTCTCGCGCTCGCTGCCGGTGCGGTCGGTTGCCTTTTCCACGCCGACGACGAGCACCGTCTCCGCCAGGCCGCTGGTCACAGCCAGGTAGCCCTGGCGCAGCGCCATGCCACCCGATGCGTCCGCCGCCTCGACGCGCACCGCCTCGATGCCGGACAGCCCGGCGAAGTCAGCGATCAGCGCGCCCAGGTGATTCTGCCCGCTCAGGTTGCCGCCCAGCACGTTGCCAACGATGAGCGCGTCCACTCTGTCGAGCCGGGCGTCTTGCAGCGCGGCGCGGATCGCGCCCAGGGCAAGCTGGCGCAGGCCCATGTCCCAGTGCTCGCTGACGGGCACCTGCCCCACGCCGATAATAGCTACGTCTCGCATAGTGTCTCCTCGGTGATCAGTGATCGGTTGTCAGTAGTCAGTCGTCAGTGATCAGTCATCAGTCTTCGGCGAAGTCGGACGCTTGCAGACAGCCGCAACACGTGACCGAAAACTGAAAACCGAAAGCTGACGACTGATAACCCATTCCTACTCTGCCAGCTTGCCGCGGTAGCGCGCATACAGCGCGTAGTCAATCTCCGTCCGCCGCGCCACATAGTCGCGCACTTTGGGCGCGCGGTCGCGCCGCGCGGCGATGCGCTCGGTCACCAGGATGTCGAAGGCGTCCGACCCCGCGCCGCTGCCGTAGCTGACCATCAGGATGCGGTCGCCCGGCTCGGTAATGTCCAGCGTCGCCGTCAGGCCGAGCAGCGACGACCCGGCGTAGACGTTGCCGACCACGCCCGACAGCAGCCCAGGCTCCAGCTTCTCCGGCGCGAAGCCGAGCATCTGCCCGGCGCGCATGGGGAACTTGACGTTCGGCTGGTGGAAGATCGCCCAGCGGTAGTCCTCAGCCGTCGTGCCCATCATCTCCATCAGGCGCTGCCCGGCGGTCACCACGTGGGCGAAGTAGGCCGGCTCGCCAGTGAAGCGGTCGCCATGACTGGGGTAGACCTGGTGGGCGCGCCGCCAGAAGTCCGGCGTGTCGGTCACGTAGGAATAGCTACCCTGAAAGACGGCCACGCTCTCAGCCGCCGGGCCGATAATGAAAGCCGCGCCGCCCGCCGCCGCTGTGTATTCGAGCGCGTCGCCGGGGCGGGCCTGGGCTGTGTCCATGCCAATGGCCAGCACGTAGCCGCCCATGCCGCTGCCCACAAAGCCAATGCCCGCCTGCATCGCTTCGGAACCGGCTTTGCAGGCGAACTCCCAGTCCGCCGCCTGGACGTTGGGGGCCGCGCCGATGCTCTCGGCGACGACCGTCGAGGTCGGCTTCACCGCGTAAGGATGGCTCTCGCTGCCCACCCACACCGCGCGGATCAGGCGGGGGTCAATGGCGGCGCGGGCCAGCGCGTTCTGCGCCGCCTCGATGGACATGGTGATCACGTCCTCGTCTAGTCCGGCGACGGCCTTTTCCTGCACGGGCGAGCCGCTCAAGCCACCCGTCCACACACGCGCCACTTCGCGGCCCGGCAGCCGGTAGCGCGGCACATAGGCCCCGTAGCCGACGATGCCCACCAGACGATCGGGTTTCAAGACGCTCTGCCCCACGTGCAGGGGATGCGTTCCATCTGTCATAGATGTCTGTCTCCCTCATGCTCACAGGCCCGATTACGCGCTCACGATGGACCAGGACGGGCACAGTGTAGCAGCGTCCGGCTCTCAAAAGCTATCAGAAGCTCTCAACTTCGCGGGGAAATCCAGCCAGAACCGCGCCCATGCCTGCTAACAGACTTCGGAAGTCTTCGAAGACTTCCGAAGTCTCCCGTCGCAGGACACGCAAAGGCCGGGAATTGCTCCCCGGCCCTGTAAACCTCTAACTGATCACCGACCACCGATTACTGACCACTCACCGCCTAATACGGCTCCAGCCAGTAGGCCGCACCCTGCCCTTCCATCGTCCAGCCAACCAGCCCATTGTAGTTCACCTGAAACCACGCCGAGTTGTTGGCGCACACCGGCCCGCCCAGCACACGGAACAGGCCGCCGCCCGGAATCTGGCCGATCCACGCCGCGCTGAGGCTGGGCTGCGCGCGCAGGTTATTGGGCAGACCCGGCGTCACCCGGCCCCACATGCCCGGCGCCAACCGCGACGGCAAGAAGCCGGGGCACTGCCCGTAGCCGTAGGACACCGTCGGCGTCGGGATGGGAGTCGGCGTGGTGACGCCCACGCCGCCGCCCTGAGTCACCACGACCCACGCGCCGCTGACCCAACCGACCGTGCCGTTGACGTTGATCTGCCACCACGAGCTATCGGCATTGCGCCCGACCACCGGGTATGTCTCGCCACGACGAATCTTGGTGATCACGTTGCCGGTCAGGGGCGCGTCGCGCACGTTGAGCACCCAGGCCGTCACGCGGGCATACGCGCCGCTGGGCAGCGGCGTCGCCGTCACCGTCCCTGTCCCGCCCCCTGGCTCGCGCACCATCGTGAAGGTGATGTGCGCCAGCCCTGTCTGTTCCACGTATTCGACGATAATGTTGTGCTGCCCGGCGGCCAGATCGAGCGTCTGGCGGTAGGTCTGTCCGGTCGCGGTGTGCCACTCGTCAATGATCACCCGCCCGTCCACGATCACGCGCACGCCGTCATCGGCAACCACGCTGATCGTGTAGCGCCCCGCATCGAAGTACTGCACGACGATCCAGCGCGCCGAGAAGTGATCGGCCACGATGCCCGGCGCGGGTGCGTCGGTGCCCCAGTAGTGGGTGGGACTCGGCTCCGACCGGACCAGATTGGGCGTGCCGCCCAGGAAGTTGTTGTTGAAGTACTGCGCCGTCCACTGCACGGTGAACTGCACCGGGACGGGGAAGCTCGGCCCGCTGACGCCATCGGCCAGGTTGTCCCAGTAGACGTACAGGTAGGCGTCGCCGGTCACTTCGCGGAAGTCAATCTGGATGTGATGGTAGCCGCCGCTGAGCGTCACGTCCGCCGTGAGCAAAGTGCCGGGCTGCGGTGCGTTGTAGCTGTCAATCGTCGGGCGCTTGTCCGGCGGGAAGTCAATCCACAGCTTCACCCCGTCGTCGGCCAGAATGTGGAAGCGGTAAGTGCCTGCGTTGAAGTACACGTCGGACGCGAAGCGAGCGCTGAAGTTGTCGGCGGGCACGCCGCTGGCCGGCGAGCCGCCGCCCCAGTTGAAGGCCAGCCCGCTCTCGCTGCGCGTCACTTTCGGCGTGCCGATCAGGTACGGGTTATCGTAATACTCCGCCGTCCAGGTCACCCCGCCCTGCGCCTGAGCCACCCTGCCCCCCAGCCCCGGCTGCACCCCCATGACCGCCAGCATTGCGACCAGAAGCACAGCGATCGTCAATTGTCGCCGTTGCGCGTTCATCCTTGTTCCTCCGCTTTGAAGCGTCCGCTGCTCACGCGAGTGGCAGAGCGCAGCACCACCCCACGACTATGCATTCCTCCCACCGAGGCGCTATGTTGCCGCGCCCATAGGAGCAGTGTCACGCATTCACCGATACCTTCATTGTACACCGGACTCGGCCCTGCTGAATCCGTCGCGTGCTCGGCGCACAGCATTCGCCCAACCAGCGATTGGGCGGCGCAGGTCACTCTGCCTCATGGCGCAGTTCGCGCAGCAGCTCCTCCGCCCGCGCCGTGCTGATCCGCCCCTCAGCGACCATGCGCCGCGCGATCTCGGCCACCTCGCTCTCGGCGGCTCCGGCAGCCAGCGCCATCTGCTTGGCGTGCAGGCTCATGTGCCCGCGCTGAATGCCCTCGGTGGTCAGCGCGCGCAGCGCGGCGAAGTTCTGCGCCAGCCCGACGGCAGCCATCACCTGGGCCAGTTCGTGCGCCGTCTTGACGCCCAGAATCTTGAGCGCGACCTGGGCGGTGGGATGCGCGCGCGTCGCCCCGCCGACGATGCCCACCGCAACCGGCAACTCGATCCGCCCGCGCAGATTGCCCTCCTCGTCCTGCCACCATGCCGTCAGCGACGTGTAGCGCCCGGAGCGCGCGGCCCAGGCGTGCGCGCCCGCTTCCAGGGCGCGCCAGTCGTTGCCTGTAGCGAGGGCTACCGCGTCCATGCCATTCAGCACGCCCTTGTTGTGCGTGGCGGCCCGGTAGAGGTCTACCTGGGCCAGCGCCGCCGCCTCGACAATACCGCGCACAACCTCCGCCCCGCTCATCTCCGCCGAGCCAAGCGTCTCTACCGGCACCAGACAGCTTGCCGTCGCCGTGCGCCGGTCGGCCAGGTTGCTGAGGATGCGCAGATTGACGCGCCCACCGGTCAATTCCTCGATCAGCGGGGCGAGCCGCTCGCAAGTCGTGTTGACGGCGTTAGCGCCCATCGCGTCGCGCACGTCGAACAGCACGTGGACGACGAGCATCGGCCCGGCGGGCGTGTCGGGGAACGGGCGCAATTCAATGCCGCGCGCCCCGCCGCCGAGCATGACCAGCACGCGGTCGCAGCAGTCGGCTTCTTCGAGCAAGCGGGCGCGCGCGTCCCACACACGCCCGGCGGCGGCGTAGATGTTGTCCACGTCGAGCACCTGAATCTGGCCGATCATCACCGGCTCGTCGGCGGTGGTGATGAAGCCGCCGCCGCCTCGCGCCAGTTTTGCCGCGTAGCTCACGCCAGCCACGATGCTCGGCTCCTCGACGACCATCGGCACCAGGATGTCCTGCCCGTTGACCAGGAAATTGGTGGCGATGCCCAGCGGCAGGGCAAATACGCCGACGACATTCTCGATCATGTGCTCGGCCTGGGCTGGCCCCAGCCCGCCCGCTCCTAACAGCGTGGCCTGTTCGTCGGGCGTCAGCGCCGCCCACTCGGCCACGGTTGCCGCGCGCTCGGCCAAAGGCTGTTGGTAGAAACCCGGCAAGCGCGAGGAGCGCCGCTTGCGTGTTTCGCCGGTCATCGCTCACTGTTCCTTTCTTCTGCGCTGCGCCCTGCGGCAGCGCGCGTAAGTGCGCAGACCTGCACAAGTCTTTTGGACTCTTTTTATCACGCTTTGATCGCACCCTGTGATAATCGAGACAGAAATTACAATGCGTTAATTCCTATATGGAGGGACAGAGAAAATGCCATGAATGATCAAGCGGGCCTGCACCGCGAGCGGTTTGTCCTCGAAGTCTGGCAAGACGGCATCTGCCAGGTGAAACCCCATATCACGCTGACGCCGGCGCTCATCGAGGAGATGGCCCGCGCGACGCTCCGTCTGACCCAGGACAGGCACGGCGTGCGCGGTGTAGTGCTCGATGTGCGCGAACACTCCCCGCTGAGCATCGTCCGCCTGAGCAATCTGGTGGATCGCCTGGGCGAGGTGGAACTACCCCTGGTAGTCCTGTTCAGCGAGACGCGCTACCAGCGCATTGCCACCCTGCTGCACAACACCCTGGCTCACAAAGAGCGCGTGGCCTACGTCACCGACCCCGCCCAGGCCCGCGCCATCATCAACGCCGCGACCAACGACTCTTCCTCTCAGCACACGGGCTACCAATACCGTTAACTGCGCTCTCCCCCCACCAGCGATCGCACCAACGCCACGCCCTGCGCCACTGTCAGCGCCAGAATCGCCATCCACACCGCCTGCTGGCTGCGCGACGCCTGTTCCAGCGCGGGCGATGGCGGCGCGATGATCTCCACGATCTCGGCGTGCTCGCGCCCGAACAGGTCGCTACCAGCGGCGCGAGCCAGCGCCGCCTCGCCGGGCGATAGCGTCTCCGGGCGATAGACCTCGGTCGTCACCCGGCGGTACTGCGTGCCGTCCGCGCGTGGCAGCGTTTGGACGCGCGCCGCTTGTGCGTTCAGGATGTCGTGCACGTACACTTCGCGCACCAGCACCAGCACGACAATCGCCAGCGGCAGGGCCAGCAGCACGCCCAGGAACCCGAACAGCGCCGCGCCGATGATTTGCGCGATGAGGATGCTCGCCGCCGGAATCTGAATCTGGCGGGCCATGATGCGCGGCATGACGATGTTGCTCTGCACCTGCTGGGTGAGCAGGTAGGCCAGGATGGTGAACGGCACCAGGATGGGGTCTTTGGCCAGGGCGATGATCACCGCCGGAATGACCGCGATGATTGACCCGAAGTTGGGCACGAACTCCATGATCCCGGCGATGACGCCGAGCGCCGCCGCGTTGGGCAGCCGCAGGATCACCCCGGTGACGAAGGCAATCGCCAGGCCGCTCATGGTCATCGAGATCACCTGCCCGACGAACCAGCGTTGGAGCATGGCGGCAAGCTGCTCAAAGACCTCCAGCGCGCGCGGACGGTACTCGCGCGGGAACAGCGTCAGCAGCGCCTCCAGGTAGCTGACCGGCTCGGTGATGAAGAACACGGTGATGAAGAAGACAAAAATGGTGCTGGTAATCGCGCCGCCGATGCCGCTGAGGAAGGGAAACACGTTGCGCGACAGCTTACCGGCCTGCTCGATCAGAAAATCGGAGACGTTGCCCTCGGTAACGCTGTCCCAGTCAATGCTGGGCAGCCAATCCTGCTGGGCGGCCTGCTCGTCGTAGGTTGCCTGCGCCTGGTCAATGAAATCGGGCAGGTCATCCAGCAGAGATTGCACCTGGACGGCGAACACGGGCACGACCAGCACGAGCAGCAAGACCACCGCCAGGATCGATCCGGCCAGCGAGACGAAGACGCTCAGGCCCCGCTTGAGGCCCAGACGTTGCAGGCGCTGCACGGGGATGTGCAGGACGATAGCCAGGATGATGGCCAGGAAGGTCATCAGGAAGACTTCGCGCAGCGCCCACACGCCGACGAACAGCGCGCCGAGCAGCAGCGTCACAAACACGCGCTGAGTCCACGCCCCAAGCGACAGAGGAGTCCCCCTAGTGGTCATCGCCCCTCCGCCCTAGAGGGCGATCTTGTCCATCACCAAGAGCAGCAGGAACCCGCCCAGACTGGTCAGGATGAAGCAGCCAATCGAGACAAACATGCGCTCGGCGGCGGTCATGCCGAACATCTTGTCGGAGCTGACCTCAGCGGCCATATAGCCCTCGAAGGGGTCAATCGCGATTTCTTCTTCCAATGCCGAGCGGCGCAGGGCATCCAGATCGTCGGCCAAGGCTCGCCTCCCATACTCCCTCACAGGGCAGAATCTTCGTGCATAGAGCGCGCCACGCCGGGCGCGCATACGTTTAAGCATACTTGAAAACGGGCGTCCCGCCAACAGGCGAGCAGGCGGTGCGTGCAAAACCTGTCAGGCAGCATAGGAACGTTGCTCTGCTGCGCCCGTAGGGGCGTATTGATGCAGATTAACAAATTGACACGGAACCACGCACGACACGTAGGGACGCTGTTTTCCTGCGTCCCGTAGGGGCGTATGGCCATACGCCCCTACGAGAACGCCACCAGCCGCCCGCGCCATCGAGCAGCGAAGTATCCTGGATGATTTCTGAGCTCGACTTTGTACAAACTAATCCTTGCGCAACGTTGTGCTTGCGGAATGGGCTTTTTGACCGTCTGGACTTTTCCAATATCGGGTTTTTGCCCTGATGTTTGAGAAGTTCGCGCCGATTTTGGAAGTTCCCGTAAACCAAGAATGAGTCACCCATTGTTTTGTACAAAGTCGAGCTGAGAGAGTGTTTAAAAACTCAAGTACGGGCTAAGCGACGGATGAGAAGATGGATCGAAGCGACATAGATAAAGGCCTCACTGACCACAGGCAACGCCTCATAATCCTTGCTCAGACGACGGTACCTGTCCAACCAGGCAACAGTGCGTTCGACCACCTAGCGACGGGGCAGCACGACAAAGCTGGAGCCGGTCAGGCGTGGAACGACTTCGTAAGCGCTATCAAACAGCAGCCGACACCACGCGGCGTTAGCCGTCGGCTCGGCTCTTGGTCGCATGTTGGTTTCGCAACAAGTCACTTATTCTTGCCATGCACAATCTGATGCACCCGTTGATACGAAATCCCAAACAGCCGCGCGAGTTCAACTTGTGAGACCCCAGCAGCGTGGCGTGCACAGATGATGATATTGCGTTTGCGGGTGATGAGAGTCGGATCAGGCAGCAAGGGCTGAGCATTGAGCTTCTTGAGAATGTGAGACACGGCGGAATTGGCTGTCCTCAACGAAGGACCGTTTAGGGGCCCAACAACCCCCGAACCCCTGTTCCGGCTTTCAATCCGCAGCGCAATCGCGTGAGCCACGAAGCCCAACAAGTGAGCATCGGGCTTCGTGAGCAACGTGGTTCGAACTACTATGCCGCTCTTGGCAGACTCTGCAGATAATCCTCGGCCACATGCTTGGCGATGAAGATTAGCGGGCGTATACGCGCCATCGAACGAGCCCCGTCGCTCCCGTTGAGTACAGAATGTGTTCAATGAGATAAGTCTATTCGGGTAGAGTGGGCGTTTCGTTTGGTGGATTCTGGATACGCGTGGCGACTCTGTTCGGATACGAGCTGCATGACCTACCAGGAAAACCTCGCCGATTCTTCCAAATATCGGAGGCTATTTGAGGGGCAGCGTCGGCCCTAGCGTGACGCGCCAGAACCGGTTCTCGACAGGCTCAACGGCGTGGTGCTGCACCGCCACGTGCGATCACAGATCACGCGACAATCCAACCCCTGCCGACGTGTACATTGGGCAGACCGACGCGGTGCTTTCCAACGGGAACTGATCAAGCAACGCACCTTACAGGAAAGGCGCAGAATCAATCTGCGCGCCGAGGTGTACGCAGTCTAGTGGCGGTGAAAGTCTCCTTTATTTCAGGAATTCTTTTGCCCCAAAGAATTCGACGACATACAGCACGTCCAGGGCATCAGGCGGCGCCACGATAAAACGCGCGGCCATAACCGTCGATCTCGTCTCTCATCGCCCACAGCAGGTCGGGATCGTAGGGCACGTCATGGCTGGGCGCGGCGATGTAACCCCCACCGGGTGCCATCTCATTGATCCGCCGGCGGACTTCGCGCCGCACATCGTCGGGCGTTGTGCCAGGACACCCCAACACGAACTGGCTGTCCAGGCCGCCAAAGAAAGCGATACGATCGCCGTAGGTGCGCTTCAGGCGGGCCAAATCGTTGCAGGGCTGGCAGGGGTTCCACATATCGGCCCCCATCTCCACCACATCGCCGAAGATCGCCTCAATCCTGCCGCAGGAGTGCTGGTTGATCAGAATGCCGCGGGCCTTCATGCAGTCGTAGATGCGCTGGGTGTGGGGCTTGATCACCCGCCGCCACAGGCTCGGCGATAGGAACAGACGATCCTGCGTCCCCCAGTCATCGCCATACCAGACCATGTCCAGATGCGCGACCTCGTGGAACGTTGTGATCACCGCGATCTTGTAATCTGCCAGCGCGCCCAACAGATCGGACATCAGGTCGGGTTCGAGCGCGTAATTGACCAGGGCTTCTTCCATACCCAACAGCAAATAGGAGCGCTCGAACAGGCCCATGTGCACAAACCCTTGGACCAAAACCTGATCCCGATCCAGGGCGGCGATGGCCGCGGCGACGTTGCTCCAATCGGCGCCGGCCACATCCGGGATCGCCACCTGGTCGCGCCAGCGCCGCAGATCCGTGATCACAGGCGTGGTCGGCGTGGGATACGTGCCGCCTTCCGCTTGGGCCTCGAAGGTCCAATGCACTCCAAAAACGTCATAGCCGGCGCTGTACGGGCGCTCAAGGAGCGGGGGTTCGATCGTGAAGGTGGCTTCAGCGCCGCACGGCACCCAAGCGGGGTGGTCGCGTCGGATCGCGCGCAGCATGTTCTCTTTGGGCAGCATAGAATCCCCCTATCCGCTGGCGACCCCACGCAGATTCAAGGTTCGAGCAAAATGACACGCCACCTGACGGCCTGTGCCGAGCGTCTGCAGCGGCGGGACCGCCACGGCGCACTGCTCGGTGGCATATTTGCATCGCGGGTGGAAATAGCACCCGGTCGGCGGTGTCACCGGGCTGGGCGTCTCGCCGGAGAGGAAGATCTCGGCGATGCGGTTGCGCGGATCGGGTTTGGGGATTGAGAGCAGCAGCGCTTCTGTGTAGGGGTGCAGCGGTTGAGCAAACAGGTCATCCGTGGGCGCCACCTCGACAACCTTGCCTACATACATGACGACGACGCGGTCTGAGATGTGCTGGATCACGCTGAGATCGTGGCTAATGAAGAGATAGGTCAGACTGAAGTCCTGCTGCAGATCCTGCAGCAAGTTCAGCACCTGCGCCCGGATCGACACATCTAGCGCGCTGACGGCCTCATCGGCAACGATCAGCGACGGATTGGTGATCAGGGCGCGCGCAATGCCGATGCGCTGTCGCTGCCCGCCCGAAAAAGCGTGCGGGTAGCGTCTCAGGTGCTTGATCTCAAGCCCGACCTTCTCCATGACCTGTTTGACGCGGGCGACACGCTCCGCCCCGTGCGCCAGGCGGTTGGCGACCAATGGCTCGCTCACAATGTCCAGCACAGTCATCCGCGGGTTCAGGGACGACTGCGGGTCCTGAAAGATCATCTGGATCTGCGGGCGGATGGCGCGCAGGCTGTCGCCCTCTAGCTTAGCCAGATCGGCGACGGAGCCATCGTTCTTGCGGAACAAGATCTCACCGGTGGTGGGCCTATGCGTGCGCAGGATCGTGCGCCCCAGCGTTGTCTTGCCGCAGCCCGACTCGCCTACCAAGCCAACCGTCTCCCCTGCTTGAATCGCGAGATCAACCCCATCGACCGCGCGGAGCGTGGCCACGGTCCGGCGCAGAAGACCTTTCTTGAGCGGGAAATATTTCTTCAGACCGCGCACCTCAAGCAGGAACTCACCCATGCTGCTCGATCTCCTTGGAGTGCAAGAAACAGCGCACGGCGTGGCCCGGCTGGCCTTCAACCAGGGCGGGCGCTACTTCGAAGCAGTCAGAAAAGGCGGATTGGCACCGGTCAGCGAACCGGCAGCGCACCGGCAGGTTGATCGGCATCGGCACAGTGCCGGCGATCGCCTCCAGGCGCTCGCGCGATCGTCTGCCTACATGGGGGATCGAGCGCAGCAAGCTCTGCGTATAGGGGTGTTGCGGATGCTCAAAGATCGTCAAGACATCGGCAGTTTCCACGATCTGACCGAGATACATTACTGCCACCGTCTCGGCAATCTGGGCGACAACACCCAAGTCGTGGGTGATGTAGAGGATCGACATGCCGAAGTCGTCACGCAGCTCGGCCATCAGGCGCAGAATCTGCCACTGCACGGTCACATCGAGCGCCGTGGTCGGTTCATCTGCGATCAACACTTTGGGCCGGCAGGCAAGCGCCATCGCGATCATGACCCGCTGGCGCAGCCCGCCCGAAAGCTCGTGCGGGTACGCCTCCAGGGTGCGTTCGGGATTGGGTATCCCGACGCGGGTGAGCCGGTCGAGCGCGATCGCACGCGCTTCCTTACGATCCTTGGTGACGTGCAGCAGCGCCGCCTCAGCGATCTGAAAGCCGACCTTATGCACGGGCGATAGGCTCGTCATGGGTTCCTGAAAGATCATTGAGATCAACCTACCCCGGATCTGCCGCAGGGCTTTGCTCTCAAAGGGCAGTTGCGCGATGTCCAGCGGGTCTTTGCCGTCAACGCTCAGCAGGATCTGCGATCCGGCTGCGATGCGCCCGGGTGGCATGACCAAGCGCATTACCGAGCGCGCCATGACGCTCTTGCCGCTGCCGCTCTCGCCGATGATGCCGAGCGTTTGCCCAGGCTGAAGGTCGAGATTCACACCGTCAACAGCCTTCAAGACCCCTTCATCGAGATGGAAATAGGTGCGTAGGTTTCTAATCGATAACAGAGGGGCTGGCATGGCGTAACCTTCTACTGCTTGTAGGGATCGACGGCGTCACGCAGACCATCGCCGAGGAAGTTGAACGCCAACACGATCACGATCAAGAACACCGCCGGGATCAGGAGCCACGGATAGAGCGCCACCACCCGCACATTCTGAGCGTCTTTGAGCAGCGTGCCCAGGCTCACCGCGGGGGCACGAATGCCCAGGCCGAGATAGCTCAGCGCGGTCTCTCCGATAATCATCCCGGGTATCGAAAGTGTCAGTTGAACGATCAGATAGCTGGCAAAGGCGGGCACCAGGTGCCGGAAGATGATGCGCATACTGGTCGAACCGGCGACAACCGCAGCCGTCACGTAGTCTTCTTCGCGCAGCTCCAAGAACTTGCCGCGCACAATACGCGCGATGCCGCCCCACCCGATCAGTGACAGAATGATCGTGATGCCGAAGAATACCCGCGTAGACGACCAGTGCGGGGGCAGCGAAGCGCTCAAGGCCATCCACAGCGGAATCGTGGGAATTGACAGCAGCAGGTCGATCACGCGCTGCACCGCGATATCGGCGGCACCGCCGAAATATCCTGATATGCCGCCCAAGACGACCCCGATCACGAAACTCAAGAAGACCCCGATCAGCCCGACGAACAGCGAGATGCGCAGCGCGGCAAAGATGCGCGAGAAGAGGTCGCGCCCCAGTTCATCGCTGCCGAACAGATAGATCGTCCCTCCCTCGACGCCAAAGAGGTGTATGTCGGTTGTCAGCAGACCCAACAGGCGATATTCATGGCCGTGCACAAAGAACTTCACCGGCAGAATCTGCGACTCGTCGGGCAGATTCATGATGCGCAGCGTCTGGGGATCGTTTTCTTGCTTATACCCATAAACGTGCAGCCCGGTGTAGCCCTCGCTGACCAGCCGCAGGGTCTGCGGCGGCGCGTTGCGATACGACGACCGCTGAGCCGTAGGATAGGGAGCAATGAAATCCGAAAGAACAGCCAATGCATATAACAGGATCAGCACCAGCCCGCTCGCCATCGCCAGCTTGTGTTTGTGGAATTTGCGCCAGATCAACTGCCACTGCGACGCAATGTAGTACTTCTCGGTCGCGGCCTCATCGTGCGCGGCGGACGGTGAGCCGCGTTGCCCGCCGAACGGCCATCTGAGCCACAACCGTCTGGATGGGATCACGACCTACTCCTCGATTCTGATGCGCGGATCAACGATGGCCAGCAGGATATCCGAGATCAGCGTCCCGATCAGGGTGAAGAGCGAGAGGATCATCACGATGCTGCCCGCCAGATAAGTATCTTGCGCCCGCAGTGCCTCGTACAACAGCGGTCCGACGGTTGGCAGATTGAGCACAATCGACACAATGACCTGCCCCGAAAACATGGCTGGAAGCAGCCAACCAACGGTGCTGATCAATGGGTTGATCGCGATCCGCACCGGGTAGCGGTATAGCAGCACGCGCTCTCTGAGCCCTTTGGCGCGCGCCGTATCAACATAGGGGCGGTGGATTTCGTCAAGCAGCGTGCCGCGCAGCACGCGGATCAAGCCAGTGGTTCCTGATAAGCCAATGATGAGCACTGGAATGGGCAGATGCCAAAGCATGTCGACAAACTTGTCCCAGTCCCATGGCTCGCCGATGTATTGGGGCGAATACAAACCGCCCACACTCAGGTCAAAATACTTGTATCCCAAGAACATGAGAATAAGCGCCAGCAAGAAACTCGGCACAGATAACCCAATGAAGCCTAAGAATGTGAAGACATAATCCCCGACAGAGTACTGATGCGTTGCAGAATAAATACCGATCGGGATGGCGATCAGATAAGTGACCAGTATAGTTAACACCGAAATGCCCAACGTTGCTGGCAGGCGCTCAATGATCAGGTCTTTCACGGGACGGCTGTAGGAGAACGAGTAGCCAAAATCACCCTGCACGAGGTTGCTGACCCACGTGAAGTATTGCCTGACGGGCGGCTGATCCAGGCCATACTGCCGCTTGAGCCCCTGGATGATCTCCTCGTTGATTGTCGCCCCCTGCACCCGCAGTCGCGTGACATACGCGGAAAGCCAGTCTCCGGGGGGAAGCTGGATGATGATGAACGACACGATCGACACCAGCACTAACAAGATCGCGATATATCCCAACCTGCGTATGATGAAGTGGCCCACTTGACACCATCCACACTCTAGCCTGACACAGGGGTGGCGCTACCTAATCGATTGGCAACGCCACCCCGCCAGTCACACCCTAACGACTACTTCCAGTAGAACTGGTAGTGCCGGTTGAAGGTGCCGATACCGACATCGGCATTGTCTGTGTACGTGTTGGTATCGACATTGCCCAAGCCATTGCGCACAATGCCCGGCTTCGGAACCATGCCGATCGTGCCAATGCGCCATAGTCCTTCTTTCCAGATGTCCCAGATCTCGGTTAGCGCCGCCTGCTGGTCATCGGGCGCCATGAACGGGACTTCACGGTACAGCTCCAACATGCGCTTGACATCGGCGGGCGGCTCTTCGCCTTGCGCGCCGCGGCTCGCGTACCAAGTGTTCCACTGCGGAGCCCATTGCCACGCTTGCAGGTATCCGTTTACCCCGATGGCGACCGCCAGCTCGGCGGCACCGTCCATCGCCCAGCCGGAGACCATATACTCACCGGAGCCAAACTGCTCGGTCATCAGGGTGCGGTCGGTGGGGGTTACGATCGTGCGCACGCCGATAGCATCCCAGTATTCCTTGATCAACTCGCTCATCTTTTCTGGGATGGCGTCATTGACGTCCGAGATGATCAGCGAGAACGGCTTGCCGTCTGGTCTCAGGCGGAAACCTTCTCCATCGCGCTTATCCATCCCCATCTCGTCGAGCAGTTGGTTGGCCAGGTCCGGGTTGAACTCGATATAGGCCGTTCCCCATTCCTCTTTGTAGTAACTTGACGAGGGGTGCGCGGTCGCCTGGAACGGTGTCCCCTGGCCGAGCGCGATAATCTGGTTGATCTCGTCGCGGTCGAGCGAATAGGAGAGCGCCCGGCGGAAGCGGATGTCGCGTAGGATCTCCGCATCAGCAGGATCACCAGCGTAGTTCTGATTCACGGAATACGCCGCGATAGACGTCCACAGGCTGGGAGCCATGAATACGGTGTAGTTGCCCTGTTCCTGGCCCTCCACAAATACCGGATAGTCGGCTACTGAGGTTGACCAGTCCTGGTAATCGTACTCACCAGCCACCATCTTGAGCGCGAGCGTTCCGGCGTCATTGAAGATCGTAGCGATGACCCGATCGATATAGGGCAGTTGGTTGCCCGCCGTGTCCACCTTGAAGTAGTACGGGTTGCGGTCCATGACCGTGCCTTCCGGCACCGTCTCCACGACCATCCACGGGCCGACCGTCGGAACGCCTTCGGTCACGCGCCACCAGAAGTAGCGCTTCGATCCGAGATACTGCACCCAGGTCTCGAACCCGGCCTCCTTCGCTTCCTGCTCGACATTCGGGTTGTACTTGATGTGGAACTGCTTCAGATAGTGCGAAGCTTCGAAGAAATCACCCTGACAGCCGGTGAACACCACGCTGGAGAGGTTCGGTAGGATCGCGTAGTACGGGATGGCGAAGGTCAGGCGCACCGTGTATTGATCGACCTTTTCAACCTTCATCGGCTCGCCGCCGGGCGAGAACCGGCTGGGAACATTCGGCGTGATATCCGTGTTGAGGATTATGTCTTCCCAGTAGAACATGATATCATCCGCGTCGAACGGGTCGCCGTCGCTCCAACGCATTCCTTCCCGTAGGAAGATCGTGAAGGTCGTGCCGTCCTCGTTGAACTCCCAGCCCTTGGCGATATTCGGAACCACGGTATTGCCGTCACGCGCTAGGCTGAACAACGACTCAAACGTGGTGAAGTTCGAGGCAGGATAGCCGATGCCAGCGGAGACCTGGCCCAACGTCAGCCTGCCCCCATACTTACCCACCGCCTCGAAGGGATTGTCGACCAGTGGTTCCAGGGGCAACCGCTCTTCGACCGGAGGCAATTTGCCTTGATTCACCAGTTCAGTTAGCATCGGAGACTCATTGTAGGGGGGAAGCGTCTGCCCGGTGGCCGCTTCAAACTCCGCGACAGTCGCCCACCCCCACAATGGTTTCTCACCGCTGCCGTCCTGCGCCTGGACTGCGGGCAAGCTTACGCCCACGGTGACGCACAGCAGGACGACGCACATCAAACGCAGCAAGTGCTTCATGGTCTTCTCCTCATAAGCTAGCGATCACTCAGCTTTGTGTCAGTCGCAGCCATCGACGTGTGTGCTTGGAGGCAACCTCCTTTCTGGTGTTATGCCTGCCGGCCAACAGTGCTTTCACGAACGACGAGCTTGAACTCAGGATTGAACTGCTCTGGCGGACCGGTACGGGTACCTTTGATGCGGTCGATCAGTAGCGAAACGACCAGGCGCCCGATCGATCTTTTATCTGGCGAAATGGTCGTCAGCTCGGGGGAAGTCAGATAGCTTTCGGGAATATCGTCAAATCCGACGACCGCAATATCTTCGGGGACGCGGTAACCATGTTGAGAGAGGGTTTTGATCGCACCCAATGCCGCTAGATCATTCAGGCAGAAGACCGCATCCGGGAGTTCACCTCGCGCCAGAAGTTCTTGCATGGCCGTCATGCCGCTGTGATGGGTCAACAGCACCGGCCACAGCGTGGAGACAATCAGATCGGGATCAGGCCGGATGCCGGCGGCCTGCAAGGCTTCGAGATACCCTTGATAGCGCATGCGGTGCAGCGAGTTTCGACTATCTTCAGCGACAGGCAGGATCGCGATGCGCCGGTGCCCCAGCTCCAGCAGGTGCTCGGTGAGCAACCGAGCGGCGGCCACGTTATCGATCATGACGTGATCGTAATACTGACCTGTGACACGCTCCCCAAGCATCACAATTGGCGTAGAGACATTCGCACGGCGAATTTCGTCCTCGGTGATCGCAACAGGATCAAGGATCACGCCATCGACAAGCTGGGCCCGCGAACCACCCAACAGCAGGTGCTCGTTTTCAGCCTGCCCGGCAGTATGCTCGATCAGCACCGTGTAGCCGCGCTCTTTGGCGGCGTCGATGATCTCGCGCGCGATCTCCGCGAAATAAGGGTTCCCAATATCCGGAATGGCGAGGGCCAGAATCCCGATGACCCCACTGCGCATGTACTGAGCGGCCCGATTCGGCTGGTAGTTCAGCTTGGCGATGGCATCCAACACGCGGGCGCGTGTTTCCGCACTGAAACGCTCGGTGTTGTTGTTGATAACGTTCGAGACCGTTTGCACCGAAACGCCAGCAAGTTTTGCAACGTCCTTAATTGTTGGTTTCATAGCGTGTAGTCGCTGAAAAATGCGAATCTATCGGCACTGAGACAACCAGAGTTTAACGTTATATCTTCATGGTATGAGGATTCAGAAGCGTTGTCAAGCAACTCACTTTCGCCCTGATCTGGCCCAGTTGACAAGACGCGCCCAGCCGTCGTATAGTGGTAGCAAATTGAACGTTACACCCCTTCTTGTCTGCCCAGTGGAGATCTCCCTATGTTAGATCGAACCACACACGCCGCGCTCAATAACCCAGAAGTCCAGGCGGCCTTCGACTACCACCAACAGCGGCTGCGTGACCTGTTTGCCGGAAGAAACCTGGATTCGGTTTTGGTCCTCAACGGGATTGGCTGCTCTACCGAAGACGACAGCCTGCAATGGGAAGCGTGGCTGGACAACTCGTTGGAGTACTTGGCCCAGCGCACTCCGGATGCCTGCAACCGCGCGGTATTTCGCCCGCTGACCATCAACTACAACCCGCACGGCGTGCATTTCGTCGACGATCTCTTTGGCGCCGAGGTATTTCTGCTGGATGGGGGGTGGCAAGTCCGTCCCCTATCGAGTCCTGTGGGGACGCTCACCGCACCTGACCTCGAGACGAACCCCACCTGGCGGGCAGTGCGGGACTGCTCCCTGGCGTTCCTTGAACGCGATGTAGCCAACGTCACCTTTGGCTTGCCTACGATCGCCAGCGTACTCAATATCGCAGTCAACCTGTACGGGCAGGAAATCCTGCTGGCGATGCTCCAGGACCCTGAGGCGGCGCATCACGATCTGCAGATCATCAATGACGTGCTGTGCGAGCTGCACCGCTGGTACCTGGCAAACCTGCCGCCGGAGCGCTACCAATGCATCGTCCCGGACCAGCGCTTCCAACTGCCGGGGTATGGCCAGCTTTGCGGCTGCACCACACAGCTGATCTCAGCGCGCGCCTACGCGGAATTCATCGCTCCCCTGGACCATGCGCTGCTGTCGCTCTATCCGCACGGGGGCATGATCCACCTGTGCGGCTCACACACGCAGCATCTGGCAACCTGGAAGTCGTTGCAGGTGTTCCGCGCGTTTCAGATCAATGATCGTGCGGCTGAAGATCTTCATGTGTATTTTCATGGCCTGCGGGACGATCAGATCATCTATGTGAATGCGTTCGCAGGCATGCCCTTCGACCGTATCATGGACATCACCGGCGGCCGCCGCGTGGTCATTGTAGAAAATCGCGAACAGCTCCCTGACCTGAAAGGACGATAACGCCCATGGCAACCATGGCGATTCCACGCGCAGAATACCCGCGCCCGCAGTTCGTGCGGCCGGACTGGCTGTGCCTGAATGGGGAATGGCAATTTGAAATTGACCAGGCCGACAGCGGCATTCATCGCGGTCTGCTCACGCGCGAGCTTAAAGACAGTATCGTCGTGCCGTTCTGCCCGGAGTCGCGGCTTTCAGGTATCAACAACCAGGACTATCTGAGCGCGGTGTGGTATAGGCGCACGGTCACCATTCCCCACGACTGGGGTGAGCGGCGCGTGCTCCTACATTTCCAGGCGGTTGATTACGATACGACGGTGTGGGTCAACAGCGTTGAGGTGGGGCGGCATCGGGGCGGGTTCACGCCCTTCAGCTGCGACCTACATGGCGTGGCCCGGCCCGGCCAGGAAATCACCATTGTCGTCCGCGCGCGTGATGATCACAACCCGCCACAGCCGCGCGGCAAACAGTCACAGCGTTACGGTGCCTATGGCGCCGTCTATCTGCGAACCACTGGCATCTGGCAGACGGTGTGGCTTGAGCCCGTGCCGGAATACGCGCTCAAACGCCTGCGCATCACGCCAGATGTCACCAACGGCCTGCTGCGCATCGCCCAACCGCTCACGGCCACCACGCCTGGCCTACGGCTGAGTATTACGCTCAGCGATGAGGCGGGCGTAGTGACTACCGTCGAACGTGCGGTGGGCGGCGATTTCGTGACCCAGCTCGACGTGCCCATTCCTGCAGACCGCCGCCGGTTGTGGTCCATTGAAGATCCGCACCTGTACGGCCTGGACATTCGCCTGGTGGATGCCACCGGGGTGGTCGTTGACCAGATCAGCAGCTATGCTGGGCTGCGCAGTGTGACCATCGACGGTAAGGCCATCAAGCTCAACGGCAAAGTTGTGTTTCAGCGCCTCGTGCTGGATCAGGGGTACTATCCCGACGGGATCATGACGGCCCCCAGCGACGAGGCGTTGCGCCGCGACATCGCGCTGGCCCAGGCCGCTGGGTTCAACGGCGCCCGCCTGCATCAGAAGGTGTTTGAGGAGCGCTTTCTCTACCACGCCGATCGCATGGGCTATCTCGTCTGGGGCGAATTTGGCGACTGGGGCTGCCGCGTGTCGAGCCGAGGCGAAAGCGACCATCAGCAGCCCAGCGCCACGTACATTACCCAATGGCTCGAAGTCCTGGAGCGCGATTACTCGCACCCGGCAATTGTAGGCTGGTGTCCGCTCAACGAGACCTGGCAGACCATCGGCGACCGCATCTCCGCGCTGGACGATGTAACCTGGGGCATGTACCTGGCGACTAAAGCGATGGATCTGACTCGCCCGGTACTTGACGCGTCCGGCTATGCGCACCGCGTTCCCTGGGCTGATGTTTATGACAGCCACGATTACGATCAGAATCCAGAGACTTTCGCCCAGCGACACGGTGACAGCGCCGAACCCTATGTGAACGCGCCAGTCGCGGGGCAGCACCGCGATAGCAAGCGCTCCTGGTCGGTGCCGTACCGGGGACAGCCCTATTTTGTGAGTGAATTCGGCGGTATCTGGTGGAATCCCAAAGTGCGCGAAGAGGAATATTCCTGGGGATATGGGGAGCGCCCGACCAGCATCGAGGCGTTCTACGAACGGTTTGAGCGACTGTGTGGTGTGCTGTTGGCTAACCCCGAGATGTTTGGCTACTGCTACACGCAGTTGACCGATGTGTATCAGGAGCAGAATGGCATCTACACCTTCGGACGCGACGAGAAGTTCGATATGGAGCGTATTCGCCGTGCACAACAACGTCCGGCGGCCATTGAGCAGCGAGAAGAGAGGACCGTTGAAAGCCAACGGGGATCACTAGAAAAATCGAATTAGACGAGGCTTAATCTTACACTCCAGCTACAGTGGTCACTGTCGGTTAGAGCGCATGTGTCAGATTAAGTCCGATCCTTGATTGCCAGTCATTGAGCTCACCCCCCGTTTCGCTCAACTTCCCCCTCTCCGCCAGCGGCTGAGGGGGTCAGGGGGTGAGGTTGCGAGCGGAAGCAACGAACTGGCAATCAGGGTAGTCCGATCCTTTACATCTGGCCCAAGTCGCAAGTCGCCCTGTCATGGGCACTACAACAGCTCAGCCAATAGAGGACAGCGCTTCCACCGGGCTGCTGCCGCCGAGTCCACCCGGATCGCGGCCTGATAGTCCGGGTTGGGCGGCAAGCAGAATCCTTACGATGGGCATGTTGAAGCCAGGTCGAGCGAGAGACGCAGTGCATCATCGGATGGGACGTCGTCCTGCAACGGACCCCAACCGTCTTGCAGGCGATGTTGGACCGCAGTCCCCAGGCCGAGCACTATTACGCGGATGACTTCTCGACCTATCATACCCTGGTGTACTACCCCGGACATCACTAGGCCCTCCGCGACAAAAGTCAGACCTACTCGGTAGAGGCCGACAAGTCGGTCCTGCGTCACTACCTGGCGCGTCTGGCGCGCCGCTCGCGCTGCTTCTCACGTTGTATGCACGCGCTGCGGCGTGCCATTAAACTCTTTGTCTATGCCTGGAACCGTCGTCAGATGTGCCGACGCGCCTTTCCACGCTATTCGGCCCACATCAAGGATTTCGTATACCCTTGAAGATGGACACTCCCCGTACAGGCTCGCCTGTTGACAAACCGCCCGGTCAGAAAATACAATTAAGCTATCTTGTCATGACAAGATGAGATCATAACACGCTCCCGCGCGGATCGCTCTGCCGCCCGCCGGGGCAGACAGCTGCGGTGGCCATGCGCGGTGAAAAGCGGCTATCTTCTGCATCACCTGTCCATTTCAGCCTCCAAGAGGAAGCCCCCATGCCTGATCGAGTGCGTGTGTGTCTGGTAGGCGGCGGGCGTGTGGCGAAGGTCCACGCCAATTCGGTCACCCGCCACATTGCGGCGGCGACCGCCAGCGCCGTAGTCGAGCCAGTGCAGGAGGTGCGCGACGCCGTGGGCGACCAGTACGGCATCGCCGCGCGCTTCGAGACGTTTGAGGCGGCGCTGGACTGGGGCGAGTTCGACGCCGTCCTGATCACAACACCGACCTTCACCCACAAGACTCTGGCTGTGCTGTCCGCCGAAGCGGGCAAGCACGTGTTCCTTGAGAAACCGATGGCGATCACGCTCGAAGAGTGCGACGCGATCATCGCCGCCGCCGAGCGCCACGGTGTGCTGCTGCAGCTCGGTTTCATGCGCCGCTTCGATCCGGAGTTCGTGGCCGCCTACGAGCGCATCCAAGCCGGCGAGATCGGACGGCCCATGCTGATCAAGTCGCTCACGCACGGCCCAGGCCTGCCGCCGCCCTGGGCGCGCGATCTCGCCAAGTCGAACGGGATGCTGGCCGAGGTCAATAGCCACGATTGGGACTGTGTGCGCTGGCTAATGGGATCCAACCCGCAGCGCGTCTACGCCGAGATCGCCAACTTCAAAGGTCCGGCCCACCACATCAACACGCCTCACTTCTACGACAACGCCATCGTCAACATCCGCTTCGAGAGCGGCGGATTGGGCAGCATCTCCGGCGTGTGCCCCTGCGAGTACGGCTACGACGCGCGCGTCGAGATCGTCGGCGAGCGCGGCCTGATGCAGATCGGGGATATTCGCGGGCAGGCTGTGATCATCGCCGCCAATCGCGACAAAGGCTACATCACGCCCATCTACCGCACCTGGCCGGAGCGCTTCGCCTGGGGCTACATCCGTGAGATGGAGCATTTCGTCGGCTGCATCCGCAGCGGTACAGCTCCCAGGGCCGATGGCTTGGCCGGGCGCTGGGCGCTGGCTGGCGTGCTCGCGGCCACCCGTTCATTCCTCGAAGAACGGCCTGTGCTTCTCAGCGAAGTACTCGACAGCGTCCCGCCAGCGCAGACCTGACCGGGGGCTTCCATGTTAGCAGCTGTCTATCACGGTCCAGATGATTTGCGCCTCGAAGAGCGCCCCGTCCCTGCGATCGGTCCCGACGAGGCGCTGCTCAAGGTGCTCAGCACGGGCATCTGCGGCACCGACCTGCGCATCCTGCATGGCCAGCACCGCAAGTTTCCACCCGGCACAGTGCGCATTCCTGGCCACGAAGTTGTTGGCGATCTGGTGAAAGTCGGCGCGAACGTGACCGGGCTGCGCGCCGGCCAGCGTGTGATGGTCGCGCCCAACTTCGGGTGTGGGCACTGCCGCCAGTGCGTGACCGGCAACAATAACCGCTGCGCCAATTACGGGGCGATCGGCGTCAACCTGGACGGCGCGTTCGCCGAGTACCTGCGCATCCCGGCCCCCCTGATCGCACAGGGTAACCTGATCACGGTCGCTGTGGAGACCGATCCTGCCGCCGCCGCGCTGATCGAGCCATTGGCCTGCGTCGTGCGCGGGCAGGACGCGCTGCGCATCGGGCCAGACGACGTGGTGCTGGTCGTGGGCGCCGGCCCAATTGGCAACATGCACGTGATGCTCGCCCGGCTCAAAGGCGCCCGGCGAGTCATCGTCAGCGAGATGCAGCCAGCTCGGCTGCCCACTGCCCTTGAGATGGGCGCCGACCGAGGCGTGAACGCGCTCGAAGAAGACCTGGCTGCCGTTGTGATGGAAGAGAGCGAAGGCGAAGGCGCCGACGTGATCATCGTGGCTGCGCCGGCCCATGCCGCCCAGGAAGAGGCTGTGCGGCTGGCAGCCATCGGCGGGCGGATCAATTTCTTCGGCGGGCTGCCCAAAGACCGCCCGACGATCGCGCTGGATTCCAACCAGGTGCACTACAAAGAGCTTGTCGTCACCGGCACCACCGCATGCAGCACGAGCGATTGCCGGCGCGCAGCGCATATCGTCAACGCCGGACGCCTGGATATGCGCCGCCTGATCAGCGCCCGCTACCCACTCACCGCGATCCACGACGCCTTCGCGCGCGCCGAAGACCGCCTGTCGCTCAAGATCGTGGTCGAGCCGTGATCTTGGCGCTTCATCCGCCTTGCAGAATCGTGTGCAGACGCTCGAAGCCTGGTGTCAGACGATCGTGCAGCTCCAGGTAAAGGCTGAACAGCGCATCGTAACGCGCACGGTTGGCCAGGTTAGGCTCCACAACATCCGCGATCCGCACTGCCGCATCGACGGCAGAAGCCGGGTCCGGCCATACGCCACACGCCAGCCCTGCCAGAATAGCTGTACCCAACAAGGCGCCCTCGCGCGCGGGGAGCCGGACGACGGGCCTGCCGTAAATATCGGCCCGGATCTGGTTCCAGACAGGGTTTCCGGCGGCTCCACCCACCACCCGGACCTCCTCAATGGGAATCCCGGCCTGCCCGGCGATCTCCAGCGTGCGGCGTAGCTCGAAGGTCACGCCCTCCATGATGGCGCGCATGAACATCCCCTTGTCGGCGCGTGGCGATAGGCCGAAGAGCACGCCGCGCGAATAGGGGCTGCCCAGCCCGCGTTCGCCGAGCAGATACGGGAAGTACAGCACACCCTCCGCGCCGGGCGGCGTGCGCGCCGCTTGCTCGGTCAGGATGTCGTAGACATCATGCCCCGTCTGCTCGGCAAGCGCCAGCTCTTCGCGGCAGAACTGGTCGCGGAACCAGCGCAACGACCCGCCGCCACTTTCGACGACGCCGAAGGCCACCCACCCCTCAATCTCCTGATGCTCGTGCATCAGCGGGAGGTGCGGCAACGGCTCCGGCAGGGCGATTGCCATGAGGCAGGACGTGCCAGAGACCTCGACGGCCTGGCCAGGCTTCGTCAGCCCGACGGCCAGCAGGGTCGCCAGAAAATCGCCAGCGCCCACCGCAACGGGCGTCCCGGCGATCAGCCCGGTCAGGCGCGCGGCTCCAGGCGTAACGGTTCCGGCGATGCGGGTCGCCGGGGCGACAGGCGGCAGCTTGGCGCGGTCGAGGCCCAGCCAGCCAATGAGTTCATCGGACCATGACAGGCTGCGCGCGTCCAGGCAGTACGAGCCAGTCGCTTCGCTCAGGCTCATGGCGAGCGCCCCGGTCAGGCGATAGACGATGTAGGCCGCGCCCGTCAGGAACTTCCACGTTCGGGCATAGACATCCGGCTGGTATTGCTGCACCCACTTGATCTTGAAGCCCGTCATGGCCGTCGTGGGCAGGTTGGCTGCCAGCACGCGCATGCGAGGCAGCGCGGGATCGCGCGAGAAAGCGTCGACAAACTCGGCGTTGCGCTTGTCGCACCAGACCTGGACAGCGGGCACCAGCACCTCGCCATGCCGATCGATCGGGATAGCGGCGTGCATCTGGGAGTCGACCCCCACACACAGAATGCGCCCCGGATCGATGCCGGTCTGTTGCAGCAGCGTCGCGATGTTGCGCGCGGCGCAGTCCCACCACATGCGCGCGTCCTGCTGGGCCCAGCCCGGCGCGGGCGTCTCCAGATCATAATCTTGGACGACACTGGCGAGGGTGTTCCCTGCCGTGTCGAATAATGCCGCGCGGGCACCCTGGGTCCCGATATCCATCGTGAGCAGATAGCCCTGGCTCATGAACGCTCCAGCAGTCAGTAAGCCGCCAATCCCCGCGCACCCTGACCATCTCATCCGGATCGGCTGGCGCGAAAGAATCGCCCGGTGGGGCAGTGTGTCCTTGTCGGTAGAAATGGCACACCGGTCTTTGGCGAGAAGACCCCTATTCCCCAGCCCCTTTCCCTGCGTGGCGGAGAAAGGGGAGATCGGTCGGGCGAAAGGGAGGGGCCTGCATTTCTACCGAATTATACACGACCTCGCCCCGGGGCGATTGACACGCCGCGTGCTTCATTCTATAATTAAGAAAAAGCCTGTCATAACAAGATTACAGGATAACATTTTGGATCTATCAATCGACCGCGACAGTCCCATCCCGTATTACGTTCAGGTGCGGGATGTACTTCGCGCAGGCATTCAGGACGGGCGCTGGCAGGTTGGCGACCGACTGCCGGGCGAGGTCGAGCTGTGCCGCATGTTCGATGTGAGCCGTACGGTCATCCGCCAGGCGTTGAATGACCTGGTCTACAAAGGGCTGCTCGTCCGCCGCAAGGGCAAGGGCACCTTCGTCGTCGGCCCCAAGATCCGCGAAGGTCTGATCCAGAAGCTGACTGGCTTCTACCAGGACATGGTCGAGCAGGGCTACTCGCCGGTGACACGTGTCCTCAAGCAGGAGCTGGTCCCGGCCAGCCCCAGGATAGCGGGGTTCCTCTCGATCGCGCCGGGTTCCGAGACGATCGAAATCGAGCGACTGCGCTTCGTTCACGACGAGCCAATCCAGCTCACGACCACCTACCTCCCCTACTATCTGTGCCGCGATCTGCTCCACCAGGACCTATCCAACCAGTCGCTGTACGCTTTCCTGGAGCAACACTGCGGCCTGATGATCGTACGAGGCCACCGGTCCGTCGAGGCGGTGCCAGCCAGCGACTACGAAGCGGGCCTGTTGCACGTCAAGAAGGGTGCTCCGCTGATCATGCTGGACAGCGTGAGCTTCTTGAGCGACGGAACGCCCGTCGAGTATTACCATGCTGTGCATCGTGGCGACCGCACGCGCTTCGAGGTCGAGCTGGTTCGCATGCGCGACCGCGCGCCGCGGCCGGGTGGCTTCGATAGCGATCTGGGGATACTTTCGCTCGGCAGCAGCGTGGTGCTCCGTAATATCGGACACGCCAGGTGACGCAGCCCTGGCATCTCGTCGCGCTCTGCCGCAGGTAAGGTGACAACCGCATGAGATCTGGCAAGAAGGAGGTGAGGTTGATACGGGCACAATGGACAGATGATGGTTCACGCATAGACCGCGAGAGTACTCGATTTGAGGAGGTAGGAATGTTTCGCATGAGCAAAGTGTCGCTGATCGTCCTGCTGCTGATCATCAGTATTGCCGTCCCGCTGGGCGCAGGCGCTCAGGAAGAACCCCGCTGGGAAAAGCCGATTGTGATCGGCTGGACACCGCCCGACATCACCGGTGTGTTCAAGACGGCCACCGACTTCTTTGAGAAATCGGCCGCCGACGCGAACGCGAACGGCTTCGATGTGCAGGTGATTGCACAAGCGACGACCACACACCTCGCGTTTGCCGATCAGGTGGCGATCATCGAGGACTACATTCAGCGCAAAGTTGACGTGATCGCCATTTCGCCGATCGAGGTCGAGGTGATCGTCCCGGCCCTGAGGAAGGCCAACGAGGCGGGCATCCCGGTGATCATCGTCAACCTGCTCGAGCCGATTGAAGGCGTTGATGTCGCCTCGTACATCGGCTTTGACAACGCAATCGCCGCCCAGGTGACAGCCTACTCAGTGCTCGACTACTTCGGCGGACCGGGCGTCCTTGGCGAAGGCGAGATGGTTGAGATCGAGCCCGATCAGTACCTCGACCTTGACTTCTGGGAGGAGCTCTACGCTGACCTGACCGATGAGGAGAAGGCGGCGATCGTGGCCCGGGGCGTCATCATCGAGGGCGTGGCCGGCGGCTTCTTCTCGACCGCTCGTCTCAATGGCTTCCATGAAGTGCTTGACCAGTACGAGGGCATCGAGATCGTCGGCAAGCCCTGCGCTGCTGACTGGAACCGCGAGAAAGGCATTGGCTGCGCAGAGGACTTCCTGCAGGCCAATCCTGAGGGGCTCGACTTCATCTGGGCTGCTTCCAACGAGATGGGCATGGGCGCGATGTTGGCCGCCGAAGCCGCTGGCAGGCTGGAGATGGCGCAGGACGGCGTGACCCTCGGCGACAAGACCGTGGCTGTCTTCACCAACGACGTGACTCCCGAGTCTGTTGAGCGCATCTCTGAGGGCAAGATGATCGCCGAGACCACCCACGGCTTCGCCGACTGGGGCTGGTTCGGCGGTGAGTTTGCCGTGCGCCTTGCCTGTGGCCTGGAAGTGCCCGAGACCTTCGACATCCGCCCGCGCATCGCCTACATCGACAATGCACGCCTCTTCTACCCCGATCCCGCTCTTCCCGTGATTGACTGGGAAGGGATCAAGGCGGAGTGCCAGTAAGGTGTAGAGCACAATCTGTTCCTGTGTAGCGGGGAGCCCTGCGTGGCTCTTCGCTACGCAGGGCTGCAATGCCCCGCTCGGGCAGGAGGCCAGCATGCGATTTGAAGGCAAAGTGGCAGTCGTGACGGGCGCCGCACTGGGCATTGGCCAGGCGGCCGCCGCTGCGTTCGCGCGCGAAGGGGCCGCCGTCGTCCTGGTGGACCGCAGCCAGGCGCACGGTGAGGCTGCCACACGCGCGCTCGAGGAG
This sequence comes from Thermoflexus sp., assembly GCA_020724485.1. GTDB lineage: Bacteria > Chloroflexota > Anaerolineae > Aggregatilineales > Aggregatilineaceae > UBA2029. The sequence continues at coordinate 2,638 of DYGW01000006.1, read as the reverse complement.
GCCGGCCACCAAGCGCTGTTCGTGCTGGCGGATGTCTCCAGCGAGGCCGACGTGTGCCACATGATCGAGCGCGTGATCGAGCATTGGGGCCGGCTGGATATCCTGGTGAACAACGCGGGTATCTACCACCAGGGCGATATCACCCAGACGACCACCGAAGACTGGGAGCGCATCATCGCCGTTAACCTGACGGGAGCGTTCCTCTGCTCCAGGCACGCCGTGCCGGTCATGATCAGGGGTGGCGGCGGCGTGATCGTCAACGTCGCGTCAGAAGCCGGGCTGGTCGGCATAAAAGGCCAGGTGGCGTACAATGTGTCGAAAGCCGGGATGATCGCGTTGACGCGAAGCTGCGCCGTTGACCTGGCTGAGCAAGGCATCCGCGTCAATGCCGTCTGTCCGGGGACGACCGATACGCCGCTGGTGCGTGAGGCGGTGGGCCGCGCGCCCGATCCAGCAGCCGCCCGCCGCCGTCTGGAAGCCGTCCGGCCACTCAACCGGTTGGGCACCGTCGAGGAGATCGCGTCCGCGCTCCTCTATTTGGCGAGCGCCGAAGCAGGCTACGCAACTGGCTCGATCCTGAGCATTGACGGCGGCTACACCGCTCAATAACCCTTATCCCTTGCCTTTACTGCGCGCGGAGAACTTCTATGGCTGCCAGCCCACCGCTCCTGCGCATGGAGCAGATCGATAAGCGCTTTCCGGGTGTGCACGCCCTCAAGCAGGTCAGCTTCGACCTGTACGCAGGTGAAGTGCACGTCCTGCTTGGCGAGAATGGGGCGGGCAAATCGACGCTCATGAAGATCCTGAGCGGCTCGCTGCCCAGGGATGGAGGGCGCATCTTCATCCGCAGCGAAGAGATCAAGCACCTCAACCCCGAGCGCTCGCAGGCGCTCGGCATCGGCATGGTCTACCAGGAGTTCAGCCTAGTGCCCAGCCTGAGCGCGGCGGAGAACATCTTCCTGGGGCACCTGCCGCGCAACCCATTGGGCATGATCGACTGGGCGGAGACGCATCGGCGCGCGCGCAAAAGCCTGGCGAGCCTGGGCGTGAACTTCGATCCGCACACCGAGGTCCGGCAATTGAGCGTCGCCGAGCAGCAACTCACCGAGATCGCGCGCATCCTGGCCAAGGAGCCGCAAATCCTGCTGCTGGACGAGCCGACGTCGGCCCTTTCCGACACCGAACGCGAAACCCTGTTCGATATCATCCGCCGGCTGCAAGCGCGCGGCGTGGGCATCATCTACATCTCGCACCGCCTGCAAGAAGTCCAGCAGGTCGGCCAGCGCGTGACGGTGCTGCGCGACGGCGAGCTGATCGAGACGCTACCCGTCGAGAAGGCCGACACTGACACGCTGATCAACATGATGGTGGGCCGCCGGCTAACTGAGCAATATCCCAAGTCCGAGGTTAAGATCGGCGATGCAGTGCTGCGCGTTGAACACCTGTCCTCGGAGGATGCGCTGCACGATCTGTCGTTCGAGGTGCACCGCGGCGAAATCCTGGGAATCTTTGGGCTGATGGGCGCTGGCCAGACCGAGCTGGCCGAAGTGCTGTTCGGCCTGCGACCCCGTTCGGCGGGCCACATTTTCATTGAGGGCCGTGAAGCGCACATACGCCGCCCGGCGGAGGCTATTCGCTACGGCATGGGTTTCTTGGCGCGCGACCGGCGCGCTAGCCTGGTGCCAGCGCAGCCCATCCCGCCGAACATCACCCTGGCAGATGTCAGCCAGGTTTCGCCCTTCCGCTTGCTCAGCCTGCGCGACGAGGTCAGGACCGCGGGCGACTTCGTGCGCGATCTGAGTATCCGCCCGCCCATCCTGAACCGTCCCGTGATGTACCTGAGTGGAGGGAACCAACAGAAAGTCTGCCTGGCGCGCTGGCTGTTTAGCGGGGCGAAGATCCTGATCGTGGACGAGCCGACGCGCGGCATCGACGTGGGGGCTAAGGCCGAGGTCTTCGGGCTGATCGACCGGCTGGCCCAGCGCGGCGTGGCGATTATCATGATCTCTTCCGAAATGCCCGAAGTGTTAGCGATGGCCGACCGCACGCTCGTCATGCACGAGGGCCGGTTCACCGCCGAATACCAGCGCGGCGAGGCAACCCAAGAGTTGCTCTTGAAGAATGCCAGCATGAGCTAGGCCGGAGGAACACGTGGCAGACAATATCCCAGCCGGGGCCGAGGCACAGCCCCGTTACCAGACCGCATTCGATCAGTTCACATCCAGCCGACTGTGGCGTGCGATCCGGGTGGTGCTCTTGCGTGGCGGCCCTGTGATCGCACTGATCCTGCTGAGTGCCTATCTCGCCACTGCCACACCGTTTTTCCTGACGGAGAGCAACCTGGTCAATGTCGCGCGGCGCACGTCGGTGATCGCCCTCTTTGCCATCGGCCAGACATTCGTCATCCTCACCGGCGGGATCGATCTGTCGGTCGGCGCAGTGGGCGCGCTGTCCGCCTCGGTCGCGGCGGTGTGCATGACCCAGCGCGTGGATTTCCTCGGGTTCACTTTCGGCCCGGTCAGCTTTATTGAGGGATTGCTGCTCGCGCTCGGCGTTGGGATTCTGGCCGGGCTGGTAAACGGGCTGCTTATCACGCGCGGGCGCATACCCGATTTCATCGCCACGCTCGGCACGCTGG
>DYGW01000236.1 GCA_020724485.1 Thermoflexus sp. | reverse complement strand
GGGGGGGGGGGGGGGGGGGGGGGACAAACACGTTCACGACTTGTTCGTGGACCCCTTGACGCCGTCGCCTGGCGCTGGTATGATGACGCGCGGTAATACACCACCCAGTTTAGGTTGGCTTCTTACCGCAGACAGCAGGGGCCTGGTCAGGCTTAATGGGACACTCCCCCCTGCCGAGGTGAAGACCCCGACCGGACCACCAGTGCGTGTTATCACGGATTGGATCATGGCACGGTCTTCGCCCCTTGTGCGGAGACCGTTTTTTGTGGGTCTCCTCTGCGGAATCATCATTCCGAGGAAAGGAGGAATGCGCGCTTGGCTATCAGCAAAGAGCGTAAGCAAAAACTGGTTGCCCAGTACGTCGAGATGCTGCAGCAAGCACACGGCGTCGTCATCACCGAGTATCGCGGCATGACGATGGGGCAGCTTAACGATCTGCGTGCCCGGCTCCGCGAGATCAACGCGCAGTTCGCGGTCACCAAGAACACGCTGCTGAAGATCGCCCTGGACGAAGTGGGCATGGGCGTGCCCGACGACTTGCTCAAAGGCCCGGTGGCCCTGGCTGTCGCTCACAGCGACCTGCCCAAGACCATCCAGACCGTGCTGGAATACGCCGGCAGCAACGAGATCATAGTGGTCAAAGGCGGCATCATCGGCCAGAGCATCGTCCAGGCCCACCAGCTTGACATGATCTCCAAGCTGCCATCGCTGGACGAGCTACGCGGCCAGTTGGTCGGCATGATCATCCTGCCCATGACCCAACTTGCCGGGTTGCTCACCGAGCCTGGCCGCCAGGTTGTGGCGGTCATCCAGGCGGCTACGGACGGTCTGGTCAACGTCCTGGCAGCCTACACCCGGAAGGAAGCGGCCTGAGCCTACCGGCGCGCCGCCCCAGTATCACCCGTTTGAGAGTTGGAGAACACGCGGGCCTCCCGCGTTAGCAGCGAAAGGAAGCTCTAGCAATGGCGGATCTACAGAAACTGGTCGAAGAACTCAGCAGCCTGACGGTGATGGAAGCTGCCGAGCTGAAGAAGATGCTCGAAGAGGCGTGGGGCGTCGAGGCCGTCGCGCCGATGGCGATGGGTGTCATGCCCATGATGGCGGCGGGCGCGGCTGCGCCGGCGGCTGTCGAGGAAGAAGAAGAGAAGACCGAGTTCACGGTCGTGCTCAAGGACGTTGGCCCCAAGAAGATCGAGGTCATCAAGGTCGTGCGCAGCCTGACCAACCTGGGCCTGAAGGAAGCCAAGGACCTCGTTGAGGGCGCTCCGAACAACGTGCTCGAGGACGTCAGCAAGGACGCCGCTGAGGACGCCAAGAAGAAGCTCGAGGAAGCGGGCGCTGTCATCGAGATCAAGTAAGCGCTCTTCTTGCCACCTAAACTGGTAGCTCCGGGCGGCGCGGTCGGCTGACTGCGCCGCCCGTTCGTTTCCCCGCCCAATCCCCTGCGCAGGTTGCTAGACTCACCGCCCGAATTTTCATACACTAGAGGTATCCAGCGGGTGAGTCGTGATGGGGAAACGATGACCACAATTATCCAGGCCGATCAGACAGAGATTGACATCCGCGATGGCAGTTGGCGACTCTATCCCACCGTGCCGGAGGTGCTGTCGCGCATTCCCGTGTTCAAGGCGACGCGCGGCAGCGGCGTGATCGAATACGAGGCGGAGTTCGGCGAGGCACATGGGCTGCCGGGCACTGTTCTCTCCGTGGACTTCGTGCAGGCCGTCGTGCTCGGTTACGACAGCAAGACTCACCGCTGGCTGCTGGGCTTTCATCTGGCGCGTCGCGCCGAAGACAAGCCGCGCTGGCTGGAACTAGTCAGTTGGCCGCCCGGTGCCAACACAGTCCACGCGGCTGCCGCTCAGCAAGCCGCGCGCGAACTGGCCGAATATGTCGGGTGCCCGCTGAAGATTTTCGGCGCGAAGAAGCTGGCCCAAACGCCCGCCCCCGGTCAGGCGCGCAGCGGCGCGACCGGCCCGCTGGGGCCTCACACCCGCGAAGACATTGACCCTCAGCGCGTCAAGCTCTTTGCCCAGTCGGTGACGCTGCCGCTCCAGTACCCCGGCATCTGGCTGGGAGCGGGACGGAGCGACATCACCTTGCGCGTAGCCAGGGATCAGAAAACAGGCAAACGGGGAGAAGAAGCGCCCGCCTTTGTCCAGTGCACCATTGACCTGGAGCGCCGCATGATCCGGCTCCAGCCCCCAACCGGGCTGCTCACCGGGTTCTTCGGCAGCCGGCGCGGGCGGGAGCTACGCACTAATCAGGTGCGCAACGTAGAGCTGCGCCACACCATCACGCGCGAGCACACCGCCAAGCCCGAAGGCCGCAATCTCGCCACCGAGATCACGCACCTGCACTATACCTGGGGCGTCTATTTGACTCTGGCCGACGAATCGCTGCTGCTGATGCAGACGAGCCACAATACGAGCAGCGATCTGCTGCGCAAGCGGGCTTCAGTGGGCGACAAGTTCGCAGTAGATTCGAAGGCAGGGATCGAGTATCTGCGCCAGCACCAGGAAGACCAGGCCGCCTATGAGCAAGCCGAGACGATTGCCCGTGCGGTGGGCATTATCATCGCCAACGCCCTGGGCGTGCATCTGGTGAAAACGCAGGTGGACGACGCGACGCTCTCCTGACCGCGCGCTGCTCAGAACTTCAGCCAATGATGGGCATAGGGGGCTAGCTCAACCTTGTAAGCTGAGCCGCCCACCGCCGGCCACGACTCCCCGTTGAGCACATCGAGCGGCTGCGCGCCAGCCCAGTCCGCCAGGTCAAGCGCGGCCCGTTGCGGCGCATCGGTCAGGTTCACCAGGATCAGGAAACGCTCTCCGTCCTCGGCTGCGCCGGGTTCCGGCTCCAGGGCGCGCCAGAAACCGAGCACCGCCTCATTCTCCGGCAGCGCCAGCTCGAATGTCCCGCGCCCGAACGCCCGATGCTGTTTGCGCACGGCCAGCATGTGCCGGGTGCTGTGCCACAGTGACGCGGGATCCGCGCGCTGCTGGGCGACGTTGCGCACCTGGTAACCGTACACGTCATCGGCAATGACCGGCTCGTACAGCCGGTCGGCAGGCGAGAATCCGGCGTTCGGCGAGGCGTCCCACTGCATCGGCGTGCGCACCCCGTTGCGGTCGTGCAGCCAGATGTCGTCGCCCATGCCGATCTCGTCGCCGTAGTACAGAACGGGCGAGCCGGGTAGCGTGAAGAGCAGCGCATTGAGCAGGCGGATGCGGCGCGGATCGTCGTCGAGCAGCGGGGCCAGGCGGCGGCGTATCCCCAGGTTCAGCCGCATTCGCGGCACCGGCGCGTACTGCTCCCACATGAACTGGCGCTCCTCTTCGGTGACCATCTCCAGCGTCAGCTCGTCGTGGTTGCGCAGAAAGATGCACCACTGCGCCAGCGGAGGGATGCCCGGCGTGCGCTGAAGAATCTCGACGATGGAGCGCCGCGTGCCCTGCTTGAGCGCCATGTACAGCCGGGGCATGATTGGAAAGTGGAACGCCATGTGGAACTCGTCACCGTCGCCAAAGTACTCGCGCACGTCCTCTGGCCACTGATTGGCCTCCGCCAGCATGATCCGCCCCGGCCAATTGGCGTCCATGTGGGCGCGCATCCGTTTGACGTACTGGTGTGTCTCAGGCAAGTTCTCGCAATTGCTCCCCTCGCGCTCGAACAGGTACGGCACGGCATCTACACGGAAGCCATCCACGCCCAGCGCCAGCCAGAAGTCGAGAATATCCAGCATTTCCTGCTGCACGGCTGGATTGTCGTAGTTCAGGTCGGGCTGCTGGGAATAGAAGCGGTGCCAGTAGTATTGCCCGGTGAGCGTGTCGAAGGCCCAGTTGGAGCTTTCGGTGTCTTTGAAGATGATGCGCGCCTCGCGGTATTTCTCTGGCGTATCGCTCCAAACGTACCAGTCGTGCAGGGGCGAGTCCTTCGAAGCGCGAGCCTGCAAGAACCAGGGATGCTGATCCGATGTGTGGTTGACCACAATATCAATGATCACGCGCATCCCGCGCGCGTGAATGCCCTCGACCAGCGCCTTGAAGTCGTCCAGCGTGCCGTAGTCCTCGTGGACGCCACGATAGTCGGACACGTCGTACCCGTCGTCCACCAGCGGCGACGGGCAAATCGGCAGCAGCCAGATGCAGTCAACGCCCAGTTCTTGCAGGTAGTCAAGCTGGCTCAGCAGGCCCGGCAAATCGCCATGCCCGTCTGCATTACCATCCTTGAAAGCGCGCACGTAAAGTTCATAGAAAACAGCGTCTTTGTACCACGTCAGATCATGCTCGTTGAGCATCGTTCGTTCTCACCGGGCGTACTGCGCCGCGCAAAGTACAGGTTAACCTTGATGACCGGTGTTTACCTTACCTCCGTTTCGCATCGCTCAACTTCCCCCTCTCTGCCAGCGGAGAGGGGGTCAGGGGGTGAGGTCGCGAGCGGAAGCAACGAACCAGCGGTCAGGGTACAGGCTACTCTCCAGCAACACACACTGCTGGGCAAGCGAACCGCTCAGACGAACTGCACGCGGATGATCAGCTTGCCCAGCCGCAACTCATCGCCGTCGCGCAAGATGCGCGACTGGTTCGGAATCAGCCTTTGTCCGTTGAGGAACGTCGCGTTGGAACTGCCCAGGTCCACGATCTTCAGCGCGTCATCTTCCGGCACAAGAGCGGCATGGCGCCGCGAAACGCCCAACTCAGCGGCCTGGTAGTCGTCCAGCGCGATGGCCGGTGCCTGGCCAGTGACGGCATCAACCCGGCCCAATTCCAGGCGCTCGCCGACATCAACCACCAGCGGTTGGTTGTGCCCGCGCACGTGCAGCAGCACCTGCCGGCGCGCGCCCAGGCTGGCCGTGCCCCAGCGGACCACGGCGCTGGCGGCGGTCATGTCCACGCGGCGCGTCGTCGCTCCCTCTGGCTTGGGCTGGTTTGCGTCGCCAGTCTCCACGCCGAGCGGAGCGCCGCACTGCGCGCAGACGGTACTGCCCGTCACGTTCTCATGACCGCACTGCGCGCACGTAACCACCCAGCACCTCGTGCTCCGAACCAGACCACTTCAGAGTATACCCGAAGCCGGTCGCCTGACAAGCCGCGTGGG
>DYGW01000235.1 GCA_020724485.1 Thermoflexus sp. | reverse complement strand
AGCGTGGGGGAAGGGGTTGGGGAATGGGGGGCAATCCCAGCACCCAAGTGCCCAGTCCTAACAGGTTGTTCGTGGATCCCCTGCTTTTGTTGGCCGCTTGCCCGCGATTGGGGCGGGGCTGGTATACTTGAGATATAGCCTGCCTGAGATCAGTTCCAATTCAGAGGTTCCAGCTTCATGACTAGCCCTATCCGTCCCTCTGTTTCCAGTGCGATCCCAGCCCTCGACGCACGCTACAAGGAGGCCCTGGCCGCGTTCGAGCGGGATTACCCGCAGTTCGATCTCGCCGCGCTTGAGCGGCTGCGTGCCGAAGAATACGCGCGCCTTGACGCCCAGGGACATGTCTACCTGGACTATACGGGCGGTGGGCTGTATGCCGAGAGCCAGCTTGCCCAGCACCAGGCGCTGCTGCGCGAAAACGTCTTCGGCAATCCCCATTCCGGCAACCCGACCTCGCTGGCCATGACCCGCCTGGTGGAGCGGGCGCGCGCCAGCGTGCTGGCGTTCTTCAACGCGGACCCTGCTGAGTATGCCGTGATCTTCACCCAGAACGCCAGCGGCGCGCTCAAGCTGGTCGGTGAGTCGTACCCGTTCGGGCCGGGCGGCCATTACCTGCTGACCTTCGACAATCACAACTCGGTCAACGGCATCCGCGAGTTCGCGCGGGCCAAAGGCGCGGCGGTGGCCTATGCTCCGGTGTTGCCGCCGGAGCTACGCATTGACGAGACCAGGCTCGCCGATCTGCTGAGCCAGGCTCGCCCCGCCGCGCCCCATCTGTTCGCCTACCCGGCCCAGTCGAACTTCTCCGGCGTCCAGCACGACCTGGCCTGGATTGCGCGGGCGCAGGCACTTGGCTGGGACGTGTTGCTCGACGCGGCGGCGTTCGCGCCCACCAACCGCCTCGATCTCCGCCAGGTGCATCCCGACTTCGTGACGCTGTCGTTCTACAAGATTTTCGGCTATCCTACCGGCGTGGGGGCGTTGATCGCCCGGCGCGAGGCGTTGGGCAAGCTGCGGCGGCCCTGGTTCGCCGGAGGCACGATCACCATCGCCTCCGTGCAGGGCGACGGCTACTACCTGCAGGAAGGCGAGGCCGGCTTCGAGGACGGCACAGTGGACTACCTCAACCTGCCCGCCGTCGAGATCGGGCTGCGCCATATCGCCAATCTTGGTCTGGACACCATCCACGCGCGCGTCATCTGCCTGACGGACTGGCTGCTGCGGCATTTACTCACTCTGCGCCACGCCAACGGGATGCCGCTCATCCACCTCTACGGCCCCGCCGGCACCGCTCAGCGCGGCGGGACGGTGACCATCAACTTCTACGACCTGGACGGCAAGCTGTTCGATTACCGCGAGGTCGAGGCGCAGGCCAACCGGGTGAGCATCTCGCTGCGCACGGGCTGCTTCTGCAACCCCGGCGCGGGCGAGAAGGCGCACGGCCTGACCGAAGCTGACCTGGCGGAGTGTTTCCACAAGGAAGAGCGCATGACGTTCGAGTCGTTCATCACAGCGATGAGCGGCAAGGTCAAGGACGCGGTCGGCGCGGTGCGCGTGTCCGTAGGCCTGGCGACCAATTTCGCCGACGTGTACCGCCTGCTGCGCTTCGCCGAGGGGTTTCTCGACCGCCACGCTTGAGCCAGAGGGCCGGGTGCGTAGTGAGGAGGCAGGGCCGTGATCGAATACCGATCCTCGCGCTGGATTCGTTGGCTGATGGCGCTGGCCGTCTTGGGGATCGGGGCGCTGAGCCTGCCCGCGTGCGGCAGGGATGATGACCGGGTTCGAGAAGCAGCCGAGACGCCCGTCGAGACGTTCCTCAGCCCGTCGCCGGGCGAGGTGACTGCGCTGGCTGGCACGCCCACGCCCACCTTCCGCCCGCTGGAACTGGCCCCCACGCCTGTTTATCTGGATCGCCAGCTTGCCGACACAGACGAAACGCGCGCCGCCCGGCGCCGGCTGGTGCAGACGCGCGTCGCGCCGCTGGTCACCGACGACACCGTGATCGGGGCGATGCTGGCCGTGCCGCGCCATGCTTTCGTGCCCACGCAGTACCTGGACCTGGCCTACAACGACCACGCGCTGCCCATCGGCTACGGACAATCAATCTCGCAGCCGTCGCTCGTGGCGATGATGACGGCCATGCTCGACCTGGAAGCCGGGGATCGCGTGCTGGAGATCGGCACCGGGTCGGGTTACCAGGCGGCGATCCTGCGCCAGCTTACCGACCAGGTTTATACCATCGAGATCATCCCGGAACTTGCCGGGACAGCACGACGCATCTTTGAGGAACTGGGCTACGGCGACATTCACGCCACGCGCGCCGACGGCTACTACGGCTGGTGGGAGTTCGCCCCCTTCGACGCGATCGTCGTCACCGCCGCGCCGGATCACCTGCCCGCGCCGCTCGTTGCCCAGCTCAGCCCGGACGGGGGGCGCATGGTCATCCCGATCGGGCCGCCAGGGGGCTACCAGAGCCTGTGGCTGGTGGAGCGGCATGGCGAAGAAATCACCATGGAGCGTAAGCTCGACGTAGGTTTCGTGCCCTTCACCCGCGAGACAGAGTAGGGCGGGCCAGCCACGCCGCGCCGTACAGCGCCGCGCCCGCCCACAGCACGAGGGTAAACCCCAGCGACAGCGCCAGCAGCGCGGCGAGCACGGCGCTGATCACCGAAGCGCCGCCGTTGATCGCCCAGGCCCAGGGAGCCAACTCAGGCGCGGGCCGGATCGCTTCCAGGCCGCGCGCGAAGGGAACGCCCATCAGAAAGCCGAGCGGAGCCAGGGCCAGCACGCTCAGCGTCCAGCGCGCGCCCAACGGCAGCCCCAACACTCCCCCGAAGATACCCTGCACCAGCCAGGGCCACAGCGCGGCCACGACGACCAGCGCGGCCAGCGCCCGACCCCAGGGCAGCCGGTCGGATAGGGCGCTGCCGATCCCCGACGCGAGCAGCAGCGTCGCCAGCACAGTGGCGATGGCCAGCGTCGGCTGGCCGAGGATCAGCACGAACTGCTGGATCGTCGCCACCTCAATGAACAGGAAGGCCAGCCCCAGGCTGGCGAAGTAGATCAGGGTGCGGGCGCGCGTCCGTCCGGGCACGGCGCGCAGCGCCCGGCGGAACCGCTTCGCCAGCGCCACCGGTAGCACGACGAACAGCCCCGCCGCCAGCACCGCGAAGCCCAGCAGTGCCACCAGCACGAAGTACCCGCTGCCGCCGAACGGCTGCCAGGTGCGCCCCAGGTTGTCGAGAATCTCCGGCGTCTGGCGCCACTTGAAGAAGTGGAAGAAGAAAGGGCGGTCGTCGGTGGGCGGGCGCACGTCGAACTCGTAAGCCGCGTAGAACGCCGCGCGGTCTTCGGCTTCCAGCAGGCGGGTGAGGGTGGTGTGGTAGATCGGCTCCGGCAGCCGCGCGTAGCGGTTGACCGTCTCTGGTGGCAGGCCCGGCGCGAGCACCATGTCGTACTTCAGCCGCTCGGCCTCGGCCAGGACGCGGGCGATCTCCTCCGCCGTGAACGGCGTCCGCTTGACCACGAAAGTCATCGTCTGGAACGAGCGAAAGGCGACGATATGCTGCGCGGGGTCGTCCGTCAGCGGGTCGAGCGCCGCCAGGATCAGGCCCAGCGTGCGCACCTCTTCGCTGGGCGGATTCTGCAGCCAGCGCGTCAGCAGCAGCAGCCCGTCGCGCTCCAGCAATTCCAGGTAGGCGGAGAACGCCTCGACGGTGAGCGCGTAGTTCTCGGTGAGGGTGAACGCGCCCGACGTGACGGGCCGGTAGGCGTCGGTCAGCGCGATCTGCACTACGTCGAAGCGATCAGCGCTCTGCCGGGCGAAGGCGCGCGGTTCCTGGTGCACCAGTGTCACGCGCGGATCGTCGGCCAGCCCCGCCCAGGCGCGTAGCTCGCCGCGCAGCGCCGCCACGACCAGCTCGTTCGCTTCGACGGCGATGACCGAGCGCGCCCTGTTGTGCAGGGCGATCCAGGCGTCCATGCCGCCGCCCGCGCCGAGCACGAGGGCGTCCGGTTGGTCGCGCAGGCGCAGTGCGACCGAGGCCGACATCGCCTCGGCGAAGGCAACCGGGGCGGCCCCGGCCTGCAAGACCGGCAGCAGGTTGTCGCCGTCAAGCAGCAGGCCGATCTGCGGTGGCGGGGCGCTGAGGTAGGTCATGCTCAGGCCGGGCGCGGAGTGGATGGTCGAGCTGCGCACGATGTCCAGCCGCGAGTAGGCGTTGTGACGCGGCGCGGCCAGGGTCGCATCGGGGTTGCGGCGGAAGTGGCTCAGCGCCTTGTAGGGGGACGGCTCGATTGCCAGCACTCCCGGCGGGGCAATGAGCAGGGCCAGGCTCGCCCCGGCGATCAGGAGGCCGAGTGCCTGGGCGATGGAGGGGCGGCGCGCGGCGGTCGGCGTCAGGATCATCCCAGAGAGAGCAGCCAGGGCGCTGGCCAGCAGCAGGATGCGCTCGTCGCCGAGCCAGGCTAGCAGCAACGGGGCCAGCGCCGCGCCCGCCGCCGATCCGATCATGTTCGCGCCGTAGACTCGCCCGGCGGAGAGGGCAGGATCGGCCAGTAGCGCGCCGATGAGCGCCCCGGCCAGCGTGAAGGGCACGGCCAGGCACAGCAGATTGGCCAGCAGCCGCCAGACCTGCGCCCGATCCCAGGCGATGGCATAGGAGTCGAACGCCCATTGGTTGAGCACCAGGTAGGCGCCGATCAGCGCCGGGCCGAAGGCCAGCGCCCAGACCGGACGCCAGCCCGGTCCGCGCAGGCGCGGCCAGGCGGCCAGCAGCGAGCCGCTGGCTCCAAAGCCCAGCAGCGCCAGGCTGACCACCAAAAAGGCGAAGTGGTAGAACTGGGCGATGGAGAACAGCCGCGTCAGCGTGACCTGAAAGAGCAGGACGGTCGCCGAGAACAGCCCAACCCCACCGTAGATGCGCCCCATAGTCTGCGTGCTCGTCCTCTCATGTGCGGTTGGCTCCAGTATAACACCGCCGGGCGCGGGAGGGCTGCTACGAGGCTTCTCATGATCTTGAGCGGTCTGTTATTCGAGCACTTGGGCACGGGCATGGCAGTGCTGACCGCATACTTCCACTGAATTCGATACATTACCCTTGTCTTCTGAACTGGGGTCCACGAACAAGCTGTTAGGGCGGGGCACTTGGGCGCTGGGATTGCCCCCCA
>DYGW01000234.1 GCA_020724485.1 Thermoflexus sp. | reverse complement strand
GGGGGGGGGGGGGGGGGGGGGGACAAACACGTTCACGACTTGTTCGTGGACCCAGCCGCGTGGCCGGACTCTCTGCTCGGCGCACAGGTGGTGTATACTCTGCGCGAAAGGCGATCCGCCGTCGCCGGAAGACGGCAGCATCTCAGACCTACATACCCATGACCGAGCGCGAATCCCGCCAGTCTCGCAAGCAAGCGCCCCGGCGTCTGACCATCGCCGAACGCTACTATGAGCGCGGCCTGGATGAGCTATCGAAAGACCGGCTCAGCCAGGCGCTGGCCGATCTCGACCAGGCCATCGCTCAGAACCCGCGCAACGCCGAATACTACGCGGCGCGCGGACTGGCGCTGCTGCGCGACGAGTGGGAAGCCGACGCGGAGCAAGACTTCGCCCAGGCGCTCAAACTGGACGCGACGCAGTGGCTGGCCCACTACGGGCGCGGGATGCTCGCGTTCAAGGAAGGCGACTTCACCGCCGCGCTCGACCACTTCTCGCGCGCCCAACGCCTGGCCCCTCAGCGCCCGGAGATTTACGTCTACCGCGCGGCGTCGTTCTTTCGTGCCGGAAACCCCCGTGAAGCCATTGCGGACATCGAGTATGCGCTGACGCTGTTCGAGCCGCGCGACCGCCGCCGCGAGCAGGCCGGGCAATGGCTGGAGATTTTCCGGCGCGCGGCATCCAGGCAACCGCCCGCGCGCGAGTGACGTTGCCAATATCTGGCACAGGTGCGTGCAGCGGTTATCCGCCCCCCCTCGGCACTGGCGCGCCTTGCCTCCCCCTCTCCGCTGCGGAGAGGAGGAAAGGCCGAGCGCAGCGAGGCCAGGGAGTGAGGTCTATGCCTCGGTGTCAAGCGAGTCGCTGACAACCTTCGCACACACCCCGCGACTCCGCCCCGGCGCACGGTCTATGTTATAATGCGCTGTGGATACTATGTGGTTGGTGTGGTTGAGTAGGTAGGAGCGTCCCATGGATCTGCAGCAAGCCGCGCGCCTGATCGAGTGGCTGGATGAAGAGCGTCGCCGCGACAAGGGGATGATCGCCTTGCTGGAAGAGCGCGTCGCGCAGCAGGCCGACGCCATCATTCAGCTAGAGCGGCGTCTCAATGGCTTGGAGGGCGAGCAGGCGGTGATGCGCACGACGTTTCTCCCGGCGGGACGCGACAGCGAAATGGCCGAGCAGCTTCGCACGGAGTTTCAGCAGCTTGTCGAAGAGATCGAGAGCAAGCGCCTGATGGCCGAGCGCGAAGGCGAGCGCCGCCAGGATATTGGCCGCGAGAGCCTGGCACGCATGATCCGCGACCTGGGCGAGCGCGCCGATGCCCTCGAAAGAGCGGTTGAGGAGCTGCCCGCCGCGCGTGTAGAGCGCGACCGCGTGGCTTCGGCGCTAGCCGCTGTCCAGCAGCGCGTCGAAGACCTGGCCAAGAAACTGGAGGAGCCAGAGCGCCGGATCACCTTCCTGGAGGAACAGCGTCGCCAGGACGCCCGCCGCATCTCCGATATGCAGTCGGAGATGCCGGAGATTCAGAAACAAGTAGACGCCGTCCGGCCCAAGCTGGAATCGCTGGAGACGATGGTGCTGCGCAACGAGAAGCGTATCCTCGACGCGCAGGCTGCCGAGCGCGACCGCCGTGAGGAGATGCAGCAGTTCATTGACCAGCAGACTTTGCTGCTCCAGCAGCGCGACCAGCAAGTGGCCGAGCTAACCAAGAGCTTCGGCACTTACGACGAAGACATGCGCCGCTATATGGAGCGTTTCGAGTCGTGGGCGGAGACGTATCGCCAGATGAAGAAGGTGATTGACGACTTCGAGCGCATTGCCGAGCGCCTGGGCCGGCGCATCAATGAGGTCGCCGAGATGCAGCGCCTGTCCGAGGGGCGCTTCCGCCAGGAGTGGAACGACTGGATCGCCGATGACCAGAAGCGTTGGAAGCAATTCACGCTGACCAATGACGAAGCCTGGCGTAATCACGACAAGCAACTCGACGCTTTCCGCAAGTCGGTTGAGGCCGTGCAGGCGGCGCTCGACCCGCTCAAAAACAGCATTGACCGGATGTGGCAACTTGAGCGCGCGCGCGCCGAGCTGTACCGCGAGCGATACCAGGCCCTGCTGCTGCAATATGACCAGGTTGAGCACGCGGTGCCTGTTGCCAGCAGCAACGGCGGCGAATGAAGGCAGGGCGCGCGCGGGCGCGCCCTTTTCATTGGTCAGGGCCGGAGCCAGTTCTCCGGCGCGGGGGGTGCATTTCAGTTCTGGGGCAAAGCATCACCGTAGAGGCACAGGGAGCGCAGAGAAAAGCAAAGAATCTTCATAGTTCTCCTCTGTGTCCTCTGGTCTCTGCGGTTCAAGAATTTCGCCCCCATCGTGAAATACACCCGGCGCGGGCGGCAAGTGGGCTGGCCCGTTTTGTTCTATAATGGGAGTATGGACGCTGGGCGGCATCCAACGTCAGGCGAGACGCTAACCGGAGTGCTGGTGCCTGTGTTGGCGTTCCGCACCGTTTAGACTGGCTTAGGTTTCTATGCGGAGCAAAATATGGTTCATGCACAAGTGACGAAAGAGGAACTTCTGGAGAAAGCCAAGAAGCCTGCCGAGGACGCCATGCGTCTTCACGCATTCTATCGTGGGAAGATGCAGACGGCGCTCCGCTGCCAGGTGCGCGACCTGCGCGACTTCGCCATCTGGTACACGCCCGGCGTGGCCGCGCCCTGCCGGGCGATTGCCAAAGACCCGAACCTGGTCTATGAGCTAACCAGCAAGTGGAATACCGTCGCCGTGATCTCTGACGGCACGCGCGTGCTCGGCCTGGGGGACATCGGCCCCAAAGCCGGGCTGCCAGTGATGGAAGGTAAGGCGCTGCTCTATAAGTACCTCGGCGGCGTGGACGCTTTCCCGATCATGCTAGACACGAAAGACCCCGACAAGATCATCGAGACGGTGCTCATGCTCCAGCCGTCGCTCGGCGGCGTCAACCTGGAGGACATCTCCCAGCCCAAGTGCTTCCGCATCCTCGACACGCTGCGCGAGCATGCCGAGATTCCGATCTGGCACGATGACCAACAAGGCACGGCCAGCGTGGTGCTGTCGGCCATGATCAATGCGGCCAAGATCGTCGGCAAGCGGCTGGAAGAGATGCGCATTGCTTTCTTGGGAGCGGGGGCGGCCAATGTCGCCTGCTCGCGGCTGTTGTTCGCCTACGGCGTTGACCCGTCGAACTGCATCATGACGGACATCAACGGCATCCTCGGCAAGCACCGCCGCGACTACTACCTGCGCCGGGCCGAGTTTGTGCAGCAGTGGCATTTGTGCCAGGTGACCAACCCTGAGGAGTTGGAGGGTGACGCCGAAGTGGCGCTGCGCGGTGCCGATGCGATGATTGCCTTCTCCGCACCGGGGCCGGGCGTCGTCAAGCCAGAGTGGATCAAGCAGATGGCGAAGGACGCCATCGTGCTGGCCGGCGCCAACCCTATCCCGGAGATCTGGCCGTGGGAGGCTGCCGAGGCGGGCGCGGCGGTGGTCGCTACCGGGCGCTCGGACTTCCCCAACCAGGTCAATAACTCGTTGGGCTTCCCTGGGATTTTCCGGGGGGCGCTGGACGTGCGCGCGCGCACCATCACCGACGAGATGGCTATTGCTGCGTCGGAGACGCTGGCGCTGATGGCCGAGGAGAAGGGGCTGTCGCCGGATTACCTGCTGCCGACGATGGAGGAGTGGGAGGTATTCCCGAGCGAGGCGGCGGCAGTGGCAGTCAAAGCGGTTGAGCAGGGCGTCGCCCGGCTACAGACGACGTATGACAAGGAATTCGAGCGCGCTTCGGAGATGATCCGCCAGGCGCGCGAGATGACACACTTGTTGATGCGCGAAGGGTTCATCGTCGAAGGGCCCGAGGACGACGATGAGAGCAGATAGGGTGGAGCGACCTATGCATGAACTTATTATTATCGGCGGGGGTCCGGCTGGTCTGGCGGCGGCGGCCTACGCCGTGCGCAAGCGCATGGACGCGCTGTTCATCTCCAGGGGGTTGGGCGGGCGGACGAATCGCCACCTGCTGCTGCCCTGGGTCGAGGATTACCAGGTGACGATTGCTGACGAGACCATCCAGCGTTTTCGCACCCAACTCGACTACCTGGACTTCATGCGCGTGCGCTCAACCGTGACCTCCATCGTGCAGATTGATGGCGGCTTCCGCGTGACGGTGGCCGATGGCAAGTTCTTCGACACCCAGACGATCATCATCGCCACCGGCGCGGTGGGCGAGTTGCTCAACGTGCCCGGCGAGCGCGAGTTCGAGATGAAGGGGCTGTGCTACAGCGCCATGACCTACGCCCCGTTGATGGTAGACCGCAACGTGGTTGTGGTCGGCAACGAGGTGTTGGCGCTGCGCGCGGTGGCCGAGCTGGCCCGCATCGCCACGCAGGTGACGCTCATCGCCGAGACAGACGGCGATCTCAATACGCCAGTGGGCGAGAAGGTGCTTTGCGCGGATAACGTCGTCGTCAAGCGCCACGCTAAAGTGCTGGAGGTGAAAGGCGACGAGTACGCGCGCAGCGTCGTGATCCGTCATGAGGGCCGCGTGGTGGAACTGGCGACCGACGCTATTTTCATCGAGAAACAGCTTGTGCCCAAGTCCGAGCTTGTCGCTGACCTGGTGGCGCTGGACGAGTGCAGTTTCATCATCGTGGATCACCGCAACCGGACGACGATGCCCGGTCTCTTCGCCGCTGGGGACGTGACCAATGCGCTGGCCTTCCAGGTGCTGATGGGCCTCGGCGACGGCGAGAAGGCCGCGCTGAGCGCCTTCGATTACTTGGTGGGCATGGGCGGGTCTGATTTCGTCTGCAAAGTACCGGGCGAGTGAGGCGTGAATGAGCAGCGGGGGCCGCTCAAGGCCCCCGCTTATTCATGATCCTGATTGCTGGTTCGTTGCTTCCGCTCGCAACCTCACCCCCTGAGCTTGACTTTGCACATCTCAACAATCGCATCTATGGGCATTTTTCGGTGAGTTCAAATGGCCTCGATGATTTTTCAAATGCCTTGAGATCACACCGATATTCGAAAAGTCTGACAGGTTCTGATAGTTTCCTCTAGCCGAAACGCCGTAAGCCAAGATTGTCATGTGCAAAGTCGAGCTGAGAGACCATGTGGAAAGCGCCTTCCTAAGATGTTAGTTTAACTGAGCGTTTC
>DYGW01000005.1 GCA_020724485.1 Thermoflexus sp. | reverse complement strand
CTCTTTATTGTCCATACACACAGTTTAACTCATCCGTCCGCTGCGTAACGTGAGTCACTAACCATCAAAAGCAGGTTTCTGGCCTCTTTTTCGTCCCTTTGGTGTGCTGCGCCAGCAACATGAGCAGCTCTGCGGTTCAGAGAATCTCGCCCCCACATCCGGATGCACCCGACTCATTCCTCCGGTTGCGCGGGCAAGCCTTTCGTGGGTAGCATGGAGATCATCTCATAACTGACGACTCCCTACTCCCTACTTTCGACGCGAGGACGAACACTATGGCCAAGCACATCGGCATTCTGACGGCGGGCGGCGACGGCCCCGGCCTCAACGCGGCCCTGCGCGGCGTGGGCAAGGCCGCGTTGGGCGCTTATGGCATGAACGTCATCGGCTTCCGCGATGGCTTTCGCGGGTTGATGGAGAACCGCACCATGCGCCTGGATCGCGCGGCGCTGTCCGGCATTCTGACCATTGGCGGCACCATCCTGGGCACCAGCCGCGACAAGCCGCACCGTATGCCGATGGGCGACCAGGAAATGGACATGACCGATGTCATCGTCGCCAACTATCACAAGCACAACCTGGACGTGCTGGTGTGCGTTGGCGGGGGCGGTACGCAGAAGAACGCCTACCGCCTGATGCAGCACGGCCTCAACGTGATCACGCTGCCCAAGACGATTGACAACGACGTGGCCCGAACCGATGTCACCTTCGGCTATGACACGGCGCTGGGCATCGCCACTGAGGCCATTGACCGCCTGCACAGCACGGCGCACAGCCATCACCGCATCATTGTCGTCGAGGTCATGGGCCACAACACCGGCTGGCTGGCGCTCGGCGCGGGGGTCGCCGGCGGCGCTGACGTGATCCTGATCCCGGAGATTCCCTACGACGTGGAGAAGGTGGCCGAAGCCATCCTGGAACGCTACCGGGGCGGCAAGGCGTTCTCGATCGTGGCTGTGTCGGAGGGGGCCATGTCGCAGGAGACCGCCGCCGCGCTGGACGAGGCCAACAAAGCGGTCGCCAAAGCGCAGAAGAAAGGCGACTCGGACAAGCTGGCCAAAGCCGAGACTCGTCTGGCCGAGTTGGAGGCCGGGCGAGTGGGCAACACCGTGCGGCTCACCCAGCAGCTCGAGCAGCTCACCCGCCTGGAATCGCGCGTGACCATCCTGGGGCACTTGCAGCGCGGCGGCACGCCCTCCGCCGCCGACCGGCTGCTGGCGACGCGGCTCGGTACGGCCTGCGCCGACCTGATCGCCCAGGGTGTCAGCGGGGTGCTGGTCGCCGCGCGCGGTGACGGCGTCGAGCCGGTGCCGCTGGCCGAAGTCGCCGGGCGGCGCAAGACCGTCCCGCTCGATCACCCCTGGATCGAGAGCGCGCGGCGCATCGGCACCTGCCTGGGCGATTAGTCTCATGGGCGCGCGCCTTCCCCTGATGGCTGTTCTTGTTGGTGAGAGGATGCCATGATCGCCATCCTTGCCGCGCTGTGGATCGCCGGGGCGCTCGCGCTCGCTGTCCTGGCGCTGGCCTATGCCGCGACGGTGCCCCTCATGCGCCGCCGCGAGCCAGACCCGCCCGACTCGCCTGCCAACCACGACCTGGTCGGCGAGGAAGTGCAGTTCCCCAGCCGCGATGGGCTGCTGCTCGGCGGTTGGTGGATTCCTGCTGCCGGCGATGCGCGCGGCACGGTGGTGATGTGCCCCGGTCAGAACGGCAGCCTGGACAAAGACATCCCCCAGGCTGTGCCGTTGCAGCGGGTGGGCTTCAACGTGCTGTTGTTCGACTTCCGCGCGCACGGGCGCTCGCAGGGCGAGCTGGTGACGCTCGGCGCGCTGGAGCAGGCCGACCTCTTCGGCGCGCTCGATTACCTGGAAGGGCAGCGCGGCGTGCAGCGGGCGGGAGTGCTTGGCTTCAGCATGGGCGCGGGCGTGGCGCTGCTCGTCGCCGCGCAGGATGCGCGCGTGGCCGCCCTGGTCGTGGACGGGGCGTTCCCCCGGCTGGCGGGCCTTCTGCAAGGCTATCTGCGCCTGCGGGGCGTGCCGGGGCCGCTGGCGGGCGGGTTCGCGCGAGTCGTGCTGGGGATCGCGGCGCTGCGGGCGCAGCACGAGATCTACCGCGCCAACCCGATCGTGATGGCTGGGCGCATCAGCGCGCCGACGCTGTTCATTCACGGCGAGCGCGATCCATTCGTCCGCACGGACGAGGTGCGGGCGCTGGCGGCGCGCGTGGCGGGGCCAGCGGAGGTGTGGTCACTGGCCG
Organism: Thermoflexus sp.; assembly: GCA_020724485.1. Taxonomy (GTDB): domain Bacteria; phylum Chloroflexota; class Anaerolineae; order Aggregatilineales; family Aggregatilineaceae; genus UBA2029. The sequence goes on along the minus strand of DYGW01000005.1, from coordinate 35,916 downwards.
GTTGCGGGCACCGCGAGGCGAACAAATACCACCCGGACGAATACAGTCGCCGGGTGGTAGCGTGGTTCGCGCGGCATCTGGCTGACGGTGCGTGGAGCTACCTAACCGCATCAGGCGGGGCCTCTGGCGGGAGTCAGGGGGATGGGACAAAAATACAAGACTTCCGAAGTTTCCAAAACTTCGGAAGTCTGGATTCAAGCCGGTATTGGCAGAGCAACGCTAGCGGACTGGCTCGTGGGCTTTGCGCCCGTAGACGCGCTCATAGGCCTGGCAGTAGGGGCACAGGCCGCCCTCGACATACTTGACGAACCAGAAAGCCAGGCCGCGCTCTTTGCGGCGGGCGCGCGAGCATATGGCGCACTCGACGCACTTCTGCGCCATCTCGCGGTCTTGGTCGGTGATGACGTGCGCGTTCATGGAATCTCCTCCTCGACTCATCTATGGGTAAGTACGCGCCGGGTGCCTGGGGAGTTGCGGGGCAGGGCGCAACTGCGCGGCGGCATGGTCCCCTGCTGCCCGGCAGGTCCTGCACATATCAGGAGGCATGGAGGAACTGGCACACTGAGTCACAAGTTTGATGTATAATACCCTTAAGCTGCATCATCGGCCTGGCATCCAGCCAACGAACCGGAGAGCAACCAGGATGTGCGCCCTGACACGTCGCGCATAGCAGAGGCAGAACAGGATGGGGGCGGATATTCTGATTGTCGAGGATAATGACGACCTGCGCGAGAATGCGGCGCTCATCCTGGAGATGGAGGGGTACACAGTCGCTGGCGCGCGCGATGGTCGCCTGGCGCTCGATCTGGTCGAGACGGGCTTCAGACCCGATCTGATCATCAGCGACATCATGATGCCGCGCATGGATGGCTACCAGTTCTTTGAGGCGGTGCGCCGCCAGCACCCCCATCTGCGCGCGGTGCCGTTCGTCTTCCTGACGGCGCGCGGATCACGGCGGGACATTGCCGCTGGCAAGCTGCTCGGCGCCGACGATTACCTGGTCAAGCCCTTCGATTCGGCTGAGCTGCTGGTCGCTGTGAAAAATAAGCTGCGCCGCGCTGCTGAGATGCGCGAGCTAGCTGACGAAACCCTGAGCCATGCCCGCCGGACGCTCGTCCAGCTTCTGGCCCACGAGCTGCGCACCCCCTTGACCTACGTCGCCGGGGGGTTCGCGCTGCTGGCCGAGGAATTGGAGCGGCAGCAGCCTGGCCTGCTCACCGAGGATATCCGCGTCAGCCTGGAGCTGATCCGGGGCGGCACACAGCGCCTCAACCGGCTGGCCGAGCAAACGGCCCTCTACGCTCAGATCGCCAGCGGGCAAGTCGCCAGCCAGGTGCGGTCTGCGCCGGCCCGCCTGAACCTGGCTTTCCTGGTGCACGACGCGCTGTCGCTGCTCAACGGCATTACCCACGAGCACGCGATCACCGTGCAGCACGCGCCGTCCGGCGGCGAGGCCATTTGTGTGGCCGGGTTGCGCGATCTGCTGGTCACTGCGATCAGCGAAGTCGTCCGCAACGCCGTGCAACACTCCCCGGCGGGTAGCACCATCACCATTCTGCTCGACCGCACAGAGACGCAGGCCGCCCTGACCGTGACCGATCAGGGAACAGGTATTGACGAGCAGCAGCAGGCGATGATCTGGGATTTGCTGATCCAGCTTGAGCGCCCCGCCGGGGACTATCAAGGCGTTGGCCTGGGCCTGCCCCTGGTCAAAGGGATCGTCGAGGCGCACGGCGGCACCATTGACCTGGTCAGCACCCCCGGCGCAGGCACGCAGGTGACGATCCGCCTGCCGCTCGCCCCGCCCGAATGACGGCAGAAGGCTTGCTTCAGAAGCCGAGCGACGCCCCCCCGTCAATCAGAATCGTCTGGCCCCGGATCATGAAGGCGTCCGGCGAGCACAGAAACGCGACCACTCCGGCCACGTCGTCCGGCTCCAGGACCTGCCCAGCGGGCGTGCGCGCCAGGGCATAGGCGAAGCGTTCCTCAAAATGCTCGCGCATCCCAGGGAAGTGCTGCAGCGCGTCGGTGCGCACCATGCCCGCCGACACCGCGTTAACCACGATGCGCAGCGGAGCCAGCTCCACCGCCAGGTAGCGCGTCAGGGCTTCCAGCGCCGCCTTCGACGCGCCGACCACAACGTACTCCGGCAACACGCGCTGCGCCCCAATGCTCGACACGTTGACGATGGCCCCGCCGCCGCGTCCGGCCAGGATCGGGGCGGCGCGCTGGGCCAGAAACAGCGCCGCCCGCGCGTTGATGTTCAGCGTCCAGTCCCAGCCCTTGATGCGCTGCTCCATGACGGGGCGGTTGTAGCCCGACGCCGCGTTGTGGACGAGAATATCCAGCCCGCCCAACGCCTCTGCCGCCTCGTCCACCAGCCGGGCGATGTCGTCCGGCTGGCCGACATCGGCGCGCACTACGTGAACGCGGCGGCCCAGGGCGCGAATCGCCTCGGCGGCCTCTTCGGCGGGGGCGCGGTTGCGGAAGTAGTTGAGGGCGATGTCCGCGCCCTCGGCGGCCAGGCGCAGCGCGATGGTCTTGCCGATGCCGCGCCCGCTGCCAGTGATCAGCGCGATCTTGCCCGCAAAGCGTGTGGGCTGCTGCATGGTAACTGTCCTCTCACACGACTCTTACAACGACTCTCACAACGACTTTCACGATGATTCTCATAGGGGGTCTCACCGGGGCACTCACAGCGGCTCCAACATGATGCAGTCGAGCGCCAGCCATTGGCGCTCCGTCGTGGCGACCAGGCCGAAGCGGAAGCGCCCGGTTGGGGTGACGACGGCGTACTGATTATCCAGCCAGGCGATGAAACCCAGCGGGCCGCGCGGCGTATACGGTGCGACGTGCACGGTCTGCCCGTCAACGGCGAAGCGGAGGGAGTCCGCGCGCCATTCCAGCGTGTAGGTGTGCGGCGCGGCGAGATCGGCGGGCAGGGGCGCTTCCGAGACGCCGATCACCCGCTGCACGACCGGCCACAGCGCGCGGTAGAGCGCCGGGACGCGCATCGCCAGAAAGCCGGGCGGTGCCAGCGGTGCCAGCGCCATGAACGAGGGGCGCGCCGCGTCAATGGTGGCCACCTTCCAGCCCCAGCCGGGCACATCGCGGGCCAGCGCCATGTTGCTCGGCGGGGAGGCGAAGAAGAACCACGCCGCGCGCGGCAGGCGCGGCAGTCCCCGCCTGCCGGGGACGAACGGCTCGTTCCACAGGCCGAATCCGGCAGTGCCGCGCAGCGCGTCCGCGCCGTGCGAGGCCCAGGCGCGGACAGTCAGGCGCAGCGGGGGCCACCAGGGGAAGGCGCGGCGGGGCAGCCCGGCGTAGTCGCTGATCTGCGCGTCGCTGTACTGGCGTATGTCCGCCAGGTCGAGCGTGCAGCGCAGGACGCCGCCTTCCACGGCCAGCGAGCCGCTGCCCGCCGTCCAGGGATGCCAGCGTGGGGCGAGCGCATCGCCCGCAAAGGTCTCGATGACGGCGGGGCGTGGGGCGCTCATGGCGCGGTGCTGGCGGCTTGCAAGTGATCCCACAGCGTTTGGCGGAAGGCGTCTGGCTGCTCGCGGTGGATGGGATGGCCGCCGTCGAACATGACTAGCCGCCCGCGCGGCGTCCGCGCGACGAACTGGCGGGCGACGTGCTCCGGGTTGAGCGCGTCCTGGCGGCCCAACATGAGCAGCAGCGGACAGGTGATGACGTCCGCCCGGCTCAGGCTGATGTTGCCGCCGCTGTCAATGATCTGCTTCATGGCCGTGACCCAGCCCAGCACCATGCGCTCGATGTGCTCTGCGCCGTGCAAGGCGCGCAGCTCGTCATCCACCCAGGTGGGCGGCCACTTCTGCTGGACGAGCGGGCGCAGCTCCGGCGGGAAGAAGCCCACCGCCCCCCACACCGCCACCGAGCGGGCCAGGTCGGGGCGCAGGATGGGCAGCAGCAGCGCTACCTCGCCGCCGTCGCTGAAGCCGACGATATGAGCGGCGCGCACGCCCAGCGCGTCCAGCCAGGCGGCGATGTCTTCGGCGTCGCGGCGGTAGAAGTCGCGGGGGTAGGTGCGCGGCTTGGGGCCAGAGCGCCCGTACCCGCGCCGGCTGGGGGCCAGCACGCGGTAATGGGGACGCAGCCAGGCGATCTCCGGGCCGAAGGTGTGATCCCACGCGCCGAGCCAGCCGTGAATCAGCACGACAACGGGCTTGTCGCCGCCCGTGTCGCCGTAGTCAAGCGTCGCGCCGTTCACGTTCAGGATGGGCATGGGCTTTCCTCGCTGGGCGCGCCCTTACTCAATCGAGCCATCCAGGTAGGGCTTGAGGTCGTCGCGCAGATTCGTCTCCGGGCGGAACAGGATCGCGTGCAGGCCCGCCGCCTGCGCGCCGCGCACGTGGGTCAGCGAATCGTCCACGAAGACCGCTTCGTGCGGGGCCACGCGCAGGTCTTGCAGGACGACGCGATAGGCGGTCGGGTCGGGCTTCATCACGCCGATCATGGCCGAGACGATCACCGGCTCGAACAGAGCGCGGATGCCCAGGCCACACAGCCGGTCTTCAAAGCGCAGCGACTCGTTGCACAGCAAGGCGACGGCATAGCCCGCCCCACGCAATTCGCGGATGTAATCCACCAGCCGGTAGTTGAGCCGGTCACCGCGGAAGTAGTCGCGGCGCAGTTCGTTGATGTCATCGCCGCGCATGTACAGTAGTTCGGCCACCCCGCGCCAATAGGCCGCGTCGGTGATGCGCCCCAACTGCGCCTGAATCCACAGGTCGCTGTGGTGGACGGCGCGCTCGACGCTACCGGTGGGTAAGCCCAGCCGCTCATCCCAGGCATGGCGGGGGCCATAGTCCTCGGTGCGGACGATCACGCCCTCGAAGTCGAAGATGAGCGCTTTAATCACGGCGTTATGTGTTAGAATCTCCATGAACGGTTGGCAACCGGGCATCAAACCTCGATCGCCACAAGCATAGCGAACCAGGACGCGAATTACCAGTGACGACACGAACTGCCGACACCCCTCGCCCGGCCCATCGCACGCGCGGACTGCGCTTCTACGAGCGGTGGTGGGTTCTGGCCAATACGATGACCGACGGTCTGCTCCAACACCTATGGTGGGCTATTGATCGCTTCTCCAAGCATGGCACGCGCGAATCGGCGGCCCTGTCGTATTACGCCATCTTCTCGCTGTTCCCGCTGCTCATCCTGCTGATCATTGTCATCGGCTCGTGGCTGGGGCCTGCCGCCGCGCGCAACCAGATTGACGGGGTGCTGCGCGTGTTCCTGCCCGCCTCGACGGCGAACTTCCTGCAAGACAGCATCGCCGAGACGCTTGACCAGCGCGGGTCGTTCGGCCTGGTGGCGGGCATCACCCTGCTGTGGTCGTCGCTGGGCTTCTTCTCCAGCCTGTCTTCGGCGCTCAGCCGCACCTTCCGCGACGAGAAAGGCTACAATACCTGGAGCTCGCGGCTGATGGGCCTGGGCATGATGGTCGCGCTCGGCGTGCTGCTGGCCGCGTCGCTGGCCACGACGCTCGCCTTCAACCTGATTGACCTGATCATCTTCGGCACCATGTCGTGGCTGACGACCACCGCCCTGGTGGTGCCGTTCAGCCTGAGCGTGGCCATTTTCGCCTTCCTCTACCGCTTCATCCCGCGCCGGCGCGTGCGCTGGGACGCCATCTGGGTCGCTGCCTTCTTGGGCGGCGGGGCGTGGGAGACGGCCAAGCGCCTGTTCACCTGGTACCTGGACAACCTGGCCTCCTACAGCCTCGTCTACGGTTCGGTCGCCACCATGATTGTGCTCATGCTGTGGGTTTACCTGACCGGCATCATCATCCTGCTCGGCGGGGAAATCTGCGTGGCGATTGATGACTGGATGAGCAAGCGCTCGGTGCATGACCGGGAGCTGGTCTACGCCGACCGGGGCGGAGATTAGCGGCGGGAGCCGCACCGTACCGGGCAAGAACACCAGCGCGCCCGCACACCTGGTCCGTTCCCTTTGGTGCAGAATCGCGATTCACAACAGGCAGGTAGCACATAGATGTCCTCGGTCACGTCCGCGCAATCTTCAAGCGTCCGTCTGAAAGCTGTCGCCCTGCCGCCGGAGCACGGCGCGTGGGGCTTTCTGCTGGAACCGATCGTCGCCGGGCTGGGCGTCGCCTCGTCGTGGGCCGGGCTGCTGCTGGGCCTCGGCGTGCTGGGCGGCTTCTTGCTGCGCCACCCCCTGAAGATCATCACCCAGGATCGCGGGCGCGGTAAACACTACGCGCGCACGGCCCTGGCCGAGCGCGTCGCCCTGGTTTACGCAGTCCTCGCCGCTGTGGGGTTGCTCGGCGGGCTGCTCCTGGCCGGGCCGGAGGTGCTGCTGCCGGTGCCGCTGGCCGCGCCGCTGGCGATCCTGCTGCTGATCAGTTACGCGCGGAATCGCGGGCGCGACCTGTGGCCGCAGATCGCCGGGGTGGGCGCGCTGGCTGGCACGGCGACCGCCGTCGCGCTGGCCGGTGGCGCGGCGACCGGTACGGCGCTGGCGCTGTGGGCGATTATGTTGGGGCGCAGCATCCCATCCATTCTCTATGTCCGCGCCCGGCTGCGCCTGGAGAAGGGCAAACCGTTCGCTCTGGCCCCCGTCGCCGCTGCCAATGGGCTGGCAGTGGGGGGGGTGGGCGCGCTGGCCGTCGCAGGGCTGGCCCCGGCCCTGGCGGTGATCGCGCTGGCGATTCTGCTGGTGCGCGCCCTGCACGGGCTTTCCTCCCGGCGGCGGCAGGTGCGCGTGCAGACCCTCGGCTTCCTGGAACTGGGCTATGGGGCGCTGACCGTGCTGCTGACCGTCGCCGGGTACGCGCTGGGGGTGTGAGGGGTGTAGGGAGTTGTTTCCGGCGTCGCAGGGGCGTATCGCTATACGCCCACAGGCCTCACCCCCTGAATCCCCCCTCTCCAGCCGGGCTAGAGAGGGGGACTATGATCGCCGGATGAGGCGTTTTCCCCTTCCCCGGTCTATACACTTTGCCGGGGAAGGGGCCAGGGAGAGGGGCGTTGTACCGCAAGAGACTTCGGAAGTCTGACTTGCCTCACTCGCATTCCCCCCGCTTGAGACTTTGCCACGCGCCGCTATAATCGAGGGCGCTGCCAAGCAGAGGAGGGCACCCATGTACATTGTCCACGTCTTTTGCTGCGTCAAAGCGGAGTTCGTCGAGCCGTTCAGGGCGGCCTGCCTTGACAACGCCCGCCACAGCGTCCAGGAGCCGGGCATCGCCCGCTTCGACGTGATCCAGCAAGCCGACGACCCGACGCGCTTTGTGCTGGTCGAGGTCTACCGCACGCCCGGCGATCCCCCACGTCACCGCGAGACGGCGCACTACGCTCGCTGGGCGGAGACGGTCGGCGACTGGCTGGCCGAGCCGCGCAGCAAGATCGTTTACGCCAACGTCTTCCCCGGCGACGAGGGGTGGGGGTAGGCCCCATGCGCTTCGAGTTCGCTACTGCCGCGCGCATTATCTTCGGCGAGGGAACGCTGGCCGAGGTGGGGACGCTGGCCGCCGGCCTGGGACGCCGCGCCCTGGTCGTGACCGGGCGCACACCGGAGCGGGCCGCGCCGCTGCTGGCCCGCCTGGCCGGGGCGGGCGTCGCCTGCGAGACCTTCGCCGTCGCCCACGAGCCGACCGTTGATCTGGCCCTGGAGGGCACGCAGAGCGCGCGCGATCTGGGCTGCGACCAGGTGATCGCCTGCGGCGGTGGCAGCGTCATGGACGCGGGCAAAGCCATCGCCGCCCTGCTGACCAACCCCGGCGATCCGTTCGACTACCTGGAGGTGATCGGGCGTGGCAAGCCATTGCTGCACCCTGCCGCGCCGGTCATCGCCATCCCCACCACCGCCGGGACGGGCAGCGAGGTCACGCGCAACGCCGTGCTCGCCTCGCCGGAGCACCGCGTCAAGGTCAGCCTGCGCTCCTCGCTGATGCTGCCCGCCGTCGCCCTGGTAGACCCGGAATTGACCTACGACCTGCCCCCGGCGATCACCGCCTACACCGGCCTGGACGCGCTGACCCAGGTCATCGAGCCGTTCGTCACCCCCGCCGCGAACCCGCTGACCGACGCCATCTGTCGCGAGGGGATCCGGCGGGCGGGGCGCGCGCTGCGCCGTGCCGTCGCGCGCGGCGACGACGCCGAAGCCCGCGCCGACATGGCCTTCGCCTCGCTGTGTGGCGGGCTGGCCCTGGCTAACGCCCGGCTGGGCGCGGTGCACGGCTTCGCCGGGCCGTTCGGCGGCATGTTCGACGCGCCGCACGGGGCGGTCTGCGCGGCGCTGCTGCCGCACGTCATGGCCGCCAACGTCGCCGCGCTGCGCGACCGCACGCCGGAGCATCCGTCGCTGCGCCGCTACGCGGAGATCGCCCGCCTGCTGACCGGCGACGCGCGCGCCTCCGCCGACGATGGCGTGGCCTGGGTGCGCGACCTGGTGGCGGACCTGGGTGTGCCGGGCCTGGTGACCTACGGGCTGGACGAAGCGGCCTTCGCCGCGCTGATCGCGGCGGCGCAGCGTTCCAGCTCGATGAAGGGCAACCCGGTCGCGCTGAGCGACGGTGAGCTTCGCGCTATTCTGGCGCGGGCGATGTAGGCGCGCATGAAGCGTTGGCAGGCCGACCTCACCCTGGGCTTCGTCGCGCTGATCTGGGGCTCGACCTTCGTCATCGTCCAGAACGCGCTGGACGACGTAACGCCGATGACCTTCGTCGCCTGGCGCTTCGCCCTGGCTGCGATCCTGCTGGCGTCGCTGTTCCGCCGCCGCGTGCGGGGGGTGACGCGGGCTGAGCTGCGCGCTGGCGCGCTGATAGGGGGGTGGCTGGCGGGCGGCTACGTCTTCCAGACGATCGGCTTGCAGACGACGACTACAGCCAAAGCCGGGTTCATCACCGGGCTGAGCGTGGTCATCGTGCCCCTGCTGGCGACTGTGCTGCTGCGCCGCCCGCCGGGGCGCGGCCCCGCCCTGGGCATCCTGGTGGCGACGGTGGGGCTGGGCTTCCTCTCGCTCGAACGCGACCTGAGCATGGCGACCGGCGACCTGTGGGTGCTGGCCTGCGCGCTGATGTTCGCCCTGCACATCGTCAGCGTGGCCCACTTCGCGCCCCACCACGACACCATCCGCCTGACGACGGTGCAGATCGCCACGGTCGCCCTGCTGGCCGGTGGGGCCGCGTTCGCCTTCGAGACGCCGCGCGTTGACCTGCCCACCCCAACCTGGGGGGCGATTGCCTTCACCGGCCTGGTGGCGACGGCGCTGGTCTTCAGCCTGCAGGTCTACGCCCAGCGTTTCACCACGCCGACGCACACCGCCTTGCTTTTCAGCCTGGAGCCGGTCTTCGCTGCCTTTTTCGGCTGGTGGTGGGCCAACGAAGTGCTCGGCGCGAAGGAACTGCTCGGCTGCGGGCTGATCCTGGCCGGGATGGTCGTCGCCGAGCTAGGGGACGGTCACGCGCCGGAGCCAAGCACCGATCGGCGCGGCACTCCGGCTCAGACTTCCGAAGTCTGCGAGACTTCGGAAGTCCTGTAGGGGCAGCGCGTTTTATTGTGCCACAACGAACGGGGCCGGTTCATACGCCCGGCCTCGCGCTGCCATACGCTGCAATTGGCTGCGCGCTTGCTTAGCAGCGGCCCCCCGCGCGACTCACTGGCGCACGGACTCGCGCTGCCTGCGCATCTGCCGCTCCAGCCGGCGCAGGCGGCGCGCCGCCCACAGCCGGTTCCACGTGCCGACGATGCCGTGCGGCAAGACCATCACCACTACCACGAACAGCGCGCCCAGGAACAGGTCCCACAGGTCGGCGACGTTGTAGACCGCGTCCGACTCGCCGCGCAGTTAGCTCCCGATCAGCAGCAGGACGGCGGCCAGCACGGCGAACACGCCGGCGCGGTAGGCGAGCATCAGTCGCCCGTAGCGCGCGGTGCGCGGCTCGGCGTTGACCAGGCGCTGGCCCAGCGCCGTCAGCGAGCGCCGGAACACCCACAGGAGCGCAGCGGCGGCGGCCAGGGCGATGACCTGCCACACCGCCAGCAGGCCGAGCACGCGCGTGCCGAGTGTGAACGTCTCGTTGCGCAGGTACGTCTCGCCCAGGTGCAGGCCCAGCGTGGCGATCACCGGGCCGGTCAGCGTGCCCACCCCGCCGATCAGCGTGTTGAGCAGCGGGTCTACGGTGTAGGTCAGGCTGAGCGTGTCGGGGTGCACGACCTTGTCCGTCGCCCAGATCACGAACAGCAGCCCGCTCAGCGTGGCGATCGCCCCAGCGAAGACCATCGTCAGCACCTTGTAGAACAGAGTGTGGTAGCCGATGGTCTGCGCGCGCTCTTCGTTCTCGCGGATGGCCAACATCACCCGCCCCACTGGGGAACTCATGTAGCGGCGGATGGCCAGGAAGATCACGGCGAAGAAGATGACCGTCCAGCGGTACATGGTCAGGCGGCTGCCGTCGGCGGTCGGCGTGACGTTGAGCGCCGACGGTAACAGACTGCGGAAGGCCAGCCCGTCCTCGGCCCCGGTGTAGCTGCGGAAGGTGCCGCTCTTGGCCAGCACCCAGAACACCTCAGCCAGGGCCAGGGTGAACATGGCGAAGTAGATGCCGCGCACGCGCAGCGTCACCACGCCGGAGGTCAGGCTGACGGCGATGCTCAGCAGCAAGGCGACCGCCGCCGCCTGCCAGAAGGAGACAGTCCCCTCGCTGGGCAGCAGCAGCAAGACCAGCAGCACACCGATCAGCGTCACCACGACCAGCGCCCAGCACGAAGACCAGCGTGAACACCCGCCGCACGTTGATGCCCAGCGCCTGGACCATCTCCGGGTCTTGCACGCCAGCGCGGATGATGATGCCGATGCGCGTGCGGTTGAGCAGCAGAAACACGCCGATCATCATCACAATGCCCAGCACGATGATGAACAGCTGGTAGTAGCTCAGGCTCTGACCGAAGAGGGAGAACGTCTCGTTGAGGACGGACGGCGGGTCGAGCGGCTGCTTGGGGTCCGCCCCATAGTAACGTCCGAGAAGTTCTGCTCGACGAGCAGCACGGTTGTCCGCGCTGAAAGCTGGCGGATGGCCTCCATCATCTGCTCGATGATCACCGGGGCCAGCCCTTCGCTCGGCTCGTCAATGAGCAGCAGGTCGTTGTCCGCGCCCTGGTCGCGGGCCACGGCCAACATTTGCTGCTGCCCGCCGGAAAGGTGCCCGCCCGGCAGGTGATAGAGCCGCTTGAGATCGGGGAACAGGCTGAAGATGAAGTCGGCCTTGCCCGCCAGGTCGCCCTTCTTGCGTTCGGCGATCTGCAGGTTCTGGGCGACGGTCAGGTCGCGGAAGATGATACGCTTCTCCGGCACGTAGCCGATGCCCATCTGGGCGATGGGGTGGGGGCGCTTGCCCTGCAGCGACTGGCCCTTGAAGCGAATCTCGCCGCTGCGCGGGGGTGTCAGGCCGATAATGCTGCGCAGCGTGGTCGTCTTGCCCGCGCCGTTGCGCCCCAGCAGCACGGTGATGCTGCCGCGCGGCACCGTCACCGACACGCCTTCCAGGATGTGAAACTCGCCGATGAAGGTGTGGATATTGTGGACTTCCAGGATGTTGTCCGGGGCGGCGCTCATGTGCTCCCTCCCCCGATGATGCCGGCGAAGTCACCATATAGCTCGCCCAGATACGCCTGCTGCACCGTCTTCTTCCGGGTGATCTCGGCGGGCGTGCCTTCGGCCAGCACTTCACCCAGGTGCACGACCGTGATCCGGTCGGAGCTGGTCATGACCACGTTCATGTTGTGCTCGACGAGCATGATCGTCTTGCCCGTGCTGCGCTGGATGGTGCGGATCGTCTCCATCAGCGGCGGGACTTGCTCGGTAGCCATGCCAGCGGTCGGCTCGTCGAGCAGCAGCAGTTCGGCGTCGGAGGCGAGCAGGATGGCTAGCTCCAGCTTGCGCTGGTCGCCATGCGGCAGCACGGCGGCGGGGACGCCCAGCTTGTCGCCCAGACCCACCTGGGCGATGGCCGTCAATGCCGTCTCGGTGTACTGCGTGAAGCGGCGGAAGTGTCACCAGAACTTGAAGCTGTCCTTGCCGAGCGCCTGGGCCGCCAGACGCACGTTCTCCAGCACGGTCAGGTTGGGGAAGATGTTGGTGATCTGGAACGAGCGCCCGATGCCCAGGTGCACGCGGCGGTGCAGCGGCTCGGCGGTGATGTCGCGCCCCTTGAACCAGACCGTGCCGCCGGTGGGGCGCAGATTGCCGCTCAGCAGATTGAACAGGGTCGTCAAACACCACCGACCTGGGTATCTTGTAGCTCGCCAGGTGCTCGCGCAGAAAGGCGATCAGGTCTTCGGCAGTCAGCGTCGCGCCCGGCTCGACCACCACGATCGCTCGCCCGACCTCGCCCCACTTGGCGTCTGGCACGCCGATCAGCGCCGCCTCTTTGATGGCCGGGTGACGGTACATCACGCTCTCCACTTCGGCGGGGTAGACGTTCTCCCCGCCGGAGATGATCATGTCCTTCAGCCGCCCGACAATAGTGTAGTAGCCCTCGGCATCGCGCACGGCCAGGTCGCCGGTATGCAGCCAGCCGTCGCGGATGGCCTCGGCGGTCGCCTGTGGATTGTTCCAATAGCCGGGCGTGACGTGCGGCCCACGAATGATCAGTTCGCCCGGCTCGTCCGGCGCGCATTCGTTCCCGTCTGGGCGCACGACGCGCACGTCAAGCCGCCGGTGTGAAAGAGCGGCGCGTTGAGGATGGCCACGTCGTCTTGATCCAGCCCCCAACTCACCACTGTGTTGACGCTGTTCCAGGTCATGTTGCCGTGCGAGAGGATTGCCCCTTTGGGCGAGCCTGTCGTCCCGCCGGTATAGCAGATCACCCAGGGCGAGTCCCAGTGCAGGTCGGGGCGGGGCGCTTGCGGCGTGTCGGGGAAAGCGTCGCGCTCAGCGAAGGGGCGGTCGCTGGAGTCAGCGGGCGTGTCCAGCGCAATGAAATGGCGCACGCCGGGCACCTGCGGGCGCAACCGGTTGACGTTCTCGGCGAAGGCACCCGAATAGGCCAGGGCCACCGGCGCGGCGTCGAGGATCAACCCCCGTAACTCGGCAGGGGTCAGCCGCCAGTTGAGCGTCTGCAAGATCGCGCCGGTTTTGCCGCAGGCCATCCACAGGTCGAGGTAGGCTATACAGTTGGTGGCGTAAACTGCCACGCGGTCGCCCACTCCCACGCCCAGCGCCCGCAGAAAGTTCGCCGTGCGGTTGGCCTGGGCGTTCCAGGCGGCGTAGGTGATGTCTGCGCCCGTGATCGTATCGCGGATGGCCAGGCGCTCTGGCGTCAGTTGGGCGCGGCGTTCCAGAAAATCGGTGATGTAAAGCGATTTTTGGCGCATGATCAGCCTGTATAAAAATAGAGCGATTTTTCTCCATTGTACTCCAATCATCCGGCATGTTCCGGCCAGGCGCTGGTTGCTGTCTCATCCCCAGCGCACGGCTGTCGCGCTCCAGCTATGGCCGGTGCCCGCGCCCGCCAGGACGATCAGATTGCCCTCTTTGATTTTGCCCTGCGTCAGGCCCAGTTCCAGCGCCAGCACCTGATCCACGCTCTGGATATGCCCGTAATGATCCAGGTAGACCGCCTGCTCCGGCGTCAGGCCGACGGCGGCCAGAATCTCGTGGAAGAACGACGCCTTCATGTACGTGATACCCAGGAAGCGCAGGTCGCCCAGCGCATAGCCGCTGCGCTCGACCGCCTCCGTGACCACGGCGACGAAATTCGCCAGCGAGACCTGCTCCAGCCGCTCGGCCATGGTGTCGGCGTCCTGCACGTCCAGCCGACCGTACAGCGTGCCCATCTCCGGCGGCATCAGGCGCAGCCCCTCTTCGGCGGGGGTGAGCACGACCGTGTCGGCCAGCGAGGCGTCGGTGCGCGCCGCCGATTCCAGCACCAGGTTGCGCGCCAGCCCGCGCTGGAAGATGGCCGCGCCCGCCCCGAAGTTGAACATGAAGCGCGTGCGCAGGTTGCCGAAGTCTATCAGGTCGTTTTCGCGGCTGGCGGAGACGAGCAGCACGTGTTGCAGGCGGTCGTCCAGGCGCATCATGTCGCGAGCGACTTTGTAGGCGATGGGCGCGCCCGCGCACAGGGCATACGTCTCGAAGGCAAAGGCATTGTGCGCGCCGAGCAACTGCTGTATCTTGGACGCCGCCGACCAGACGATGTGATCCTTGTATTCGCTGCCGTGATAGAGGATGGCGTCCAGTTGCAGAGGATCGAGTCCGGCGGCGTCGAGGGCGCGGCGGGCGGCTTTGGCGGCCATCGTTGTGATGGTGTCCTCTGGCCCGGCGATGTGAATCTCGCGGATGCCCATCTTGTCCAGCACCACGAAGTCGGGCAGGCCCGTGCGCGCGGCGATCTCCTCACCGGTGATGATTTGGGGCGGGATATACACCCCCGTCCCGGCAATGCCGATAGGGAGCAGTTCCAGATAGGTCATGTAGCTGTCCAGAGAAGCAGAAAGACGGCACTCTAGCTGCTTGCAGCCTAGCGCAGACCAGTTACGCGCCAGTTACGGGGAGGGTGATCGGGTGTCGGCGATCAGTGTTCAGCAGGCAACCTGCGCCAGCAGGGCAAACGCTCAGCCAGCCTGTGGACGCCCCATAGAAATTGCGCACGATGACCCTGCATGCAAAACCTGTCAGGCCGTTGGGCCGTGTCTTGTTTACCTCACCTCCGCTCGGCGCTGCGGAGAGGAGGAAAGGCCGAGCGCAGCGAGGCCAGGGGGTGAGGTCTATGCCCCGCTGTCAAGCGATTCGCTGACAACCTTTGCACACACCCCCGATGACCGGGTGCTCGGTCATTGGTAGAGCGGGCGCAAGGTGAGGCCGCCTTTCCCAAGAACCAATCACCAACAACCAACAACCTCTACTCCCCGGTGCATCCTCGTGCGGCACACGCGCATCTAACCCCGCAGATGGAGAAAGGCTCCCTATGAGCGTTGGGACTGCTCGCAACGGTTTGGTGCTGCGCATTGACGAGGAACTGTGCCTGGTCTGCGATGAGTGCCTGGCGCGCCGCCAATGCCGGGGCAGCGCCATCCGCATCATTGACCGGGGCGAAGTCCCCTTCCTGGACTTGAGCCGCTGCTGGGGGTGCATGACCTGCGTGGTCGCCTGCCCTGGCGGGGCCATCGTCCGCCAGGATCGCCGCACATGAATCGCCCCACGTCCTTCCCTGACCGCTCCCCCGCTGATCGCGCGGCCCGCCTCGCCGCCCTGGAACGCGAGCGTGCCGAGTTGCTGGCCAGCCTGCCCGCCCACTCGCTCCCTCCGGCGCTGCTCATGCGCATTGAGGAGATCGAAGAGGCCATCGCCGCGCTGCGCCGTCCGCTTGCGGGCGACCACACGCCGCCCGAGGCCGGGCGCTAAGTCTCCGCGCCGGAGATGTCTTCGGCCAGCGCCGTGAAGCGCATGAACGCCTTTTCCTGGGGACTCATGTCGGGCGGGTAGATCGTGTCGTCGTAAGTCTCCAGGATGCGATAGCCCTCCTTGACGTAGCTGCGCACCGTGTGCGGGCTGATGCCCATCTCGTCGGCGGCAAGCTCGGCGGACATCCCCTCGACGACGCACAGGTGCAACGCCTGGCGAACGCGCTGCGTCAGCGCGGGATACTCGCGGCGCTCCGGCACGACAGCCGCCCGGAAGAGCCGCCCCTCAAACTCGCCCTTGAGCGCGTCTTTGACGCCCTGCGTGACGACGAAATCGTGATCCTGCGCCCAGATGATGGCCGAGGCGAGGCGGATGCGCAGCTCGTTGCGCAGCAGGTAGCCGTTCACGTAGGCCTGCTCGCAGGCGCGCAGCGTTTCCAGGCTGAGCTTGCGGTCGAGCACGAGCGTCATCGCGTGCGGGATTGTCTGCTCGATCTCGCCGATCAGCCAGGCCAGCTCAGCGGGCGTGCTGGCCGCCTGCGCGTCGAGCAGGACCACGTCCGGCCACTCGGATTCGTCCACCGCGCGCACGTATTCCCGCACAGACTCCAGCGTGTCGGCCAGGTGCACGACGCGCGTGCGGCGGTCCCAGGCCAGGTAGCTGTTGATCGCCTGGCGCGCGTAGAAATCGGTATCGAGCACGAGCACTTTGAGGTTCGTCCTGGGGGCCATCTCGTTCCCCTCCTGGGCGGCGTTTGCGCCGGACTACAGCGTCACAGCGGTTAGGAGCGAACAGCAGTAGAGGAAATGAAAACGGCGTCCTGTTGACCTCACTCCCAGCCGCCGGCCTTCTCGCCGCTCTCTCGGTTAGCGGTTCGTTTTCCCGTTCATGGGCCAAGTGTACCACACTCCGTCCTTCACGCTTAGACAGCCATGCAAGTGCCCGCAGCTTGACACCCGCCCGCTTTGGCGGTAATACCACAGCCTGCGTGTGGACGCGTGGCGTCCCTCCCCCAGGAGCAGGCTCTGATGTCCCCCCGAAGACTCATGGTGATGGCGTTTGCCCTGTTCGTGGCTATTGGCTGGCTGGGCGGGGCGCTCGGCCCGGCGCTGCCCGACCTGGCCGACCAAACCGGGGGCGACCTGGCGGCGCTCGGCGGGCTGGTCACGGCGGCGTTCATCGGCACGATGACCGCGCAGATCGTCGCCGGGCCGCTCAACGACCGCCTGGGGCAGCGCCCGGTGATCCTCGTCGGGGCGGCTTTGTTGGGGCTGGGCACGCTGGGCATCCTGTTCAGCCGCAGCCTGGCCGCGACGCTGATCATCGGCTTCATGTACGGGTTCGGCTTTGGCGCGGTGGACATCAGCACCAATCTGCTGATCGCGCACCGCTTCGCGCAGCGCAGCGTGCCCATGCTCAACCTGTTGCACACCTTCTACGGCGTCGGCTCGGTGGTCAGCCCGGCGGTGGCCGGGTTGACGCTGGCCCTGTGGGATTCGGCGCTCCCCGCGTTCGGACTCGGCTTCGTGGCCGTGCTGATTCCGCTGCCGTTGGTCTGGCGGCTGGACAACGTCCCCCTGCCGACTCAGCAGGTCAGCGCCGCGCGCGGGGACGGCTTCAGCTACCGGGTGCCGCTGCTCTGGGCGCTCGGTTTCCTGCTGTTGCTGTTTGTGGGGCTGGAAGCGGGGATGGGTGCCTGGACGACCGCCTACGTGGATCGCACAACCACGCTCGGCAAGGAAGTGGGCGCCCTGATCACGTCCGGTTACTGGCTGGCGCTGACGGTCGGGCGCGTGCTGGGGGCGCTCTACAGCGTGCGCTTCACGCCGCAGACGGTGCTGTGGGCGTGCCTGGCCGGCATGTTGGGCGGCAGCGCACTGCTGGCAGTGGGACACGGCAGCGCCGCGCTGACAGTGCTGGCCGTGCTCGTGCTCGGCCTGTGGTCTGGCCCGCCCTACCCGACGATTGTCGCCATCACGACGGCGACGTTTCCCAACGGGCCGGGCAAAGCGACGAGCGTCGTCGTGGCCATGGCCAGCCTGGGCGCGGCGACGCTGCCCTGGATGCAGGGCGTCCTGCTCGACCGCGTGAGCGCGCTGGCGATGGCCCTGCTCTTCGTTGCCGAGGCGCTGGCGATGGTGCTGGTGATGGTGGCGGTGCAGGCGCGCAGCCCGCGCCGGGCGGTCGCCCCCGCCGACTGACGGGCGGATAGTATCGTACGCCCCACCACACGCCTCACCCCCTAATGCTAGAACGGAACACACAGTTTGAATTCTTTGTTGTCCAGGGAGTGCAGCAAAGCAGCGTCCCTACCGAAGAACATGCCAACCCTCAGTCTCCGTCATGCACCAAATCCCTCTCTCCAGCCGAGCTAGAGAGGGGGACTTTGATCGCCGGACGCGGTGCTTTCCCTCTCCCTGGCTCTGCCGGGGAAGGGGCGGACAGGCATTAAGGTTGGCCTGTAGTCCGGGCGGCTCTTCACTTTACCTCACCCCCGCTCGGCGCTGGCGCGCCTCGCCGCCCCCTCTCCACGCGTGGAGAGGGGGCAAGCCGAGCGCAGCGAGGCTGGGGGTGAGGTCAACCAGACACCATCTTCATGCTTCCTACGCTGCTGTCCGCTCCTGAACTGGCTCTGCCGGAGGGAGCCAGGGGGAGGGGCGTATGGCGATACGCCCCTAGCCCCATACGCCGATAACACCTGCCGGCTGCGCGGGCCGCCGCCCCCCCCCTCAGCGGCGGATTCGCGGGATTTTTCATATATCTTTCACGCCCAGGCCGTTCACAAGCCCCCTTTGTCGCCTATACTTAGGCCAGACGACGGACTACATGCGTCGAAAGGCCATCTATGCTCGCACGCAACCCCGGACCCAACACGATACTCACTGTGCACGGCGACTCCGCAGCCCGCAAGGTGATCGGTCGCGCCCTGGCCCGCGAAGGGCACGCCATCATCGAGGCCGCCGACGGGCAGACAGCGGTCAGGCTGGCGCGCGCGCACCGGCCCGACATCATCATTCTCGACGCGGCGCTGCCCGACATGAACGGCCTGGAGCTGTGCGCCTACCTGCGCACTCTGCCCTACGTCACCCACACGCCGATCCTGTTCGTCAGCGACCGGCTCGGCGCGCACTACGTCGCCCAGGCGCTCGATTCTGGCGGCGATGACTACCTGCGCCGCCCCTTCACGTCGCGCGAGTTGAAGGCGCGCGTGCGGGCGCTGTTGCGCCGGGCAGAGCGCAAGGGCAAGCAGACGGCCCAACCGGTCTTG
This sequence comes from Thermoflexus sp., assembly GCA_020724485.1. GTDB lineage: Bacteria > Chloroflexota > Anaerolineae > Aggregatilineales > Aggregatilineaceae > UBA2029. The sequence continues at coordinate 17,255 of DYGW01000005.1, read as the reverse complement.
CGGCTGGACGCCAGCACGCGCTGCGTGCAGATCGACGACCGCTGCGCCCAACTCACCGCCACCGAATACCAGTTGTTGGAGCACCTGTGCCAGCTTCCGCTGCGCCACCACAGCGCGCACGATCTGCTGGAGGCATTGTGGGGCTACCCACCCCACAGCGGCGACACCGCCCTGGTGCGCAACCATATCCGCAACCTGCGGCGCAAGATCGAGAGCGACCCGCAGCATCCACGCCTCCTCGTGTCGCTGCATGGGCGGGGCTACATGATCAACGCCATCGTCGAGGGCGCGCGCGCCGACCCATCGCCCGCGATTCACTCCCGTGACGCTGACAAATCCTTATAAACTCCTCACAATAGCCTGACAGGGCCGCCAGACCTTCTATGGTATCATTGCCAATAGGGGCAGCATCGCTCGCCGCCGGAACTGGCGCGCGCGGGTCACTGTCTTGCTTACTGGCTGGCGGCCCACAGGCATTTTGAGGTGAACCATGCGGGGCAGACTCCGTAGATTACTGGCTGTGCTGGACGGCACCCCGACGGGCACGCGCGGCCAAAGCCTGGTGGAACTGACCCTGACCCTGCCGATCCTGCTGGTCATGCTGATGGGCCTGACCGAGATCGGCTGGTACGCCAACAACTACCTGACGCTGCTCGATGTCGTGCGCGAGGCCGGGCGCTTTGGGGCCACGCTGGACCCGCTGGCATGGCCTGACGGTGAAGAACTGAAGTATCACCGCATGGACTGCGAAGACCTGATCACCAACTTCGACAAGCGCCCCTTTGAAGAGCAACTGACCTGGCCCGGCCCAGACCTGAGCGCCTGGGGGTACCAGCCGGGCGATGATGAGCGTCCCATCGGCTTCTATGACGGCGTGGCCTGCTCGGTGATCGGCAACATGCAGCCGCTGGACTTCAACGACGACACCGACGACATTGTGGTGTCGGTCTTCCAGTTCGTGGTGCTCAATCGCAGCCTGCCCAGCGCCGAGGTGCGCATCGTGGGCCGGCTGCCCGCCCGCGCCAACGAGTGCGAGAACGACGACGAATACGACCCCTTCGACTGGAATCGCGACGGTAACGGCAGCGGCATAGATGAGGACACCGCCCGTTTTGATTCGTCGTGGGACAACGTGCGCGGTTATGTTTTTCGCGGCAACCACCAGATGAACTTCGGCGCGCCGATGGACTGCCTGGGGTCTGCTTTCTCCACAGCCGATGTCGAGGAAATGCTGGACTTCAACGGCCACCCAGACCGCGCGCGCAAGATTGACGAGGTAGCCAACTTTGGGCTGGTGCTGGTCGAGGTCTTCTGGCGGCACCGCCAACTGCTCGCGCTGCCCTGGTTCAACCTGGGGCCGCTCGCCGATGGCCAGATGATCCATGTCTGGGCATTTTTCCCTGTCTCTGCCGCCGAGCCTGACCTGGACTATTAGCCGCCCCCCGGTGTGATGCTGATGAGACACTTGCCGATCCCTACTCCCTTCTCCCGGCACCTGCGACGCAGCCAGCGCGGGCAGTCCATCTTGCTGCTGGCTTTCGCCTTCATCGCCCTGATTGCGTTCGTGGGGCTGGTGACCGATGTGGCGCTGCTGTTCACGCGCTATGCGGCGCTGCGCCGCGCGGTGGACGCAGCAGCCATCGCCGCCGCTGGCCAGGTCCGCGAGGGGACGGACTACGCGACGGTGGCTATTGCCGCCGAGCAGTACATCGAGCTGCACAACCTCGACTCGCGATCCACGCTGGTCGAGACCTGCGAGACAGACATCTACCAGTGGCGGCTGGGACTGGGTCCCTGGGAAGGCGACCCGCACCCCGAGTCCGCCGACCCCTGGACTTGTGGGGACGGCACCGAAAAATGCAATGTGCCCGATCTCATGCCCGAAACCGAGCTATGCGACTGGGACGACCCGCGCAAGCTCGTGCGCGTCAGCGCGCAGATCGAGTCGCCGACAACCTTCCTGGCCCTGATCGGCATCCCCTCGATCACCCTGGAAGCGACAGCGGTCTCGGAGACGGCAGTGCTCGACGTGGCCCTGGTCATTGACACGTCGGAGTCCATGTCGCAGGAGACCAACTCCACCGACTACACGCGCGTCAACCTGTCTTATGGTGCGGGAGGGAGCCTGACCATTCGCGGCGAGTGCAATACCACGCCCGAAGACCTGGCCGCCGGCCTGGGAGTCTATTCACGCGAACGGTGGGCGGGCTGCTGCAACGACCCCGGCACAGGACAGGTCAGCGATGGCACGATCCGCAAATCCACCGGCGGATTCTTGCCCAACGGCTGGATTTGGCACGACGCCAACTTCAACGGCGTGTGGGACCCTGGCGAAGACGGGCTGGCCAGCAGCGCCGCCCAGAGCAACAGCCTGACCGATCCCGACGGCTTCAACTTCACCACGCTGATCTGCCGGCCCTTCAAAACGGTGAAGGACGCAGCGCGGCAGTTCATCAAGCAGTTGGACTTCGTGCGCGGCGACCGCGTGGTGCTGGTGACCTTCGACCGGGCGGGCGTCGCCTATGACCCCGACGGCGACGACGCAACCTTCCGCCCCTTGCTGCGCAGCGAGCAGGCGGCCATTGACACACTCAACCAGAAGGTTGGCGTCCTGATCAACCCGACCGGCATCCACAACCGCTGCGAGGAGTACATCACCTCCCAGCTCTTGTGGACGCAGTGGGTCAACGGCGAGCTAGAAGAAGAGCCGGCGCGCCGTCCCTTCGCCTATGAATCGATCGCGCCGTGCGGCAACACCAACGTCGGCGGGGGCATCCTGGCGGCCAGCAACGCCCTGACCGACCCCGACGACATCCGCCGCGAGGCGGTGTGGGTCATGATCGTGCTGAGCGACGGCGCCGCCAATGTGACCGACCGCATCCCCGACGCGGTTAACGTCCGCGACTATGGTCTTTATGGCTACTGCCCCTGGTGGACGTTCTGCCAGCTTGACGGCGACCTGGTCTGGCCGGAATGCACCGAGAACAACCCCAGCCAGAGCGAGATGGAGAAGCCCGTCTGCAACGACAACGACCCAGACACGCGCCATTTCTGCATTGACTGGGAGACGGGCGAGCCGGAAACCGGCAATGTGGAATGCACCGTCGCCGGTCACTACGACGCCGATGACTACGCGCGCGACATGGCCGACTTCGCCGGGCTGATCGAAGTGGTGCCAGACGGCAAACAGGGCAACTTCATCGCCATGTTCTCGATTGGCTTCGGCCAGGAAGTGCTTGACGAGCCGACCGCTGCGCCGCTGCTGCGCTACATTGCCGACGCGGGCGACAACGGCTTCATTGACAACAACCTGCAGCAAGACCTGCGCGAAGACCGTAACCCGGTGCCCACCTACCCCATTGGCGGCCCGTACCCGGACTATTACGGCATGCCTGACGTTTGCGAAGGGGACTTGCATCCTACCGAGCAGTGCGGGCAGTACTACTATGTGTTTTACAATCCCAGTAACCCTGAAGCCAGCCTGGCCGAGCTGAACGACGTTTTCGAGGAGATCGCAAGCCGTCTGTTCACACGCCTGTCGCGCTAGGCGCAAGCGTCGCGAGTCTGAGGGGATAGCATGATGAGTCCAGCAACCGAGTCTCAAGCAGTTCAGCAACGCGGCAGGCGCGGGCAGACGTTGGTGGAGTTCGCGCTGACGCTGCCCATTCTGCTGATGCTGATGTTTGGCGTGATCGAGTTCGCGCGCATCTTCCAGGCGTGGATCACGCTGCAGAACGCGGCGCGTGCGGCGGCTCGCTATGCCGTCACCGGCCAGTGGGACGAGAACATCCTGGCCGAGGCAATGGGCTACACTTTCCCCGAAGGGCTGTCCGTAGCAGAGCGCCGCCAGGCCGTGCTGGACACGCTGATGCCCTGCACCGAGGGCGAAGACGCGGCCTTCTTGCAGCATTGGGGCTATGACTGCCAGCCAGGCTCGGTGGAAGACCAATGGCTGCGCGCCGATGTGGCCCGTATCCCTTCCATTGTGGACCGGGCGCGTATTGGGGCGTCGGGGCTGGCCCTCAAGGACGGCGATCACTACGTGGGGCTGCAGTACCCCGACGAGGATGACATCCACACGGGGACGGTCACCGACAGCGAGCGCGGCTGGTTCCACGTGTGGATCTGTAGCTCGCGCCCCGGCGTCTATAGTGACACTGCCGCCCGCTACAAGCCCAGCGAGAACCGCAGCAACCGCCTGTGCCAGGTGCAGGAACCGGGCATGGAGGGCGTCAACCAGTACGATCCGGGCGGCCCCGGCGACGCGGTGGAGATCGTCGTCTTCTTCAACCACCCGCTGATCACGCCGCTTGGCCTGGTGGACTATATCCAGCTTCAGGCGCGGCGCGTGATGATCAACGAAGCGTTCCGCTCGACGCGCGTGATCAATATCCCGCCTGCGCTGGCGCTGCCCACCTTCACCCCCTCCAACACGCCGCAGCCCAGCGACACGCCGACGCCGACCAGCTCGCCGACGATCACCAACACGCCGACGCCTTCGCCAACCGCGACGACAACGGCGACCGTGACCCCCACGCCGTCGCCCGACTGCGCCCTGATCACCCTGGACAGCGTGCGCCTGGTGGATAACTCGCTGGAAGTGCGCATCAACAATGCCAACCAGTACGGGCCGGTCTTCATCTCGCGCGTGGAGGTGCAGTGGGCCAAGCATCCCTTCTTCCCCGGCATGTACGCCGACGATATGCGCGTCTCCACCCGCACGCGCTTCTGGCACGGGCCGGACTACGAGCCGCCCACCATGGTGGACAACACCGATCCCGGCTGGGACGACGACGCGCCCACTTACTTCATACGCCGCTTCGACGCCAACACCATCACCCCGCTGCGCATCAAGTTCTCCAACGGGCCATCGCGCCTCGCCGACTACTTTGTGCCGGGCGTCTTCGACGGCACGCGCCTGTACTTTGGCACGACCTGGGGCGGGATCGGCTTCGACCCGGTCAACGACTGTCTGGTTGAGCTGACCGGCTACCCCACGCCCACGCCGACCTACACGCCCACCGCGTCGCCAACCGGCTTTGAGCTGACGCACACGGCGACCTTCACGCCTACGCCGGTCTGCACCAACTATGAGGTGAACTTCGTCGGCTTTGAGACCAACGGCGTTGTCCACTTCACCCTGCGCAACACGGACATTGCCGTGGCCTATATCACCGGCTTCAGCATCAATTGGAACACGTACAACCGGCCCCTGGACCCGATCACGCTGGACTTCGTCTCAGTGGGCGGGCCGGGTGCGTTCGATCCCGCCGCCGTCAAGATATGGGACCCCCCCGACCAGGTAGCGACGCGCCCGGCGGTCGGCGTCTCGGGCGGGCCGGGCTGGCTGGTTGACCCCGTGATCGAGCCGGGCAGGACGCTGGATATCTGGTTCGACTTTGACGGCACGTCGGAGCGGCTGGATCAGATCGGCTACCGCGACTACGACTTCAACGATACGACCTTCGTGGTCAACTTCGTCTGCTACGGCGAGGGTATTAACGTGCCGACGCCGGCGCCAACCTTCACGCCGAGCGTCACACGCACGCCTACCATCACGCTGACGCCTTCCAAGACGCTGACGCCCACCATCACCTTCACGCCGAGCAGGACAAACACGCCGACGCGCACAAACACGCCCGGCCCGGTGACGTGGACTTTCACGCCGTCGCGCACGCCGACGTATACCAACACGCCGGTGAGGACGCCGACCCACACGCCCACGCTTGATACGGGCGGCTTCGAATAGGCCGGGCGCTGCCAGGCCGGAACAAGACAAGCCCCAGGGCGTTTGCTCTGGGGCTTTCTTTGCGCGGATGATCGGGCGGCAGGGGGACGGCTCAGCGTTGCGCCGCCTGCAAAGTGGCCAATCGCTGCTCGGCGAGGCGCAGCTTGTTGCCCACCGCTGCCCGCGTCTCGTTCATGGACAGTTCCAGGTAGGGGAAGGCCAGCCAGACATTCATCAACCCGAACAGCGCCCCGGTGATCACGCGGTAGTGGGGCAGCGATTCGCGGATGGGCCAAAGATCGAACGGCGCGTAGCTGAACATCTGACTGAACCCGTCCAGGCCGAGCGGGGCCAGCCCCAGCACAATGTACAGCCCGATCGGAGCCGGGCGCAGCCAGCGCCGCACACGCAAAAAGAGCAGCCCGGCCAGGAACATCATGCCGTAGATGGCGACATCGCGCTCGCACAGCGCCGTCTTGTAGCCCATCTGCTCGTTGCCCTTGAACGAACGCGCCTTAAGCTGCAAGTCCGCCGACCACACCGCCAGGTCAATCCCGGCGAAGTGCGGGTCTTGCGCGGCGTAGGATTCGAACGACCCCAGGCTAGACCCCGCCGCCTGGCGCGGGTAAACAAGCTGGTCGCCGAACAGGAACCACGAGCGGAAGGCAAACTGGTGGCACAGCGGCGCGTAGACCTTGTACAGCACGTCAGCAGCGCCCGGCCAGCCCGCTTTCATGAACAGGGGCGGCGTCAGCGACAGGCCGGTGTAGAGCAGCAGGAAGCCGAGGACAATGACCAGCCAGTGCCGGGCCAGGCGCAGCACCAAGCGGTTGGTGCGGATAATGCGGCGCAGGTCGCGCTCGTCGAGAGCTTGCTCGGATGTCATGCAGCGATGTCCTCCGCGAAGAAGCGATCAGCCGTCAGCGGTCAGCAAGAGCGGCACGCGCACTGTCACTGGCAGCAGCATTAGCCCGCGCGCAGGTCGTCCAGCGCGGCCAGCAGCTCCGGCCCGCTCAGGCTGCGCGGGAAGTAGGCGGCGATGATTCCGTCCGCGTCGAGCAGCAGGCTCGTCGGGTAGCCGGGGATGGCGCTGCGGTACAGGTCGCCGTTGATCTTGCCGTCGGGGTCGAGCGCCACCGGGAAGGTGATGCCCAGCCCTTCGGTGAAGGCGGCCACGTCGCTCCGCGCCTCCATGAAATTGACCGCCAGCACCACGAACTCGTCCTCGCCGCCCTGCAGGTCATAGACCGTCTGGAAGTCGGGCATTTCCTTGCGGCACGGCCCGCACCACGTCGCCCAGAAATTGACCAGCACGGGCCGCCCGCGAAAGTCGGACAGGCTCACCGTGCGCCCGTCGAGCAACTCAACGGTGAAATCCGGCGCGCGCTGGCCCACGCTCAGCCCGACCGGCACCTCAGCGCCCGCCGCGCCCGGCGGGGCCGCGTCAAGCGACGGGATTTCCAGGGCGGGGGCGTCTGACGCTGGCACCTCTAAGGCAGGGATGTCCAGGCCGGGCGATGCTTCATTCAGCGCGGGCGCAGAGGCCGGGGCCGCAGCCAACAGGTCTCTGGGCGCGGCGATGTAGAAATCCTCTTTGACCCCATCGCCGATGCACGACCACAGGTTGCCCAGGCGCACCCGCCCCTCAATGGCCCCGACCACGCAGTTCTCCATGTTGAGCTGGATGTCGCCCAGTTCGCCCTGCCCGCCGAGCGCCGTCAGCCGCTCCAACTGCCCGCTGAAAACGAGCACGCCGATGAAGATCAGGAACGCGCCGCTGACCGCCTCGATGGTGCGCATGTGACGCTGCAGGCGGCGGAAGACGCCCTGCGCCCGGTCTAGGGCCAGCGCCGTCAGCAGGAAGGGGATGCCCAGGCCGATGGCGTAGGCCAGGAGCAGCACGCCCGCCCGCGACACCGACCCGCCCGTCGAGGCGAGGGTGAGCACCGCCCCGTAGATGGGGCCGATGCACGGCGTCCAGCCGGCGGAGAAGACCACGCCCATGAACAGCGACCCCAGGTAACCATAGCGTTGGCTGGGGCGCGTCTGGCGGCGCGTGTCCACGTAGAGCGTCATGTGCAAGCGGGCGATGATGCGCGACCAGAACTGACCGGGCGTGTCGGCCTTGAGCGCGTCGCGGAAGACCTGCGCCAGCAGCAGAATCACCACCAGCGTGAGGAACCACGACTCGACGAACAGCCAGTAGATCGCGCCAATCAAGGCGATGCCCACCACAGCCGAGATCAGGTTGGCGTAGGGACTCTGGTCGAGCGTGAGCGCCCGCGCGCCCAGCCAGGTGAAGACGCGGTTGAGCGCGCCCAGGATGTGCAGCCCGAACAGGATTACCGCTGTGCCGCCGATGCGGGCGATGCCGTCGCGCACCTCGCCCTCGGTGACACCCAGCCCCGTCAGCGAGGAGACGGCGGCGGTGGTCAGCAGGCCAAAGACCACGAAGAACAGGGTGAAGCCCAGCACGAAGAAGAAGCCGTGCGTCAGCGTGCCAAAGCGGCGGCGGAACTCGCCCCTCGCCGCGCCGCCCGCCGTCACCTGCTGGGTCATCTGCCCGCCCATGTAGCCCACGTAGGCCGGCACGAGCGGCAGCACACAGGGCGAAATGAACGAGAGCAGCCCGGCGATAAACGCAAATCCTATCGTAACATCACCACCCAAGATCGCTCCTCCAGCGTCAACACGCTGCTGCGAGTAGAGTATCTCAATCTACGGCATAGGATGCCAAATCTGTGCTCAGGGTCGCAAAGTGTGAGGAGGTGCCGCGCGCTCAGTCAGCGCGCCGGACGCCCGCGCAGCAGGAACCCGCGCACGACGACGCCCAGTCCCACCGTCACCAACACGGTGCCCAGCAGCGTCTCGCGCAGCGCGGCGATGTCCTGCGCGTCCAGCAGCGCGCTCAGCCCGACGCCCGCCAGCGCCGCCCCGCCCAGGAAGGAGGTCACCTGCCGCCGTACCAGCGCGATCAGCATCCACAGCGCGGCGACGACCAGCGGGACCACCGGCCACCAGACGGTGACCTCTTCGCGCAGGCGATCCTGCCACAGCAGCGTGCCGAAGATTCCGCCGGTGATCAGGGCTAGGGCCAGCAGCAGCACCCAGAAGCGAGTCCGCACGCCCAACGACAGGCGCGGGGGGCGCACCCGGCGGCGACGAGGGGCGGACTCCTCCTCAGCGGCTGGCACCTCAGCAGATGGAGAAGCGTAGGCGCGCCTGGCGTAAGCGTTCGCGCCGGAGACCGGCACGAACGGCTCGATGGGCACATCCTCATCGCCGCGAGTGGCGCTGTCGCCGTCGAAAGCGTCCGCCATCTGCGCGGCGAGCGTGTCGTCGGGCTGCTGGTGTGGTGCGCGTCGGCGCAGGCGTCGCATCGCTGCCTCCACTGGCACCCTGTGCAGACGGTGCCGGATAACAAACCAGGGAGAGCATCATAGCTCACCCTGGCAACTTTACATCAAAGCGGACGACTCGGACAACTACTGGGTCGTATATTCACGCCCAGAGCGCCGATTCCGCGAGCCTTCAGCGCTGGCCGAGCAGCCAGAGCCGCACCCTGCACCGCTACCTGACAGGGCAGACGAGTGCGGTTAGCGAGTGTGGTTGCAACGTGATGGGCAGGCTTGATCCGGTGGCCTCCGCCGTGGTGATTTTCGTGGTAGCCTGTCCTGGGTCATCAAACGAGTTGTACGCTTTCACATGCGCGCCGTTCACCGTGTGAATGCGCACCGGCCCGGCGAATTGCCCCTCGGCCAGCTTCAAGACGGTGTCCGCCTCGCGCTCGGAGCGGTTCACGACAAAAACGACCAATTCCCGCTTGTTCGCGTCCAGGGTCGCCGTCACGTCCAGAATGCGTAACCCCTGGCGGTCGCCCGCGCTGAACGTCTCGCCATCCCAATGGACATCGAGCACCGCCGGCCCGGCCAGGGCGCTATACGCCTCGAAGGCATAGAAGATCGTCTGCAAGAAAAGCCCCTCGCGGCGTGTGACGATGGGGGCAAGGACATTCACGATTTGCGCGATGTTGGCCATCTTGACTATCCGCGCGTGGCGCAAGAAGGCGTTCAACTGCATGGCGACGACCAGCGCGTCTTCCAACGTGTATACCACCGCATCATGCCCACCCACACCCATTTGTGCGCGATGCCAGACATTCCACTCATCAACGGCAATATAGATCGGGCGCTCGATCTTCCGCTCCAGCCTCAAGGCACGGATGAGACCTTCATAGGCGCTCAGGCGTTCCTCGAATAGCTCGGATAAGGCCATATAGGCGCTGAAATCGTTCACGTCGTTGTCCACATACCAGTGGATCGCCAGATAATCAATGAGATGGGCTGCCTGTTCCAGCAGAAGCTGCCCGCGCTCGACAAAATCCGCCGCGTCCCAGTGGGAGACGCCGTTGGCGATCAGCTTGATGTCCGGATCAACCCACTTCATCACCTTGCCGAACTCGGTCACGGCGCGCGCATATTCCTGGGGCGTCTTGAAGCCGATCTGCCAGGGACCATCTACCTCGTTGCCAATGCCCCAATATCTGACCTTGTGCGGCGCTTCGTAACCGTGTTGCCGCCGCAGCCTTACCAGGGCGGTATCCTGTGTGCCGTTGCAGTACTCGACCCAGTCGCGCGCTTCGCGCATGGAACCGTCGCCACAGTTCACCACCAGGTATGGCTCAGTGCCCAATAGACGGCAGAATTCGATGAACTCGTTGGTGCCGAACTGATTGCTTTCGACGGTGTGCCAGGCCAAGTCGAGCCGGGCCGGACGTTTTTCGCGCGGACCGACACCGTCTTCCCAGCGATAGCCCGACACAAAGTTGCCCCCCGGATAGCGGATGACCGGCATGTGCAGGCGGCGCAGCGCCGCGATCACGTCGGTGCGCAGCCCGCGCTCGTCGGCGTGGGGCGACTCCGGATCATAAATGCCGCCATAGATACAGCGTTCCAGGTGCTCGGCAAAGCCCCCAAACACATTGCGGTCGAGAGTGCCCAGGGTGCGCTGCAGATCGATAGAGATGCGATTCATGCGGATCGGCTCCTTGTGGCAGGCGCGAAGGCCATAGCAGGTGCGGAAGTTACGGTTCAGCCCGCAGGATCAGGGCAACATCTTTGGCCGATCCGACCAGGTCGGGGATCGTCAGTTGCAAGCGGCCCCCCTCGACGATGACAGCGGTGCTGCTAAGGATATTGCCACCGTAGGTCTCCCAGAATTCGAGGGTATAACGGCCATCTCGCAGCACATCTTCCAGGACAAGCCCGGTTCCGGCCAGCGACCCGGCCTGCTGCTGGCGCGTGTCGAGCAGCAGCCACACGATCGCGGTTGCGCCGTCGGAGCACCCCACCGGGATGATCCAGCGCACATCGGGCTTGATCTGGCGGGAGACGTTGCGGCTGGCGAAGTGCGCCCAGTCAATGGTGGAGGCGAAGCGCGCCAGGCCCAGCAGGTTGTCGCGCAGTTCGGGCAGAATCCAATGCGGGGCCGTGTAGGGCCAGCGCATCCCCGACCCGGCTCCGCCAGCGGCCAGGTGCGCCCAACTCATATTGTGGTGGTATTCCTGGTCAAACTGAACATCCACAATCCAGTGGTCAATGGGGCCGCTCTCGCTATCGAAGTAGGGGCGGTTGTCGGTGATCTTCTCCAAGGACAGCGCAACGCCCCCGGCCATAGTCGGGCCAGCGCCAATGGGGTCTTGGGGATTTTTGATCGCGTTTCCCAGGTAGAGGTGAGTGTTGGCGAAATCCAGCGCGGGGTGCTGGTAGATGATGCGCCCCAGCCGGCCCTCAGGCACGGGCGCTGCCGAGGAGACGGTGATCAGATGGGCGCGGCCCCATCGTTCCAGCTCGTACTGGCGCACGAAGGCGGCCATGCTGTCCACATAGGCTTCGATTTCCTGGGGGGTCGCGCCCCACCAGATGTCAATCTCGTTCATCAAGTCCCAGGCGAAGATATTCGGGGAGCCGCCCCAGCGATCGATGATGAAGCGCCAGCGCGCCCTGTGTGCCTCGATGCACGCTTCGTCGCGCAGCCAGGATCGCATGGACTCGCACGGGCCGCCGAGTTGGGCATTATAGGGGTAGCGGCCCCAGTTCTTGGCCTGCCAGAAGGTGTCGTAGGGCGTCAGCAATAAATAGAGACCGTGCTTTTCGGCCAGGGCGATGAAGCTGTCCCAGAACGCGACCATGGACGGTGAGAACGTGCCCACTGGATTTTCCAGGTAGGTATGTGGCTCTTGCGAATATTCGATCATGATGCGGCTGACGGTGATTCCGTGAGCGCGCAGGTCCTGGATGTAATGCTCGGTGGCCTGAGGAGCGACGTTGTTGAGCAGCGTGACCAACCCGTCCCAGGGAACGCCATCATTCTGGCCGATCACGATGAACCCCTGACCGGCCTCGTCCACAAAGTAATGCCCCTTAGGAGCGACTGAAATGTAACCCTGATAGGGAGGCAGACGAATCTCGCTTTGCGCAATCACAGTCTTCTCCAATGACTGAGGCAACAGGCCGCTCAGCAGCATGACGATGAGCGTTCCAACCCTCCATACTTGTCTTCGTGCCAGCAGCATGGCTACTCACCCCTTGATCCCGGTCAGCGCGATGCTTTCGATGAAGTAACGCTGTAGCGCCACAAACAGGATGATGATGGGCAGGAGCGCCACCATCGCCCCGGCCATGAGCAAAGTCCATTGCCGCTCGTACATTGTATTGAGACTCGTGAGCATGAGCGCGATCGGGAACTTATCGGTGGACCGCACATAGATGAGTGGGCCGAGATAGTCGTTCCAGCGCGCGATGAAGCCCAGCACGGCCAGCGTGGCGATGATCGGCTTGGCCTGGGGCAGGAAGATGCTCCAGTAGATCTGGAACTGGTTCGCGCCGTCCACCTTGCCCGCATCGGCTAGTTCTTCGGGCAGGGTGGCGAAGTATTGACGACACAGGAAGATGGCGAACGACGAGCCAAATAGCAGCGGCACGATCAGGGGATACCAGGTGTCAATCCAACCGAGATTCTTGAACAGAATGAAGCCCGGTATCATCGTCACCACGCCAGGGATCATCATGGTGCTCAGCAGCAGGGCGAATATCACGTTGCGCCCTCTGAAACGAATGCGAGCGAACGCATAGCCCGCCAGCGTGCTCGTGAAGATTTCGCCCGTGGTGGAGACCACCGCGATGACCATCGAATTGACGAAGCCGCGAGCCAGATTGGTCTTTTCCCAGATTTTGACGTAGTTCTCCGTCGTGAGTGGGTCGGGTATCCATTGGGGTGGCATTCTGAAGATGCCTTGCGGTTCTTTGAACGACGTGGACAGCATCCAGAAGAACGGCACCAGCATGGTGAAAGCGCCTATGGAGAGCACGAGGTACGACACCAGCTTGATCAGCAGCTCGCGCTCGCGGTTGCCCAGTGTCAGGGATCGCGATGCGGTCGGAAATGATTTGAGCGTGCTCATGCTCGCGCCCCCTCAGTTTCTAGATACACCCAACGCTTCGCCAGCAGGAAATTGACCAGCGTGATGAGCATGATCACTGCGCCCAGCACCCAGGCTTGGGCCGAGGCGTAGCCCATCTGCAGGTCGCGGAAGGCATTGCGCCAGATCACCATGACGACGGTGGTTGAGGATGTATACGGCCCGCCAGCGGTCATGATGTAGGGCTGGGCGAAGACCTGAAACCCGCCGATCATCCCTGTGACGAGCAGGAAGAAGGTTGTTGGCGTCAGCCCCGGCCAGGTCACAAACCGGAAGCGCGCCCACACGCCCGCGCCATCGATCTTGGCCGCTTCATACAGATGAGTCGGGACGCCCTGCAAGCCCGCCAGGAAAATCAACATCTGGTAGCCCAGCCCGCCCCAGATGCCCATGATCATCAACGCCGGCTTGACCGCGTGGCGGTCTTGCAGCCATTTGCTGGTCACCGGGATACCCAGCTCGTTAAGGGCGTAGTTCAAAATGCCGAACTCTGGGTTGTAAATCCACATCCAGATCAGCGACGTGGCGGCGACGGGCAGGATCACCGGCAGATAGTACAGCATCCGGTAGATAGCCTTGCCGCGAATCTTCTGGTTCAGCGCGATCGCTAACAGCAGGGCGATGGCCAGCGAAATCGGGATGCCAAGCAGCATATAGCTGGTGTTGTATAGCCCTTCCCAAAACACCGGATCGCGCGAGCCGATGACATAGCGCCTGTTGAGCAGACTGAATTCCAGGGCGGTCCGGTAGCCCTGGGGCAACATATCGCGCTCGCGCACGTAGCGCGGCGCGCAATCAATCACCCCTCCGGTACGGGGATCGATCTGCCCCTCCATCTCGCGCGCTCTGGATTGGGGCACTTTTTCACGAGCACAAAGAAACAGTGGCTCACCAGTGGTTTCGTCAATCTCTTGTGGTAAGTGTTGGACGGTGAGCGTCAGCAGACTATTCCAGTTATCAAAGCCAACCCATTGGGGATCGCGCAGCAAGTCCCACTGCGCGAAGCTCAGGATGATCGAGGCGATGAGCGGGCCGGCGGCGAAGACCACAAAGCCGAACATGGGCAGCGCCACGAACAGATAGCCCCAGATCGCCTCGCGCTGCCTCAGGGTCAAGCCGCGTTCCGGCCCTATGCGGTAGCGAGCCATGGAACCCTCCAAACACACTACGAACGATGACCGGTGTCTTATCCCTGGCGCTGCGCCGGAAAACAGCCAGCAAGCCAGACACTCTGTCGCGTAGCGAGACTCCGTAGGGGCGTATGGCCATACGCCCCTACGAACACGCGACATCAGGCGAGTCTACTCCAGGCTCGCCCAGGCAGCGTCCAGGCCTTCCTGGAAGGTTGGGGCAGCATCGTAGAGCGCATCTTCTGCTAGCTCGGTGGCGTCAACAACCACCGCAGGCCATACACCGCCCCAGAACGGATCGTTGAACCATTCGCCGTAGTTAGGCGTCATGGTCCAGGGGCCGGGGCTCTCGCAGCGGGCAGCCTCGATTAAGACCTCGGCATGGGCCGGATACTGGTCGCGCTGCAGGAAAGCTTCGGTGTGGGCGACCTCAATCTGGTTGGGAATCTGGAAACCCAGCGCCGCCTGCTCGATCTGGCCCTCGGCCCCTGCGATAAACTCAAGGAAGCGGTAGGCTCTGTCAGCGTATTCCTCGCCCTTCGAACCGGCGATGATGCTGATGCCCACCGAGCCAGACCAGCCGGAGAACTTGCAGTCGGCCTGATCCATGTACGCGGTCACTCCGCCAGGGCCAACCGCGTTCGGGATCACATCGAATTCGAAGTCGAGCACGTTACGGTAGTAGGTGGTGGCCCAGCGCCCGTTGGTGGTCATCGCCAGACGCCCCGTCTCAAACATCTGGCCGACGCTCATCGAGGCCGTCTGTTGCGAACTGGGGCTGATCTGGTAGACGTGAATCACGTCGGAGAGGAATTGCACGGCGTCAATCGTGTTTTGATCTTCGGCCATGACAAACGTCTTGCCGTCCGGGCTAATGATGTGGCCACCGTTGTTGTAGACGGCGTTCTCGAACCAGATATCGCCCAAACCCCAGTATTGGACGTTGTTGGGATCGAAGCCTTCTTCGCCGGGGTGCTTGCCGTTCGCGTCAACGGTGAGCTTGCGGCCCAGCTCGATCAGCTCGTCCCAGGTCATCGGCTCTTCAAACGAGGGCAGGTCAACGCCCACCTGCTTGAAAAGGTCCACGTTGATGTACAGGATCGTCGGGCCGATATCCTTGGGCAGAGCGAACAGCGGGCCTTGCCCAAAGACCTTGTTCTCGGCGTCATAGCGATAGCGCCCCAATGCCGACGGCCAGACGCCCTCCAGATCGAAGGTTTCGCTGGCGTCAACGAACGCCTGGATGTTGACCAGTTGGCCGCGCGGGGCAAACGCCGAGAAATCGCCATCGGGGATATAGGCAATGTCGGGCGGCGTGCCGCCAGCGATCATGGTCTTGAGCGTTGTGGTATAATCGGTCGGGATGGGCTGGTACTTGATGACAATGTCGGGGTTATTGGCATTGAAGACATCCACGAGGTGCTGGAAGACCTCCTGCTCTTCCGGCCCTCCCCAGCCCACAAAGGTAAGCTCGACAGGCTCCTGCGCGCGACTTGGTGTGGGCAGCGCGCCCAATACCATCGCGCAGGCGATGACCAGAGTCAGCAAACGAAATTGATGCTTCAGCATGGTTAGACCTCCTCCAAATTTCTGAGACTCTTCAGGTCGAATATCCAGTGATCCAGGCGTTTCGCAATCCTCCCCGACTTGTCACCTCCTTTATCCAACTCACTAACTTTCCCCGATCAGGGGCTTGACTAAGCCACTCAGGCCCGAAACCGCATCCGCATCACAATATCCTGGGGATAGTTGCCAAAGCGGCTGCCGAAGATGTTCATCCCGCCGATGTTGACCGCGTCCTCTTCGATCCCGATCCGTACAGTGATCCAGGGGTGATCGTCCAGATCAAGGTCTTGGAGAGCCACTGCGGAGACCTGGATGCCGTCCACGAAGGAAGCGCTCTGGGTCACCTTCCAGACTTTGAGCAGGCCGAACTGGGAATTCCACTCTTCCCACCAATCCGGCGTCAACGCACCACGCTCGCCGCCGAAATCTCCAGGACTGGTCCAGGTGCCGATCTCGACTCCGTTGATCCACAGGGTAATGTCCGACGGCCAGTCGTCATTGTGCAGCGGCGCTTCGGAGCACACTTCGAAACTGATCTGCAGGCTATCGAGCACGGCGTTGGCGGGGAGGCGTTTGGGGAAACGATATTCGATGTAGCCGACTTTGAACCACAGCAATTGGGCCTGCAGCCGCTCGGGGTAGTAGAATGTGGCCGGATCATCCAGATTGCCGATGATGCCATGCTCACTGGCCAGGCCGCAGGTGGGCGCAACATCGCAGTCCACGTAAGCGCCAATGGGCATGGAGATGTCGAGGCTGTTTTCGTGGGATAGCTCCCCAGCGGGCAGGGTGATCACGACCTGATCGAACAGGCGCACGCAGATTTTTTGCAGACCCCGGCTGGCCGGTTTCAGTTCGGTGCGGATCAGGCCGGCCTTCTCAAGCTGGTTGATGTGCAGGGCAGCGGTCGAAGCGGGCATTCTCAGCGCTTCGGCGATCTCGTTCACGCTGCCATTGTGTCCGCCCAAATAGCGCAGAATCTCGATACGCGGCCCGGAAGCCAGGCCCTTGAGCAACTGTTCGACATTGGTGGATGGCTCGTCAATGGCGATGACCAGTTTGCGGCCGGCAAAGGTATTCGATTCCGCTTCGTCGTTATGGGGGTTCACAGTGGGCGCTCCTAAACAACAGCTTTCTATGTTTTACTTCGACTGGGCGGGCACAAATGTGCCTTTTAGGGGGCTTCACAAATCGTTCGAAACATAATACTATGTTTTGAAACGGTTAAACACATTGTAAAACTGTTTTGAGGGCGTGTCAATCACCTTGCCTTCATGGATGCGCGCAAAGGTTGTTAGCGAATCGCTTGACAGCGGGGCATAGACCTCACCCCCTGGCCTCGCTGCGCTCG
>DYGW01000233.1 GCA_020724485.1 Thermoflexus sp. | reverse complement strand
GGGGGCAATCCCAGCGCCCAAGTGCCCAGCCCTAACAGGTTGTTCGTGGACCCCCGGGGGTCTCCACAACTTGCCGCCGCCCCTGATCCCGCTTAGACTCGCGCCGAGGAGTCCGAGTGACCATGACCGCCCAGCAAACAACCTCCTCCACCGCCCATCCTGCGCCCGCGCCCCTTTTCGGGCGGCGGACGGTGGCGCTGCTGGTGCTAGGTGCCGCCGCCATCGCCGCGATCTGGCTGTGGCTCACCCCGCCGGGCGTCCTGGGCAAGGCGGATGCGCTTGGCTACGCGGTCTGCCACCGCATCGTTGAACGCTCCTTTCACGTCCACGAGCGGCCCCTGCCGCTGTGCGCGCGCTGCACGGGCATTTACCTGGGCGTGTGGGCGGGGCTGGGCGTCTTCGCCGCGCGGGGACGGCTGCGCGCCGCCCGGCTGCCGCGCGTCCGGCTGCTGGCGGTGATGCTGCTGGGCGTCGGCTTGTACGGACTCGACGGGCTGAATAGCTTCTTGAGCGTCTTCGAGGGCTACTCGCCGCCCTACGCGCCGCACAACACGCTGCGCCTGCTGACCGGCACGACCTTCGGCCTGGCACTGATCACGATTGTCTGGCCGGTGTTCAACAGCCTGCTCTGGCGCGCGCCGCAGGACGCCCCGCCCGTCCGCTCGTGGGGCGATCTTGCCGCGCTCTACGCGCTGGCGGCGGGGGGTGGGGCGCTTGTGCTGATTGACTGGCCGCCCCTGCGCGCCGCCCTGGGCGTGATCAGCGCGGCGGGCGTACTGCTCATGTTCGGCGTCGTCGGCTGCACCCTGATGCTGGGAATCGCGCGCCGCGAGAATCGCTGCGCCCGCTGGCGCGACCTGACCGTCCCCGCGCTGGCCGGACTCGCCTTCGCCCTGCTGGTGACGGGAGCCATTGACGCGCTGCGCTACGCGCTGACCGGTACGTGGGACGGCTTTGTGCTACCGTGATGGCTGATCAGCGCGCGAGATGCTGGCGCAGAGCCATGCCTACGCTGGCTCGTCGGGTTCCTCGCCTGGCAGCACTTTGTGGGCGGGCCGCCCCTTCGCCACCGAAAAGCGGTCGAAGTCGCGCACGACGTAGCTATTGGCGAAGTGCTGCTGCGCCTCCTGGATCACGTCGCGCTCGCGGTAGCGGCGCGAGATGTGGGTCAGCAGCAGCGTCTGCACGCCCACCTCGCGGGCGAAGCGTGCCGCCTGCCCCGCCGTGAGGTGCCCGAAACTGGCGGCCATCTCCGCGTCTTCATCCAGGTAGGTCGCCTCGGTGACCAGGGCGTGCGCCCCCGCCGCGACGCTCTCCAGGCCGTCGAGCGAGGAAACATCGCCGGTGACGACCAGCCGCGCGCCGGGAGTATCCTCGCCCAGCACGTCGTCGGGCCGGACGATACGCCCATCGGCCAGGGTGATCGCCTCGCCGCGCACCAGCCGCGCCCGTTCCGGCCCGGCAGGGACGCCCAGCGCCTCCGCCCGCTCGACCAGGAAGGGCCGCCGCGCCTTCTCCTGGAACACGTAGCCGAAACAGTCCCGCCCGCGATGGTTCACCGAAAAGGCGGAGACGAGAAAATCGGCATCCTCCATTAGCACGCCGGGCTTGACATCAACCAGGTGCAGCGGCATGGGCGGCTCGGCCCCGCGCAGCACCACGCCGTAGATCAAGTCCTGGACGCGGTCGAGCGCCCAGCGCCCACCCCAAATCTCCAGCTCGTCAATGCTCTCCCAGCGCATGAAGGTGGACATCAGCCCGCCCAGCCCCAGGATGTGGTCGAGATGCCCGTGCGTGATCAGCACGCGGTTGAGCCGCTTGAAGCCGATCCCGCTCTTGAGAAGCTGGCGCTGCGTGCCTTCGCCGCAGTCAATCAGAAAGCGGCGATTCTTGACGATGACCACCTGGGCGGACAGCCCGCGATGGATTGACGGGGCGCTCGCTGACGTGCCGAGAAAGACGATTTCGAACATGACAGGCTCGCTGTGCTAGGATGGCGAATGCTGGTTATTGGTGATCAGTTTTCAGTCGCCGGCTGTCGGTGATCAGCGACAGGGGGTGATCACCGATCACTGAAAACCAATTACCAATAAGCAACAACCAACAACGATTTACTCGATCACCACCGCCCGCGACCGCTCGTCCACCGCGATCGGGCGCTCCACAAAGGCGCGCACGACGCCGATATTGGTGAGCAGGTGTGCCGTGATTTCCGGCGTGACGAAGGCGCTCGCTCCACGCGCCAACGCCAGCGGCCCGATGATCTGGTCGGCCAGGTGCTCGTCCACAGAGGCGTTGCCAGCGTGGAAGGCCAGCAGCGCCGTAACTGCTTTCTCGGCCACGACCTCGGACGGCATCCCTTTGCGCCCCAAGACGCCGAAGCCGCCGCGCCCGTTGGTATATTCCACTGCCAGGAACAGGCCCGCCCCGGTGCTGATGCCCCGTGCCCGCAGCGGGCGCACGTCCGCCGCCACTTCGAGCGTCCCCAGCAGGTTGATCGCCCGGTTAGCGATGCGTTGCGGGATATGCGACGGCAGATTGCAGCCAACTGCCGTCCCGAAGACGCGCTCGATCCGCCCGCGCTGGCGCATGTCTACGCCGCTGAGCTGCGCGCTGCCATTCACCTGGGCGACGATAGTCCCGCCGCCCTCCGGCATCCAGCCGTAGGCTTCCAGGAACAGGGTCATCTCCGCGCCGAGGCCGAGCAGAAAGGGCACGTACACGTCGCGTAGGTAGTGGCCCGACGGGCTGTACGGGACGTGCGTGCCGCCGTGCACCCGCACTTCGGACGGCCCGGCGGCCAGTGCCAGCGGCAGCAGCACCGTCTGCATGACCAGCACCGCCGACCCCGCCGTGCCAATCGCCCACTCGTGGCGACCAGGGCGCACCGGCCCGCCTGGGGCGAAGGTGATCGCCTCCGATCCGACCGCCGCGCCCTCCACGTGCGCCGCGCAGATGCCCGCCGCTGCCCGCACCGCCGCCACATGCTGCGGGCGCAGCCCCGCCGTCTGGCGACCGGCGCGGATGCGCTCGATGCGCACGGGCGTCCCGCTGATGGCGCTGAGCGTTAGCGCCGTGCGGACGATCTGCCCGCCGCCTTCGCCCTGGCTCCCATCGAGGTACAGCATGGCGGCTCCTGGTGGTGAGTGGTCAGTGACCAGTTTTCAGTCGTCAGTGATCGGTGTTCAGTCACCGGGCAGTCTGAACTGATGACTGATCACCGACGACTGATCACTGCTGACTCACGACTCCACGACCGTGACATGCCCCAGCAGCAGGCGATCACCGTGCGGCGCGTAGTTCTGCGCCGCGTCGAGCACGCTCAGGTGATTCTCCAGCACGGCCACTTCGTCGCGGTAAGCGCCCACCGTCAGCGCGTAGCGATCCGGCCTGAGGTTTTCGCGCAGCCAGATGTACGATACCTGGACGAAGAAATCGCGCGGCCTTAGCTCGCCGGGCTGTACGTCAATCGAGTTCGCCTCGGCCCATGGCTCGATCTGCAGGACAGGCGGCTCGGTCTGCGTGTAGCCGAGCAAATGCGCGTAGATGCCCAAATTGTCTGGTAGCGGGTCATCCACGCGCCAATACGTCACCAGCACGATCGGGTCGCCGCCGGGTTGCCGCTCATCATTGAACACGCTCGGATCATAGCCAGCGAAGGTCAGGCCCTCCTCCAGCGGCACGGGCAGCTTGGCCTGGAGGGGCGGCTCGTCGGCGTCCGGCATGAAATAGGCGGGCGCGAGCAGGTCCCAACGCCCGCCGGCGTCGCGCAGGCGCTGCTCCACATCCAGACGCAGCACAGACCCCGCTAGCAGTCCCTCAGCGGCAACCGGCTCGGCCCCGACCAGCCAATCGGTCAGCTCTGGCGGCATGGTCGCGCGGTCGGCGGGGTCGGCGAAGACGAAGCGCATCGGTGCCCCGGCGTTGATCAACACCAGCCCGGCCCGGCAGTCGGAGTGGCGCACCGGCTCGCTCGTGCGATGCCGCATCAGGCCGAGAATCTGGCGCGGCGACAGCCCGGCCTCGCCTGGCACGTTCATACCGGTGATGCACAGCGACACGGGCAGATCGTCCCGCGTGCGGTCGAGGTAGGCGGCCAGCGCCGCCAGATCGCCGTGATAGGCGGCGCGCACCGCCGGGCTGCGTTTCCAGTCGTGGTACAGACGGTCGCGCACGACCAGCACATTGGCCGTCAGAATAACCAACGCCAGTGCCATCACTGGCTGCCAGGTGCGGGCGGGACCACGCCCGCGCAACCCGCCCCACACGGCCTGCCCTCCCACACCTACCAGCAAGAAGACGGCGGGCAGCGCCACCAGGTTGGCTGTGAACGTGACCTCCGGCCTCACCCAGGCATCGGTCAGCAGCCCGGCGGCGAGACTCAGCAGCAGCAAAGCGTAGCGGGGATCGCGCCAACGCCGGATCGCTTTCAGCGTGCCCGCGATCAGCAGCAGCGCCAGGACGGGGCCGAGCAGCGCGTACTCCCCGGCGTTGGCCGTGACGTGCTCATCCCCCTGCCACAGCAGCCCACCTGCTGCGTTCAACAGCCCCTCGACCGCCTCGCCAACGCTGGCCGGGCGCTCGTGCCACAGGATATACCCCTCGCTCAGCTTGGGATCGCGCAGCGTGGAGACAAGATAGGGCAGCGCGACAATGGTGGCCAGCACCACGACGAACACCCACATGCTCCACGTGCGCCGCGCGAGCGGCTGGCCCGTCCGCCACAGGTGCAAGAAGAAGACCAGCGCCAGCGGGCCGAGCACCAGCGTTGAATAGTGCAGGTACCCCGACGCGCCAGCCAGGGCCGCCAGCAGCGCGAAGGGCAGCGTATAGGGCACGCGGAAGGTGACCTCGCGGCGCAGGTTGAAGGCTGCCGCCAGGCAGAGCAGCATGAGCAGGGTGTACAGCGGCACAAGCGACTCCGCCGTCACGGTGCGCGCCAGCAGCACCGAGCGTAGATTGACGCTCATCGCCGCCAGCGCGATCAGCGCCACCGGAACGCCAAACAGCCGCCGGCCCAGCGCGTAGAGCAGCGCCAGCGCGATCAGCCCGCCCCAGACAGGCAGCATCCGGTAGCCGAGCAGCCCGCCGCCCAGCAGGTCAGACGCGGCGGTGTTGAGCGCGCCGAACAGCGCGGCACGGGCCAAGCGGTCGCCGATCTGGTAGTAGACCGAGACCTCGCCCGCCTTCATCGCCTTGGTGATGCGAATGTGGGCCAGCTCGTCACGGTTGAAGCCGGGCGGCAAGTGGGCCAGGTCCCACAGGCGCAGCAGCGCCGCCAGCACCAGCAGCGACGTCACCAG
>DYGW01000232.1 GCA_020724485.1 Thermoflexus sp. | reverse complement strand
TCGCTGATTTCCCCCCCTACAAATTCCAGCCGGCGGTCGGCGTTCTCTGGCTGGAGGGCCAGACGCTCGAATTCCTCTACAGTCATGGGCTGCGTTGTGACGGCCATTGCTCCTCTGCTTTCCTACCCCTATTGTACCCCAGTTTGATCGGCAGGCGGCAGATCGCCGTCAGTGGGCGGGGGCGGCGGCGCGGCGATAGCTCCGCCCGCCGGGTCGCGCACGATCTGCGCGGCGGCGTCAGCAGGCAGCGTGACCGTCTGCCCGCTGGGGAAGGCGATCTCGGTGCCGTCGTCGTCGCGCGTGATGCGCACGCCGTGCTGCGTCCAGGTCATCGTCTCGCCGGGGAAGGCGAAGGGACCGGTGATCGCGGCGCGCCAGGCGTCCAGGGCAAAGGCCCCGAACAGCCGGGCGAACCATTCCCACGACACAGCCCCGGTGATCACGTCGCTGTCGCCCAGGCCCTCGCCGCTCTCGGCGTGGTATAGGGCGCGGAACGTCCCCTCTTCGGCCAGGCTGCGCGTCTGCGCGGCCAGGACGCGCCGGAATAGCTCAGCCGACTCCTGCAGGAAGTCGCGCTCGACCAGCGCCAGGCCAAGCCGCGCGTTCCGGTCCGGCCAGACGCCGCCGCAGCCGTTGGGCAGCGCCGGATCGTAATGCGGCGCGTTGGCGGGGCAGCCGGGGGCGCCGAACGGACGCCAGTACGCCGCCGGGTCGGTCAGGTGCACCACCAGGCGGGCAGCACGGGCTTCGTCCAGCGCATCCGACCACAGCGGCATGAGCAGGGCGATGTCGTGCGCGGACAGGTCTACCGTGCGCGCTTCGACCTTGAAGACGCGGCTCAGCCCGGCAAAGCGCAGCGCGCTGATCGCCCGCCAGACGGTGCGCGTTGTGGCCGCGCCCGCGCCCCGGTACCAGTCGAACGCCTCACCCGGCACCTCCTCGCGGGCCGGGTTCCCGGCGGCGTCTTCACCTTCGACAGTGCAGGACAGGGCCGGCTTGCGATCCAGCCCGCCAGTTGCGCGCAGGGTCAGGCGGCCCGGCTCACCGGGTACGACGCGCTCCGCCAGGACGGACTCGCCGTGGCCGCTGAAGACCGTCTCGCCGGACGGGCAGGCGTGGGCGTCGCGGTCGCGGTAGGTGTAGACGCCGCGCGCCTCGTCCCAGAACTCCTCCAGCGCGGCGATCAGCGCGTCCAGGCGCGGGGTGATCGCCTCGGCTACGTCCGCGTGCCCCAGCAGCGTGCCGATTTCGAGCAGCGCGTGTGCCTCGCGGATCAGGTAGGCGAGCAGGTCGGGCGCTTCGACGGTGGTCAGGTCTACGCCCTGCGCCCAGCGCGATCCGCGCGCCAGCGTTGGCCCCTCGACGAAAGCGCCCTGGCCCGCGTGCTGCCATTCGGGGACGCCGTCGCCGTCGGCGTCTACGTCGGGGGCGAACCAGCGGGCGAAGAAGGCAAGCAGCCCGTCCAGGCATTCCGCCAGGAACGCCTGATCGTGGGTGAACTGGTGGACGGTCTGGGCCAGCGTCGCCAGCAGCGGCGGGGCCAGGACGTTGGCTCGCTGCCCGTCGAGGCCGGGCCGGGCGTCAATCCAGCCGTCGTCGCGCTGCACGGCCAGGAAGTTGCGCACCATGCCCTGGGCTAGCTCCGGCGCGGCCAGCGCCACCGTCCCGGCGATGGCCAGCGCGTCAGGGACGGTCTGCCCGGCCCAGGGGTAGCCAAAGCCGCCGCTGTGCGCCCCGCCGAGGGCGTAACCCTGGCCGGGCTTGCGCGTGCCGACGAACGAGGGGTGGGGCAGGCTACCCGTCGCGGCCAGGAAGCCGCGCAGCACAAGCTGCTGGCTCCAGGCCAGGGCCACGTCCCAGTCCAGGTGCCCCGTCTCGACCTGCGGCGCGGCCTGCGCGCGGGCGGCGACGGCGGCCAGATGCACGTCCCAGTCTTCGACGGCCAACCAGCGGTGGGCCAGGGCCAGGCTCTCGTCGCGCAGCGGGCGCGCGGCCAGCACCCAGCGGAAGGTCACCGCTTCGCCCGGCTGGACGGTCTGCGCCCGGCTGAGCTGGGCGGTCGCGCCCGTCTCGCGCGCGCCTTCCAGCAGCAGCACCGGCTGGAGGTGCAGCAGGCGGCCCATCTGCAGGGCGATCGTGCCAGCCTCCAGCGTCAGAAAGAGCATGGGCAGCGCCCTGTCCTGGCGGGCGACCTGGGCGGTCAGGTCGAGGCGCAGCGGCTGGGGCTGGTCGCCGCTGTTGCGGACGGTGAAGCGCCCGCCGACCGCCTGCGACTCCATCGTCCAGAACTCGGCGGTCAGCGCCAGGGTGTGAGTCAGCCCGGCACGGACGCGCAGCAGGTCCGGCGCGAAGGCGACCAGGGCAGGCGGGGCGTGGTATGCCTGCGTCTCGTAGACCTTGCGCCGCCCCACCCCCCACACCGGCACGATGCGGGCCAGGCCGACGCGCCCGCCGTAGCGCGTCTCCAGGCTGATGGCCGGCTCGGACGGGCTGCCCAGGCGCAGTCCCCAGACCTGGTCATCGTGGTAGTCGGTGTGCCCGGCCCGGGCGTCCGCCGCGATGCGGGGGGCCATCGGGTCGCCGGGCTTGAGCTGCCATTCGCGCATGAGAACCTCGACGGTGAAAGGTTATTGGTTTCTGGTTATTGGTTGCTGGTTGTTGGCAGGGCAGCCGTGAGACGAGGCTGTTTTCACCAAGAACCAAAAACCAGTTTCTCCCTTACCTTAATACAAAGCGGCAGTGGGCGAAAGTGGGCGCGGCAAGCTGTCGGGGGAATGTCAGGCTGCGAGGGAAAAACAGCAGGCGGAACCTGGACGGCCCGCCTGCGCAATGATCGGTTCGGAACGCTGGCGGTTAGGGCGCGGAGGTCATGCGCCAGGTCCCGCCCTGGCAGTCGCCGCGAATGTCCGCCTCGAAGAAGGAGATGCTCTCGTTGTAGAGCGTGGTCAGGCGGTGCTCACCGGGGCCGGGCAGGTACTGCCCGCCCTGCACGTAGCCGCCAGCGATGTACGTGTAGTTGCTGGTCAGCTCGAACTCCGGCGTCAGCGCCCAGCCGAGCGCATTCTTGAGGTCGTCGCGCGTGCGCCACAGCTTACCGAAGCCGCGCCGGGGCTGGTACTGGCCTTCGGGCGGGACGAGACTCTCGTCAATCTCGGCCTCGCCTTCCTGGAAGGTGTCGTTGTAGCAGAACCAGTCGCCGCGCGTGCCGTCGTCCTGGGGCACATTGACCATCACCCAGATTTGGCGGGTGTGGCGAATCCAGAACATGCGCCCGTGCTCGAAGACCTGCTCGGCGATCTGCACCTGGGCGGCGACGTTGGTCGGGAAGCCTGCTGGCTGCGGCGTGGGCGAGGGCAGGGCGGGCGATGGGGTGGCCGAAGGGGCTGGCGTCGCGCTGGGCGCCGGGGCGACGGCTGCTGTTTCGGTCGCAGTCACCGTCGGCGACGCGGCGGGCGTCTCCGGCTGGGGCGTTTCCGGCGTCGGCGAGATGACGATGTAAATCTGGGTGGGCGGCGGCTCGTCGCCGCACGCCGCCAAGACCAGCCCGGCGACGAGCAGGCCCAGCAGGATCAACGTGGTACGCATGGCATTCTCCACGATAGACATCTGGTGGAACGACGCGAGGATTGTAGCAGAGCGGCGCGCGGGCGCAAAGACGCCCGCGCCGATCATCGGCCAGCCGTCAGCTAAGAGGCGGGCAATCGGTGTGGGGAATCGTCGCTGGCGTCTTCTTCGATGATGATCGCCTGGTACGTCTCCACCTGCAGGCGGGGATCGCGCCAGGCATCCGGGTCGGCGCCCATCTTCTGCGCCAGCAGCATCAGGAAGAGGCGCGGGTCGGGGTAGCTGTCCCACACCTGGGGCAGGAAAGTCGCCCGGCGGCGGTCGAGGCGCAGCGTGACGCCGTCCACGCCGGGGCGCAGCTTGCGCAGCAGATCGTCGGGGTCGGCAAAGTCGAGCGGCTGCGAGGGGGTGAGCACGCTGATTTCCAGGTGCAGGCCGGGCACTTCATGGGCCTGGACGGGGGCGAAGCGCGGGTCGTAGAAAGCGGTCTGCACGGTCATGGCCACCACTTCTTCGGCCAGCGGACGGCGGGCGACCAGTGTCCCGGTGCAGCCGCGCAACGCGCCGCCCTCGCGCTGGCGCAGTGTCACGAAGCACGCCCGGTCTTCGGCCAGGGCGGGCGGCAGCGCGTCCAGGTCTACATCGGGCGGGTCTTCCCCGGCAACGATGCGGGTGAGCGTCTCGCGGGCCAACGCCAGCAACAGGCGTTGCTCCTCGCGCGTGTATGCGTCAGCCATAAGACCCCCTGCATGGTCTGTCGTTAGCTCCAGTATAACGCGAAATGGACTGCGCTGATGCTATGTGGGTGCTGTTCGCGATTTTCTGAACGCGGGTTTGCAAGGGTGTATGGCGATACTTCCGGAGTCAGGGAAGACTTCCCCTCGCCGCCAGCCGCGTTGCGCGCGTGTTGGCGAGGCCGTATAATGGCGGCAATTGTCCGCCGCACGGGGAGGTATGCACGATGAGCGCCAACGATCTCGCGGCCCGCGCGCGTCCACAGCCCATGAATCACGAGGAAGCGACCAACTTCGAGGAGCTATACCTGCTGCGCGCGCGCATCCTCGGCGTGCTCATCCGCGACGCGCGCCAGGCGGCGGCGCTCAGCCTCGAAGCGTGCGCCCAATGCGCGGGCGTGACGCCGGAAGCGTTCGAAGCGTGGGAGCTGGGCCGGGCGATGCCCAGCCTGCCGGAGCTAGAGTTGCTCGCCTACCGGCTGGGCGTGCCGGTCAGCCATTTCCTGGCGGTTGACGACACGCTGGAGCAGGAGCGCCGCCCGGCGGTGGATCGCAGCGAATACCTGGCCCTGCGCGACCGGCTGATCGGCGCGCTGCTGCGCTCGGCGCGCGAGGAGCGCGGCCTGACGCCCGAAGCACTGGCCGAAGAAGCGGGCATCGCCGCCAGCAGTGTCACCGCCTACGAATTGGGCGAGCGTTCGATCCCGCTGCCGGTGCTGGCGTCACTGGCCTCGGCCTGCCACGTCCCGCTGTCGTACTTTCTGGAGAGCAGCAACCGCATCGGCCAATTCCTGGCGCTGCAAGAGGACTTGCGGCGGCTGGCCGATCTGCCGGAGGAGATGCGCCGCTTCGTCAGTTCGCCCACCAACCAGCCCTACCTCGACTTGGTGATGAAGCTCGCCGCCATGGAAGGCAGCCGCCTGCGCGGCATCGCCGAGGCGATCCTCGATATCACGCTGTGAGCGCCGCGCGTCGCGCCATTTCTGGCGTCCCCCGAACGCGGTACAATCGCGCCCCATGATCACCCGCCAACACCCTGCACACGC
>DYGW01000004.1 GCA_020724485.1 Thermoflexus sp. | reverse complement strand
GCGGCGGCGCTGCGGATGGGCGCGCCGGGCATCACGGAGTTCAAGCGCGACGAAGCCAACATGATGGCGCGCACCCTCGATCTGGCGCGCGGGCGCGATCTGCCCCTGCTCGGTCTCAGTTCGTCGGTGAACATCCCCAACCCGCCGGTCAGCGTCTACCTGTTCGCTGTCCCCTTCGCCTTCAGCGACAGTCCCCTGCCCGCCACGCTCTACGTCGGCGCGCTGAACGTGTTGGCGGTGGCGCTCACCTGGGCGCTGGCGCGGCGCTATGCGGGCGTGCGGGCCGCGCTGATCGCTGCGCTGCTCTACGCGGCCAGTCCCTGGGGGGCGATCTACGCCCGCAAGCTGTGGGCACAAGACCTGTTGCCGCCCTTCGTGGTGCTCACCGTCTTCACCGCCCTGCTCGGCTATGCTGAAGGCAAGCGCTGGGCGCGGATCGGGCACTGGCCGCTGCTGGCGATCACCGTCCAGATTCACTACGCCGCCGCCAGCCTGATACCGCTCAGCGGGTTGGCGTTGGCGCTGTGGTCACGCCGGATACGCCGCCGCGAGCTGGCTGCCGGGCTGTTGCTCGCCGCGCTGACCGCGCTGCCCGCCGCTGCCGGGGCGTACCGCGACGGCTGGCTCGCGCCGGATGCCTGGCACGAGCGAGTGCAGACCGACCCCGATCACGCGCAGGTGATCAGCAGCAGGGCGCTGGAGTACGCTTGGCTGATCGTCACCGGGACGGACATCCACTCGCTGGCCGGACCGGAACAGTTCCGCGCCTACCGCGCCAGCGTGCCGGACGCCGATCCCCTGTTCGCGCTGATCCCGCTGGCGGCGATGTTCACCGCGGCGTGGTGGCTGGGGCGGGCGATCTGGCGTAGGGGAGTATTGTTGCAGAGTAACGAATTAGCGCGGATACCACGCGCGGCACGTAGGGGCGCTGTAGGGGCGGGTTTGCAACCCCGCCCCTACAAGAACGCCATCAGCCGCCTGCGCCACCGAGCAGCAAGGTATCCTGAGTTATTTCTTAAAGTGCATCAGGGAGAGAGAGAAGAGCCAAGTGCAGCGAGGCCAAGGGGTGAGGTCAAAGTGCGGATCGTGCTCGCTGCCTGGCTGATCGTCCCCGTGCTGCTCTTCACCTGGGAGTGGACGGAGGTGGTGGCGCATTACTTCATCCCGCTCATGCCCGTCGCTTACCTGCTGGCCGGAGCCGGCGCTGACGCGCTGATCGCGGCGATCCGCCCGCTCCGCTTGCGGCGAGCGCTGGGGTTGGGATTGGCCGCGTTGCTGCTGGCGATGGTCGCGTTGCAGGTCTACGCTTTCGCCGCCCTGCTGGATTTCGTGGACGGGCGGGCCACGCCCGGCGGCTTCGGCACGCCGCTGCACTATCTGCTCGCTGTGCGCGCGGCGATCCTGGCCCGCGATCCGGCGGATGTGCTTGTGATCAGCGACGAGGAACTCGCGCCCTTCGACGAGATTCCGGCGGTGTGGGGCGCGCTGCTCGACTCGCTGCCGTCGCTGCGCTTCGTGGACGGGACGCGGACGGCGGTCATCCCCGCCGGAGACGCGCTGGAACTGATCGCGCCCGTCCCAGGGCTGCGGACGTGCCCGGACGCCGCCTGCCTCGACGTGCCAGGGACGGACGTATTTCCTCTGCGCTCCGGCGAACGGCCCTACGCGCTGCGTTCGGCTTCACAGGCACTGCCGCTGGCGGCGGTGACGGAGATCGAGCCGGTTCACTTCGCCAACGGCGCAACGCTGACCGGTTACGCTCTCACCGACGGCGAAGTCGCCCTGGTCTGGCGGCTGGATGGGCCAGACGAGGCGGACGTACAGGCGTTCGTGCACGCGCTCGACGCGGCGGGGATGCGGCTGGCGCAGGCGGATCGTCCCGCCTGGCCGGGGCGCTACTGGCGGGCGGGCGATACGCTGGCCCTGTGGTTCGACCTGGCCCTCCCGCCGGAGACGGCGACACTCTACGCGGGGATGTACGCGATCGAGGGCGAGACGTTCCGCAACGTCGAGGTGCTGGACGAGGCGGGCGCGTACCTGGCGCAGGGCGCGACGATTCCCCTGGAGGGCTAGAGCGTCTCCACCAGCAGGCGGCCCATGTTGCCCCACAGCCGCAGGAACTCGGCGCGCGGACGGCTGGTCGGCGCGCTGGCCCGCGACGAGTCCACGAACCAGTAGCGCTCCTCCGCTGGCTCCCAGCCGCACAGAATCGCCACATGCGACCAGCCCGTCCAGCGCAGGCCGCGCCGCCGCAGCGGCTCGCCGTAGATGGGCATGAGCAGGCGATCTTCCGTCAGGGCGCGGCGCAGATCGTCTTCGCTGGCACGAGCACGCCAGCGCGCGGGGACGCTGTTGGCACGCAGCACATCGGCGATGCCCCAGGGGAAAGTAGCCCAGCCCGGCACGCGCCGTACCACCAACGGCGGCACCCCCAGGCCCAGGCGCGGGCGGTTCATGGCGCGGGCGACCTCTGCTGCGTCGAGGACGGCGCGCCCGTGCCAGAAGTTGACGGCCATCGCCACCACATGCGGCCCGCAGTCGTTGGAGCTTCCCTGGTACAGGTGAACGCTGGCGACCTCGCGCCCGTGCCGCGGGGCCAGGGTCAGCGTGCCGTCGTCGAGTTTCATCGCATTCGCTCCTGAGCTGACAGCCATCAGCGGTCAGCCATCTGCAAGAACCCCATAGGATCGCCCCTCGCTGATAGCTGATGGCTGAAAAGCTGATAGCTCTACCCAGCCCGCGCGCTCCACGTGCCCGGCGCGCCGGTGATCAGGATGTACGTCTGCCCGGATTGCGGGACGCGCAGCATCTCCCCGCGCTCGAAGAGCAGAATCTCCGCCGTGCCGCCGCTCTCGCCGGTCAGCGCCCAGCCGAGCGTGTCGCGCGCCGTCGGATTCTCGCGCCAGACCTTGCCGAAACCACGCACCGGCTCCACCAAACCCGGCGGCGGGACGGCCCCGCCGCTGCTGGGGTCAATGCCGTCGAGGAACGTGTCGTTGAAGCGCTGATAGGTGCCGTTGCCATAGAGGGCGTAGATGGCTGGTTGGGTCACCGCCCCCAGTGCCGAGACCCAGATCATCAGGCCGTTCTGGAACGGCTGGTAGGCGCTGCCCACCGCGCTCGGCGCGCCAGCCAGCGGACAGCCAATGGCCGCCGCGATGGACGGGTCGCTTTGGTAGATCGCGCCAATGCTCCCGCCAGGAACGTTGGCGCAGCCCGTCCCCGCGCTGCCCCCGCTGCCGCTGCCGATGACGCCGCCCGCGCCCGCCACACCCCCGACCGGCGCGTAGACAACCGGCCCCGGCGTGACCGGCGTATCAGTGGCAGTGGGCGTGAAGGTGGGCGTCTGGGTGATGCGCGGCGGCGGGGTGAAGGTCGCCGTGCGCTCCGGGCCGCGCGTGGGCAGCAGTGCCGCGCTGGTCCCGGCCACGACCGGCGTCGCCGCGGGCGTTTCGGTGGCGACGATGGGCACGATCACCGGCTCCGGTGTGGCCGTGATGTAGATCGGCGTGACGGTCGGGGGGGTATCCTGCAGCAGCCCGCAGCCGGAGACCAACCCTGCCACCAGCCCGATCACTGCCCCCACTGCCCGCCGCCGGTTCATGCGCTTCACCCTTCCCCTGGTGCGTCTCACGCCTTGATGCGGGCGTGGATGCTCCCATCCTCGCCCGTCCAGGCGACGGTCATATGCGGCGTGTTGTAGGCGAAGGCGACCTGTCCCTGGCGATCCACCAGGATCAGCCCGCCGTAGCCGCCGGTGCGCTCGAACATCGTGCGGATGGCGAGGTCGGCGGCTTGCTGAGCGCGCAGACCGCGCGCGACAGCGTCGGTGGCCATCTTGCACAGCACAACACGCATGATGCTCTCGCCGTGCCCGGTGGCCGACGCCGCGCCGCTCAGGTCGTCGGCGTAGGCCCCCGACCCGACCAGCGGCGAGTCGCCCACGCGCCCCGGCATCTTGTAGGCCACGCCGCCGGTCGAAGTGGCCGCCGCGACGTGTCCCTCGGCGTCAATGGCTACCGCGCCGACCGTGCCCTGCGGGTCTGGCGTGAATTCGTAGGACAGGCGGTAGTCCGGCATTTTTTGCAGGCGCAGGAAACGCTCGATCTCGCGCGGGACGGTCAGCTCAGCCTGGGCACAGAGCCGCATCCCCTTTTCCTCAGCGAAGCGCCGCGCCCCTTCGCCGACGAGCAGGCTGTGATCGGTGTCGTCGAAGAGCATCCGGGCCAGCCGGACGGGGTTGGTGATGCCGCGCACGGCGGCGACCGCGCCCAGTTTGAGGGTGCGCCCGTCCATGATGATGGCGTCCATTTCGATATCGCCGGCGCGGTTGAAGACGCTGCCCACGCCTGCGTCGAAGGCGGGATCGTCTTCCATGACGATCACCGCCCGCTCCACCGCATCGAGCGCCGAGCCGCCCGCCGCCAGAATCGCCCGGCCGGCCTCAGCAGCAGCGCGCACTCCCGCCATATGCCCGGCGTGCTCCTCCTCGGCGATCTTCCAGGCTCCGCCGTGAACGATGATGCGTGGGATCACCTCAAGAATACCTTTCACTAACGTTCAGTGGTTGTCACCAGGCCCAGCAGCGCCGCGTCGAAAAAGGCGATCACGCGCGCCTCGTACTCGTGCGGCGCAACGGCCAGGTAATCGCCGTGCCCGGCCCCCTCCACGACCCACAGCGCAGCGTTCGCGCCCGCAGCAGCAAGCTGCGTCCGCGCCCCGCCCAGGCTGTGCTCGCGGCTCCCATAAATGAGCAGAATCGGGCGCGGGGCGATGCTGCCGATCACGCTCTGCGGACTCAGCTTAGCAAGTTCTACGCCGCTAAGCAAGCGGTAGCTGAGGGCAATCGCTTCCTTGTAGAGCACTTCCAGCGGGCCGCCTGTCCCCAGCGCCAGGGTACCTTCGGCGAAATCACCATAGCCCCCCTCGGCTACGACCGCGCGCAGCGCCGGGTAGCGCGCGGCGGCCATCACCGCCGTCGCTCCCGCCGACGAGAAGCCGAGCACGCCGATGCGCGCCGAGTTCACGTCGCCGCGCGCCTCCAGGTAGGCCAGCGCGTCGCCGACCTCGCCGATCTCCCGGTAGCCCAGGCTGAGCGGCCCTATGCCAGCGCAGCGCCGCGACTCGAAGGTCAGCACGGCATAGCCGTGGCGGGCCAGCACATCCGCTTCGTGCAGACGATTACCGCGCCCGCTCGCCGCCGCTGGCGGGATGATCACCACCGCGCCGTTCGCGCCGGGGATGAAATAGGCGCGGAAGCGCCCCTCCCGCCCGGCGATGGTCACGTCTTCCCAGGGGTGGCCGAAGTCTGCCGGCGTGCGCGGGTCTTCGCCGCAAGGGGCATAGAGCAGGCGATAGGTCGTCAGAAAGCCGAGCGCTGATGGCACAGCGACGAAGGTTAGCGCGACGGCGACCGCGGCCAGAGTCAGCGTCCGCCGCCAGCGGTGCCGCTTCGTGGGAGGTCGGGGGGGTGCGCTCATGGTCGCTCAGGTCTCCGCCCACTGGCGGAAACGGAAGCGCGCCCTTACCGGCGCGCTTCTCGCCCTGCCAACGGTTATGCCTTGGGACCAAACTTGGCCCGCAATACCTCATAGACGGTCGGTTGTCCCAACTCTTGCAGTTCGTAGCGGACGCGCTGCGTCGGCTTGTCAATGGTGATCACGCGCGCCAGGTCAATCGGCGTGGCGACGATCACCAGATCGCACGGCGTGGCGCGGATCGTCTCCTCCAGGTCGGCACGCTGCGCCTCGCCGTAGCCCATGGCAGGCAACAGGGTGCCCGTGTTGGGATACTTGGCGAACGTCTCGGCGATGCTGCGCACGGCGTAGGGGCGCGGGTCTACCAGTTCCGCCGCGCCGAAACGCTGCGCGGCGACCACGCCCGCGCCGTAGGCCATCTCGCCGTGTGTCAGGGTGGGGCCGTCCTCCACCACCAGCACGCGCTGGCCACGAATGGCCGCGGGATCGTCCACGAAGATGGGCGACGCGGCGTCAATCACCGCAGCGGTGGGGTTGAGCGCGCGGATGCTCTCGCGCACCTGCTGCACGCCCGCCTGATCCGCCGTGTCAATCTTGTTGATGATCACCACGTCGGCCATGCGCAGGTTGGCTTCGCCGGGGTGGTAGCTCTGCTCGTGGCCGGGCCGGTGCGGGTCTACCAGCACGAAGTACAGGTCGGGCGCGTAGAAGGGCAGATCGTTGTTGCCGCCGTCCCACAGCACGATGTCGGCCTCCTGCTCGGCGGCGCGCAGGATGCGCTCGTAGTCCACGCCGGCGAAGACGACCACGCCGCTGTCAATGTGCGGCTCGTACTCCTCGCGCTCCTCGATGGTCGCCTCGTGACGAACCAGGTCGTCGTAGGTGGCGAAGCGCTGCACGGCCTGGCGGGCCAGGTCGCCGTAGGGCATGGGATGGCGCACCACCGCGACGCGGTAGCCCAGCTTGCGCAGCGCCCGGCTGACGGCGCGCGTTGTCTGGCTCTTGCCGCAGCCGGTGCGCACCGCGCCCACGCCCACGACCGGCTTGCTGCTTTTGAGCATGGTCTGCTTGGGGCCGATCAAGCGGTAGTCGGCGCCAGCGGCCAGCACCAGGCTCGCCTTGTGCATCACGTACTCGTGCGACACGTCCGAATAGGCGAACACGACCTCGTCAATGGCCTGCTCGCGGATCAGCGCGGCCAGGTCGTTTTCGGGATAGATGGGGATGCCCTCCGGGTAGAGCGGCCCGGATAGCTCCGGCGGATAGAGACGCCCTTCGATGTCGGGAATCTGCGTCGCGGTGAAGGCGACAACCTGATAGGCCGGGTTGTCGCGGAAGACGGTGTTGAAGTTGTGAAAGTCGCGCCCGGCGGCGCCCATGATCAGGACACGGGTTTTAGACATGCCATACTCCTAAGACAGCGTACAACCGTGCCAGCGGACGATCACTCTGTGGAACGTCTATTTACGCAGCGCACGGGGATAAGCGATGACGGCCAGGCCAATGCTGATCAGGTAGAGCACGATCAACGGCGCGATCACCAGCAGCATGTTGAACGGATCCACCGTCGGCGTGATCAGCGCGGCGACGATGGTCATCAGCACCACCGCCAGCCGCCAGTTGCGGATCAAGGGGCCGGGGCCGAGGATGCCCAGCCGGGCCAGCACGAAGACCACGACCGGTAGCTCGAAGGCCACCCCGATCCAGAACAGCACCGAGGTCAGAAAGGCGATGTAGCGATCCGCCGTCCACTCGGCGCGGAAGACCTCGCTCTGGAAATCCTGCAAAAAGCCAAGCGCGGCGGGCACCATGATGAACCAGGCGAAAGCCACCCCGACCAGGAACAAGCCCGTCGTTGCCGGCAGCGCCAGGTAGACCCACCGCTTCTCTTTGCGCGTCAGGCCGGGCGCGATGAACAGAAAAAGCTGGAGCGTGATACAAGGCATGGCGAAGATCGCCCCGGCGAGCAGCGCCACGCGGAAGTAGATCACCACACTCTCGGTCGGGCCGAGCACCTGTAGCTCGGTGCCGTAGGGCTTGATCAGGTATTTGAGCAGCCGCTCGGTGAAGACGACCGCCAGCAGCACACCGATGGCTAAGGCGGCCAGCGCGCGCACCAGGCGGCCCCGCAGCTCGTTGAGATGGTCGAGCAGGGTCAGCGGCGTCCCGTCTTCGTCGCTGGTGATGGCGGTCCATGCACTATAAGGTTTCGGCTGGCGATCCGGCTGCTGCGGCACAGGCTGCTTAGACATGAGGGCGTCGGTTCTGGGTTGCGGCGATCAGGATGGCTGAGGCTTGAGCGTGGCCTGTACATCGTCAGGGCGTGCCGCGAGAGTGCCCAAGACGCCGTTGATGAAGCGCGGCGTGCTCTCCGAGCCGAAGGTCTTGGCCAGCTCAATGGCCTCGTTGATGGCGACCTTCAGCGGAATGGTCTCATCCACCGCCATCTCGTAGATGGCGATGCGCAGGATGTTGCGATCCACGATGGCGACCTGGTCGAGCGGCCATTCGGGTGCGTAGCGGTGAATGAGCACGTCCAGGCGCGGGCGAACCTCCAGCACGCCATTAACCAGCCGGGTAGCCAGGGGGATCGCTTCGGGACGCGGCGAGTTTTGCTCCAGCCGCTCGCGCAGCACCGTTGCCACAGGGTGATCGGTGCAGTCCACTTCGTAAAGAACTTGCAGCGCCAGCGCGCGCGCTTCGCGGCGGTAGTCGCTCATGACCATCGGCGCTCGCTACTCCCCTTCTGGCTCCGTCGCTGAGGCGAAAGCCACGTCTTCGATGTGCACGTTGACCGACGCGACTTTCATGCCGAGCAAATCGCGGATGGATCGCTCGACCGAACGCTGAATCTGCACGCTCATCTCGCGCAGGTTGGCCGACGCCTCGGCCACGACGTAGAGGTGCGCGGTGACGGTGTCATCGTCAATGGCGATCTGCACGCCGTTGGCCGAGGGCACGCGGCGCAGCAGCCGGTCAACGCCGCCCGGCGTGCTGCCCATGCGCACCACGCCCGGCACGTCGAGCGTCGCCAGGCGGGCGATGGTCAGCAGCACGCCCGGCGCGATGGTCACGGTATCGTTGGGGTGTCGAGGTGTCACCATTAGGATTATCCCGCCGCCTCATCCTCTATGCGCAAGAGGCCCGGCAGCTTGTGCCGGAAGCCGTGCCGCTATTATAGCATGTTCCGCGTGCCTGGCAGCAGTCAATACGCGGGGGCATCCTGGAACAGTGGCGAATGGGGGTGCGTAGGGGCGGGTTCAGAAACCCACCCCTACAAGACGGAGACGCTTCATAATGGCAGGGGCGCTGCTCTGTGCCCGACCCGAATTCAGACTTCCGAAGTTTTCGAAAACTTCGGAAGTCTATTGCTGCGTCCAGCCGAGCGTAGCGTGGTTAGCGAACTCCCCGGAGGTTGGCCTGGCAGGGGCGCTGCTCCGCCGCCCTAGCTCATCACCAGCCCGCCGTCCACCGACAGCACCTGCCCGGTGATATAACTGGCCCGCTCGCCGGCCAGGAAGACAACGGCGTGGGCCACGTCCTCAACGGTGCCGATGCGCCCCGCCGGGATCAGCGGCAGAAGCTGGTCGAGGATGTCTTGCGGCATTTTGTCGGTGAGCGCGGTCTTGATGAAGCCGGGCGCGACCGCGTTGACGGTGATCCCGCGCGAGGCGACTTCGCGGGCCAGCGCCTTCGTCAGGCCGATCATGCCCGCTTTGCTGGCGCTGTAATTGGTCTGCCCGGCCTGGCCCATCAGCCCGCTGGCGCTGGAGATGTTGATGATGCGCCCGTACTTGCGGCGCATCATGGGCCGGATCACCGCTTTGGAGCACAGCCAGGCGCTCTTGAGGTTGACCCGCTGGATGAGGTCCCATTCCTCTTCGGGCATACGCATGATTAGGTTGTCGCGCGTGGTGCCGGCGTTGTTGACCAGAATGTCCACCTGGCCGAAAGTGTCTATCACCGTCTTGACCAGGCTCTCGACCTGCGCGCTATCACTCACGTCGGCGGTGACGGCCAGGCCATCGCTGCCCAACTCGCGCACCAGGGCCAGTGTATCGTCGGCGCAGCAGCCGGTCACGTCGTTGGTGACGATCCGCGCGCCACGCCGGGCCAGTTCCAACGCGATGGCGCGCCCGATGCCCTGGCCGCTGCCGGTGATAATGGCAATGCGCTCTGCTAAGTCTGACATCGTCTTATCTCCTGGGAAAGCCCGCCGGGAAATTGGGCGGGAGAATGGTCTGTGTGCCTGGCAAGGACTATGATAGCCTCTCGCCTAGACGTGTCAAGTTTGCCCGGCGCCAGAGGTGCATCTCACGCTGGAGCCGGGATGCTTTGAACCTCGGGCGTGCTCATGCCGCTGGCACGGCACACCAAAGGGATGAAGATAGCGGCAGAGCGCCAATTCTCCGAGGAGACGCCGAGGACGCGGGGTAAAGCCTGAGGATGTTCTCACTTGCTCTGCGCTGATGCCTTGCCATCCCCCCAAATCCCCCTGGGTGTGTGCCGAAGTTGTCAGCGTCTCGCCTGATGCCGGGCGGGGAGTGGGGCATATGGCGATATGCCCCTGCGGGCGTGGTAGAGCGACGCTCGTATACTGCCCGACAGGTTTCGCACGCACCCGTCCCCCAGGGCAATCGCATCTAGCGTGCGCTCTGCTTTACCTCACCCCCTGGCCTCGCTTCGCTCGGCCTGTCCCCCTCTCCGTTGACGGAGAGGGGGAGGCAAGGCGCGTCAGCGCCGAGCGGGGGTGAGGTCAACCGGCTGGCTACGGCAGAATTTGATGCAATTGCCCTGACTCATCCCCCCGCACCTGTTGCTCCGCCAGGGGTGTTGGGGTATGCTAGCGCTGCGAAGCGCCGCTGCGCCCCTTCTGGCGGGCAGCGCCGCGTTTCCTGACGCCGGCAGAAGGAGTCCTCCCCGATGGCGCTGCTCCCCTTGATGAAAGCGGTTGAGCTGTTTCACGGGCTGACTGACGCCCAGCTCCAGCGGCTGCTCGACATCAGCCAGGAAGTGGTGTATCACGACGGTGACGTGATCTTCGAGCAGGACGCGGCGGGCGATGCGCTCTACTTCGTCAGCGAGGGCCAGGTCGAGATTTGTATCCGTTCCACGCCGGACGCGCCGGAACGCACCGAGGTTTTCCTGGGGCGCGGGCAGATCTTCGGCGAGATGGCCCTGGTGGATCGGGGCACGCGCTCGGCAACGGTGCGCTGCTGCCAGGACGACACCATCCTGCGCGTCATCCAGGGCGAAGCCTTCACTGCCCTGTGCGAGACGGACACAGCCATCGGCTACGTGATCATGCGCAACATCGCCTGCGACCTGTCGTTCAAGCTGCGTCACCGCAACCTGAACCTGGACGCCAGCGGCCAGCAGGCAGCCGCACCGGAGGAGGGCGACCTGTGACAACCTACAAGGTCAGCTACGTGGTCATTGGCGGCGAGCACCCCGGCGCCATCGCCAACGAGATCGAGCGGCCCTGCGTGGGCGGGCGCGTGCGCATTGGCAGGGGGACGTTCGAGATTGTCGAGATTCACGAGGTGTTGCCCCCGCGCGAGGATTTCGCTTTCCTGCACGCGACGGTTCGCCCCGTCGGGACGACTGAACAGCCAGCAGAATAGTCCTCTCGCGCCGGGCACATCGAAAACTGCCCCTTGCCCCTAGATCGCGAAGCCCTGAGTCTGAAATGGACCCGTTAATCAATTCCGATTGACACGAACTGGGGTCATAATGTAGATTAAGGTTACCTCCACGCGAGATTATCGTTCGCACGCAGGGTGATCGTTTTCCAGCCGGGTTCTTCTGCGATTACTCGTCCGCGCAACTCATGAATAGTCTGAAGCTAGATATTGTCCTCAAGGACTAAGGAGGGAAATAAGCCGTCAGCGATCAATCCAGTCACATTCCACTACTGTGCATGACTATTTTGGGGAGGCACCTAAGATGAAACGCATTTCAGTAGTGATCGTCTTGCTCGCTATGGTCCTTGGGCCGTTCGGCTTGATCGCCAACGCCCAGGAAGGCGAACCCATTCGCATCGGCCTGCAAGGCCCCATGACCGGCGACTATGCGTATGAGGGACAGGGCTTTGTGAAGGCCGTCCAACTGCTGGTGGATCAGGTCAACGAAGAGGGCGGGCTGCTTGGGCGTCCGGTGGAGCTGGTGATTGAGGATGATGCTGGCGACCCGACGCAATCGGCGTTGGTGGCCGATCGGCTGATTGACGCTGGCGTGGTGGCCGTGATCGGCGCCTACAACTCCACCGCCACCGAACCCGCTTCTGAGATCTACAACGAAAACGGCATTCTGCATATCACGCCGTCCTCGACGGCCACCCGTCTGACCGAAAAGGGATTCGCGCAGTTCTTCCGCGTTTGCTTCCTGGATGATCGCCAGGCGTTGTTTGCCGTCATGGCGATGAAGGATGTCCTGGGCGCGCAGAAGATCGGCATCCTGCACGACAACTCGACCTACGCCAAGGGGTTGGCCGACTGGACCCAGGTCTATGCGGAGGAAGCCGGGCTGGAAGTGGCCTTCTTCGACGCGATCAACCCCGATGACCAGGACTTCACCCCCATTCTGACCAACATCGGCGGAGCCAGCCTGGATGCGGTTTACTTCACTGGTTACCATGCCCAGGGTGGCCTGCTGTTGCGCCAGACAGCCGAGCTCGGCCTGGATATTCAGTGGATGATGGGCAACGCCAGCAACAACCCCGAAATGGTCGAGATCGCCGGTGTTGACGCGGCGGCGGGCACCTTCATCACCACTGAGCCGCTGCCACAAGACCTGGAATATCCCGAAGCGGTCGAATTCGTGGAGGCGTTCACCGAGGCCTACGGCGAACCCCCGGCCAGCGTGTGGTGGCTGCTGGCTGCCGAAGCCTTCAACGTGATCGCTCACGCGATTCAGGAAACGGAAAGCACCGATACTGAGGTTCTGGCCGCCTACCTGCACGAAGAGTTCAAGGACTACCCCGGCCTCAGCGGCCCGATCATCGGCTTCGATGAGAAGGGTGACCGCCTGGGCACCATCCACGCGCTCTACCAGATCAGCGAAGAGGGCGTGATCACCTACTACCCCGAGCAACCTCAGCCACAAGCCGAGGAATAAGCAGTCCCGCAGTGACAGGCGTGTAGGGGGCGGTTGAATGCCGCCCCCTACTGCCGTGACTCGCACTTACAGAGAGACGCGCGCTTATGGAAACATTTTTGCAGCAACTCATTAACGGTCTGACCATTGGCGGCTTCTATGCGGTGGTTGCGCTGGGCTACACGATGGTCTACGGTGTGCTCAAGCTGATCAACTTCGCGCATGGCGATATGTTCATGTGGGGGACGCTGGCCGGGTGGGGGCTGCTGACGACGGTGCTGGCCGGTCTCACCGATATGGACCTGGTCGCCATCCTGGTCACCGCCGTGCTCGTGATGGCGTTCATTGGCATGATGGGCATGACCATCGAGCGGGTGGCCTACCGCCCGCTGCGTTCTGCTGGCCGCCTGTCCCCGATCATCTCAGCGTTGGGCGCGGCGTTTGCCCTGCAATCGGTGGCGCGCAATGTCTCCCACGCGCGCTGGCGCACCTACCCGCAAGGGCTGCTCAAAGGACTCCCCACCCTCCGCCTAACCGACGAAGTGGCTGTGTCGGGGCTGCAGATCCTCATGCTTGTCATCTGCGCCGCGATCATGATCGGGCTGTACCTGTTTGTGCAGCGGACGCGCGTTGGAACCGCCATGCGCGCCGTGTCGCTGGATCACAACGTCTCGCGCCTGATGGGCATCAATGTGAACCGCATCATCTCGATTGTGTTCTTCATCGGCCCGGCGCTGGGCGGGCTGGCGGGCCTGCTCATCGGCATCTACTACGGATCGTTCAACTTCACCCTGGGCTGGGTGTTCGGGCTTAAAGCCTTCATCGCCGCCATTCTCGGAGGCATCGGCAACATTCCCGGCGCGGTGTTGGGCGGGTTCATCCTGGGCATCAGCGAGACGATGGTGGTGGCCTACGGCCCGGATATCGGGCTGGCCAATGCGTCGGCCTGGAAAGACGCCATCGCCTACGTGCTGCTCATCGCCATCCTGATCGCACGTCCGACCGGCATTCTGGGCGAGACTGTCGCGGAAAAGGTGTAGCGAGATGAACCAATCATTGACGCGCCTTGTCCGCCCCTGGATGTGGCAGCTTTTGCTCGTGCTGCTGGTCCTCGCGCTGCCGGCCATGCCGTTCATGGATCGGTCGCGCACCTCGCTGGCGGTGCTGGCCGGCATCTACGTCATGCTCGGCCTGAGTCTCAACCTGATCGTCGGCTACGCGGGCCTGTTCCAACTGGGTCACGCGGCGTTCTTCGGCCTGGGCGCTTACACCGCCGCCATCCTCAGCATCGAGCGCAACATCACCATCCTGGCCACCATTCCCATAGCGGCGCTGGTGGCGGGCGGGGCGGCGATCCTGATCAGCAAGCCGATTCTCCACCTGCGAGGTGACTATCTGTGCATCGTCACCATCGCCTTTGGCGAAATCTTCCGCATTGGAGTGACCAACAACGCCTTTGGCATCACCGGCGGCGCAAACGGGCTGTTTGGCGCTGGTCGCCCCGAACTGCCGCTCCCCTGGCTTGAACCGGTGCCAGCCCTGGTGCTGGCGCTTGTCCTGGCGCTCCACGTCTTCCTGGCTCGCAAGAGTGGGTACCTCCTGCGTTGGGGTGGGGCAGTGGTGATCGCAGCGGGGTACTACCTGCCGCCGCTGGCTCTGGATCACAAGCCGTTGTTCCTCATCTCTATTGTGATGGCGGTGGGGGTCGTCGTCTTGGGGGCTGTCCTGCGCGATCACAAGGTCAGCGCGCGCGGGCAGATGCTCGCGCTGGTGGCGGTGGTCATCGTGTGCGGGCTGATCATGGCCGCTGGCGCCGATTCCCTCGTGACGGAGATTGAAGGGAACCTGGACAAGTATTTTCGGGTAGAGGACCCGGTCAAGGTCTTGGGCGTCGAGTTGACGCCGGTCGTGTTCAAGCGTGACGCGCGCCCGTACTACTACCTGGTGCTGGCCTTCATCCTGGTCACTGTGATCGGTATGCGCCGCTTGCAGTACTCGCGGCTGGGGCGCGCCTGGCTCTACGTGCGGGAGGATCAACTCGCCGCCGAAGCGATGGGCATTGACACGACGCAGGTCAAGCTGGCCGCCTTTGCCATCGGCTCGGCAGCGGCTGGCGTGGCCGGTGTGCTCTACGCCAGCCGTTTCACCGTCGTCGCGCCGGAGAGCTTCAACTTCTTGCAGTCTGTCATCATGTTCTGCATTGTGGTTCTGGGCGGGAGCGGATCGATTCCGGGCATCCTGGTCGGCACGCTGGGCATGGTCGTGCTGCCGGAGCTGCTGCGCGACGTGGGGCCGACCTTCCTGTACAAGGGCATCAATCCGGTGGTGATCCTGGCCGTGCTCTTGGGGGGATACCTCTACGGCGCGCGGCACCGTCTCTCTGGGGCGACGGTCGAGAGCGGCGCAATTGCCGGCGCGTTCGTCCTGCCGCCGCTGCTGTTGGGCGAGCCAGCGCTGAGCGTGATCGGCATGCTCATGGTCCTGGTCGCGATCATCGCCATCCCGTTGGTGCGGCGGCGGTTGGACAACGCGCTGCCCTGGGTGGCCGGAGCGATGGCGCTTTATGCGGTGGTCATGCTGGTGATCGGCAAGGGATTGGGGCCAGCCGTGGAACGCGAGATATCCGCGTTTCGCATCATGGACTGGCGCGACGGCCTGATGGGGGTGGCGATGGTGGTGATGATGGTGCTGCGCCCGGCGGGCATCATCCCCGAACGACGGCGCGGGATCGTCGTTTCGGCAGTGGCCGAGGCTAATGCCTCACCGCAGGCCACATGAGGAATTGGCGATGAACCTGCTCGAAGTGAACTCTCTCAGCAAGAATTTCGGCGGCCTGCGCGCGATTGATTATCTGAGCTTCAGCCTGGCGTCGGGCGAGATTCTGAGCCTCATCGGCCCCAACGGGGCGGGCAAGACGACCGTCTTCAATGTGATCACGGGCATCTACCCGGCGACGGAAGGCACCGTCATCTTCGACGGCCAGGTGATCGTTGAGACGCACGCCCGCCGGCACGAGCGCTTCGCGCGCTCTTCGCTCACCCGTCTGGGAGGCTGGGTGCCCTGGCTGCCGCACAAGGCGCTGCAATGGATGGGGATGTCGCCCATCCTGCGCCCGCACGATGTCGTTGAGCGCGGCATTGCCCGCACCTTTCAAACGATCCGGCTTTTCCCCCGGCTGACCGTGCTGGAGAACGTCATGGCCGGGCTGCACCACCGGGGGCGAGCCGGCGCAGCCGGCGCCCTGCTGAAGCTGCCATCCGTGCTGGAGGAAGAGAAGTACATCGTTGACCGGGCCATGCGCCACCTGGCGTTCATCGGCCTGGCCGACAGGGCGGATGAGCTGGCGCGCAACCTGGCCTACGGCGACCAACGCCGCCTGGAAATTGCGCGCGCGCTGGCCACCGAGCCTAAACTGCTGGTGTTGGACGAGCCAGCCGCCGGTCTGAACGAGGCCGAGGGGTTGGCCTTGATGGAGACTATCCACCAGATTCGCCAGAGCGGTATCACCATCCTGCTGATCGAGCACGATATGAAGGTCGTGATGAGAATCTCCGACCGCATCGTAGTGCTGGATGATGGGCGCAAGATTGCCGAAGGTCCGCCTGCCGACATCCAGCAAGACCCGAACGTGATCGCCGCCTACCTGGGCGAAGAACAAGACGAGGTAGAGTGATCGTGGCCCTCCTTGAACTGCGCAACGTCAGTACCTATTACGGCAATATCCGCACCCTGAAGGATATTTCGCTGCAGGTTGAGGCTGGCCAGATCGTCACCTTGATCGGGGCGAACGGCGCGGGCAAGACCACCACCCTGCGCACGATCTCCGGCCTGCTGCGGCCCCGGACGGGCGAGATCATTTTCGACGGGACACCGATTCACCTGCTCCCCGCGCACCAGATCGTCTACCTGGGACTCACCCAAGCGCCGGAGGGGCGGCAGATTTTCCCGACGCTGACCGTGCAGGAAAATCTCAACATGGGGGCCTACTCGCTAGGCAACAATCGCGCTTCCATCGAGGCCAACCGCAGCCGCGTGTACGATCTTTTCCCCCGCCTGGCCGGGCGCAAGAGACAGTTGGGCGGCACTCTTTCCGGCGGCGAGCAGCAGATGCTATCCATCGGGCGCGCGCTGATGGCCAGCCCGAAGCTGCTGATGCTCG
The DNA here is from genome assembly GCA_020724485.1 of Thermoflexus sp. GTDB lineage: Bacteria > Chloroflexota > Anaerolineae > Aggregatilineales > Aggregatilineaceae > UBA2029. The sequence continues at coordinate 21,660 of DYGW01000004.1, read as the reverse complement.
ATGAGCCGTCATTGGGGCTGGCCCCGCTGCTGGTCAAAGCGATCTTTGAGACGATCCAGGCGATCAACGAGCAGGGTGTGACCGTGCTGCTGGTCGAGCAGAACGCGCGCGCCGCGCTCCGGCTGGCCGACTATGGCTACGTGCTGGAGACAGGCACCCTCGCCCTCGAAGGCCCGGCGTCTGAGTTGCTGCACGCGCCGCGCGTCCGCCAGGCGTATCTGGGCGAGGCATGAGTGACCCGCCAATGGGTATGGTACCTCGCTGCCGTCACGGGGACGAGCCTGATGGCGACGCTGGGCGTGTTCGTCCGGCAGGTGTCCCCCGGCAACGAGTTGGTGATCGCCCTGGGGCGCTTCAGCATTGGCTTTGTGTGTCTGGCGGCCCTGCGCGGGCTGGCAGGCCGCCAGACCAGCGAGAAACCGGTCCGTGTCACCTGGATGCTGCTCGCCTCTGGCCTGGCGCTGGCGGTGTTCGTGGTGTGCTACTTCAGGGCTGTCGTGAGCGGGACGCTGGCGAATGCGGCGTTCCTGCTCTATCTGGGGCCGTTGATCGCCAGCGCGCTCGCGGCCCTCTGGCTGGGGGAGGGATTTGACCGGACGAGCGGGCTGCTGCTCGGCTGCGCCCTGCTAGGGACGCTGTTCATCACCGAGTTCCGACTGCCCACCGGGGCGGACGAGATCGAGAGCCTGGTCTTCGGTTTTCTGTCCGGGCTTTTCTACGGCCTGTTCCTGGTGCTGAACAACCGGAAGGTGCAGGCCGGTGGATCAAGTCTGGCGCGCACGTCCACTCAGTTCCTGGTCGCGTCGCTGGTGATGCTGCCAGTCGTGGCCGTCAGCGGCGTCAGCCTCAAGCTCTCCGACGTGCCCTGGATCGTGGCGGTGGGCGTCCTGCACGGTTTCTTGGCGCTGACCCTGGTGATCGCGGCGCTCGGCCATCTGAAGACGGTCGAGTATGGCTCCATCGCCTACGGGGAGCCGGTAGCCGCCGCTTTGATCGGGGTGTTCGCCTACCACGAAAGCATTGTGCCACTGCAGATCGTGGGCTGCCTGCTGGTGTTGGGTGCGGGTATCGCACGGGTGCTCAGCAAAGAAGACTCATCGCACTAACATGAAGTGTTTGGTTCTCTCTCCATACTGAACAGGATGCGTTGATGATGGCTCAACAAACGGCGGATGTGATCGTCATTGGCGGCGGCATCACGGGGACAAGCGCCGCCTACCAGTTGGCGCTGCGAGGGTACCGCGTCACCCTGCTGGAGAAAAGTTACCTGGCGGCGGGCGGCACCGGGCGCACGGTCGGGCTGGTGCGCCAGCACTACTCCAACGAGATCACGGCGCGCATGGCGCTGCGCTCGCTGCAGGTCTGGCGGGATTTTGAGCAGGCGGTTGGAGGCGACGTGGGCTGGGTGCAAACCGGCGCGCTGTTCATCGTCGGCCCGCACGACCTGGAAGGACTCAAAGCCAACATCGCGCTGCAACGGCAGGTGGGGATCAATACCGAATTCCTGGACGCCCAGGCCGTGCAGGCGCTTGCGCCCTACCTGAACGTCGAGGACATCGGTGGCGGGGCATACGAGCCGGACTCCGGCTGCGCGGATGGCGTGATGGCTACGAACGCCTACGCCAGCCGCGCCAAAGACCTCGGCGCGACCATCTTGCAGGGCGTCGAAGTGACCGCGATCCGCTCCGCAGGCGGACGTATCACCGGGGTGAAGACCAGCCAGGGGGATTACAGCGCGCCGGTGGTGATCAACGCCGCCGGCCCCTGGGGCGCGCGTCTGGCGCTTGGCGTGGGCTACGAGACGCCAGTCGAAGTCAGCCGGCACCAGGTCGCCGTCTTCCAGCGGCCAGAGGGCCTGGCTTCCCAACACCCCTTCATCGGCGATTTCGTGCAGGGCTTCTACCTGCGCCCGGAGACCGGACGCCTCACCCTGTCCGGCTCGCTCGAAGCCTCGGAAGCCGCCAACAAGGTCGATCCCGATCACTACGCGGAAACGGTGGACATGGAGTTCAATATCGAGATGGCGGAGTTCACCGAGCACCGGGTGCCAGCCATGAGCGAGGCGGAGATTCGCAAAGGCTGGGCGGGCCTGTACGACGTGACGCCCGACTGGCACCCGATCCTCGGGCGTATGCCAGGGCTGGAAGGGTTCATCTGCGCCTATGGGTGGAGCGGCAGCGGCTTCAAGATGGCCCCGGTCGTCGGTGAGATGATCGCCGATCTGGTGACCGGCGAGAAGCTCTGCCCGATTGACCCGCACCTGTTCCGCTTTGAGCGCTTCGCGGAGGGCGATCTGGTCAGAGGCCGCTATTCCTACAGCATCATAGGCTGAGCGCCACCTCAATCCCCAGGCCGCGCTCCTGGGCTGCGGCGAGCACGCGCGCTACCAGGGCCGCGTCCTGGACGGCATTGCCGACCGACTTGAAGAAGGTGATCTCGTCCGGATCGTGACGCCCCCGCTTCAGCCCGGCGGCGATCTCCCCGATCTCGGCGTAGACACTGGCCTCGCTGATCAGCCCCTGGTCGCGCGGGATGATCAGGTCTCCGGCCTCCGCCCAGGCGCTCGCCCGGTGATCAACCACCACACGGGCGGCCATCACCACGTCGGCGGCGATCTCCTGCATCTGCGGGGTGAACGAGCCGATGCCGTTGACGTGCACGCCGGGCGCGAGGTCGGCCAGATGCACCACCGGCGTCTTGCTGTTGGTGGCAGCGACCACAACCTGCGCCCCTTGCAGGGCGGCAGGGGCGGACGGGGCGACGACGATCCGGGCGTCGTACATCCCGCGCAGCTCCTCGGCCATCTGCTCCGCGCCCCCCAGACTGTAAATGCGAATTTCGGTGATTGGTCGCACGGCGCACACGGCGGCCACTTGCGTGCGCGCCTGCGTGCCCGCGCCGATCACGGCCAGAACTGACGCCTGCGGCAGGGCCAGCAGCTCGGTTGCCAGGCCGGAGGCCGCGCCTGTGCGCTGCGCCGTCAGGATGCGCCCGTCCAGGAGCGCCAGCGGCGCGCCCGTCTGAGCGTCCGTCACCAGCACGGCGGCGTAGATGGTCGGCAGGCCGCGCGACGGGTTGGCGGGGCACACCGCCACCACCTTCACCGCGCTGACCGGCGATCCGTCAATCTGGGCCGGCATAGTCAGCAGGACGCCGCCCGGCGTATCCAGCGCGCTGCGCAGCGGCACATGCGCCCGGCCTGCAGATAGCGCGATGAAGCCCTCGCGCATCGCGTCAATGGCCTCGCGCATGGTCACGGCTGCGCGCACTTCTTCTGCCGTGATGATCTTCATGTCCAACTCTCCTGGTGCGCGTATGGTGATCGCTGCGCGTCCCTTGCTCCCCGGTTGTGTTGCCCACAGGCCCATTAAAACACGGAACGCGCCGGGAGGAAAGTAAGCTCCAGGCAGGTCTATCCCGATATGGGGTCCTCGCGAAGGGGCTTGTCCAACACCTGTCAGGGCAGTAGGGCTGCGCTCCCTAGGGCCAGGTGAACTACAGGCAGAATGCCATCCGTTGAAGGAAACGATGAGCCATCAACATAGCAAAGCACGCTAACGCGGTTCCGGCAAGGCGCTTACCGGCAGCGTCCAGAGATACTCGACCAGCGCCCAGGTTTCTTCCGGCGTGAACAGGGTGCCAAAGTTCGGCATGTCAGTCCCCATCCCGCCGCGCCGGATTTTGGCGTACAGCACATCGCTTCGCCGCTCGAATAGATACGCGGCATCCGCGAAAGCGACCGGCTTTTCGGCTGTCGTGCCGGCTGCCGGCCCATCCCCGCCGCCAGTCTGCCCGTGACAGGCGGCGCAGTTCTTGTTGTACAGCGACTCGGCGGCTGCCAGCGTTTCTGGCGCTGTGTCCGTCGTCCACAAATAGGCGACCACGTCTATCAGATCAGCCTGCGGGGCTTGGCGGTTGGTCTGGCGGAGCAACTCAAGGACGTGGGCCGGGGGGTGCGAGCGCCGCCAGGCGGGATCGCTCACTTCGGGGGGGATCGTCACGCTGCCGAAGAGAGTTGCGCCGCGCTGCGCCGAAGGTGGGCGCTCGATGATCAGGGCGGGAGCGTCACCATGTTTGCGCCCGGCGTCATGTTGGGCGTCAATATCCACGCCCTCCGCGATCAGCGCCGCGATGACCGGGTCCGGCTGGGCGGCTGGCAGCAAGTCTGGATTGGCTGGATCGATGACCTGGATCGTGCCGCGCATCCGCCAGTGATCCGGGCCGCACCACGTGTTGCAGTAGTAGGTGTACGTGCCGGGCCGGTCGAAGGTCAGCGAAATCTCCTTGACCTTGCCCGGATCGATGTGGCCCAGGTCAACGCCCAGCCCCGGCCCCAGCGCGACGCCGTGCGTCACATCCATCGCCGCGAAGCGCAGCGTCACCGGCTCGTTGACCGCCACGCGGATCGCATCCGGCGCGAACCCGCCCCTCTCTGGCGCGTAGGCCTGGATGTCAATCACGCGCTGCTCGGCGGCTGCCAGCCGCAGCCAGTGCTGGTAGCCCAACACCGCGCTTGGCAAACCGATCACGATCAGCCCGACGGCGACCCAAGCCGCCACTTCGCGACGTTCCATCGTCACCCCAGGTACAGTCTCAGGAATCCCAGCGTTGTGATCAGCGCGAATCCGCTCACCGGAAGCGCCGCCAGAAAGGCGGGACGGTGGTGCGCGTGGTGCTGGCGCGCGATCTTGTAGGCGGTGTTCAGCGCGAGCAGCAGTCCGGCAGTCAATATCCCCACTTGAAGAAAGGGGATCAGGGTGGCTCCTAGCGGCGTCCAGGCCGCATCTGCTGTGCCGAAGAGGTTCCAGCCCCAGCCAAAGGGGTCGGAGAGCACGGACAGCGCATAGCTGCCATTGACCAGCACAAACCCGACGCTGAACGCGATCCATGCCGCCAGCCCCAGCGGGATCAGCGTGTAGGCATAGTCCACAAACAGGCGGCGCATGGGCTGGCGAGCGGGGGTCATCCGCCGCGCGCCCCACACGGCCAGCCAGAAAAACCCCGGCAGCAGCGCCAGGTTGAAGGCCACGAAGCCGAGCGCATAGAGGCCCCAGTGCGGCAATGACTCCATATTGGCCCAGCCCTTCAGCCAGCCCCAGGGACCGAGCAGCACCACCGAGTACAGCAGGGCGCAGCCGAGCATGATGAAGGCTTTGTAGGCTTCGTCCAGGCGGCGCTCTTTGGCGACCATCAGATCGCTGCCGAAGGGGCGCAGATTGAGCACGATGTTGTTCTTGGGGCAGGTTTTCAGGCACTCAAAGCACAGGCCGCAGTAGACGTTGCGCGTCAGGTTGCCGGGGAAGACCATCCAGGGGCAGCCATAGCCGGCCTCGTTACCGGTGATGCAGTCCTTCGTCTTGTGATCGGCGCACACGTCCGGGTCGGCGACACGCAGCTCAACGGGCGACAGCAGCGAGTACAGCCCGATGAAGCCGCCCACCGGACAGACATAGCGGCAGAACACGCGGTTCTTGTAGAGCGCGCTCAGCACGACGCCAGCCAGCAGGAAGCCGAGCAGCACTAGGGCGCTGACGTTCGGACGGGTGAGGATAATCGTGCTGAACACGGCGACGCCCAAGAAGCCGAGATTCTGTAGCCACATGTTCTTCAGACGGCGCGACCAGCGCAGGCCGCGCGTCCAGGGCCGAGCCGGGCCGCGCTGCACGATGGCGCGGCGCTGGAGCCATTCGCCCGGCGCAGGGACCGGGCAGACGGTGCACCAGAAGCGCCCGAAGAATGGCACCAACACCACGATCAACAGCGCCCACCACACGATCCACACGAAGATGATGCCGAAGTTGCGGCTTCCTGCTGGCGTGCCCGCCAGCCCCGTCAGGATAGCCAGCGTGAAGACAGCCAGCGTCGCCAGCATCAGGGCCGGCTGGAAGGCGCGCGCCTGCAACATACGCTTGAGCAGCGGCGCGCGCGCCAACAGGTCGAAGCGTCCTTCATTCAGCATCGTCAGGGCACCCAGTTCGATAGGATGGTCAACTGCCTGTTCGGTTCTGCCGGATCATTGGTGCGCAGATGGACGCGGAACTCATGCGGGCCGTCCATGCCAGCGTGCATGTTGAAGGACAGCGAAACGGTGGCCTCGTGGCCAGGATCAATGGTCGTCGAACTGACGACAGCGCGGGGCGGTCAACAGCCCTCGATGAGTTCGACGCGCGGCTCGCCGTAGATGACCAGCGGCGCGTCGCCAACGTTGCGCACGGTGTAGACGGTGGTGATCGTCGTGCCCAGCCTGACATCGCCGTAATCAACCACATCCTGCGGGAGCACTTCAAGACGCGGTGCGCCGGTCACCTGCGGCGCAAAGTCCGGGTCGAAGGTCTTCTGACCGAGCGATTCGTCCTGACGTGACGCCAACGCCAATGCCGCCAGGATCACCATCATGGCCCCGGCTGCGCCGGCCACGAGCCATCTCCTGGCGCTGTTGGGTGCTCGCTGCCTGTTGCGCCTGCGCTTCTTAGCCTGTGCCATTGATCACCTCCTGAGATGACCTGGTTTTCCCCGATTGCCACAGATGAACCAGCATACCCGCCGCGGCGACCAGCACGACGCCAACGGCGCGCCAGTACGGCGTGTTGCGCTCGACGATCAGTTCCCCGATCATGAAAGGATGCAGCGGGCCGCAACTCACCGCGCAGCGAAAGCGAAACTTGCCGGGCTTGTCCGCCGTGAACGCGATCTGCTCAGTAATGCCCGGTTCCACGCGCCGCTCCAGGCCATAGCCATCCAGGTAGAACCCGTGCACCACGTCCGAGGCGGTGAGGGTGATCACCACCCGGTCGCCCCGGTTGACGTGCACCCGCCCCGGCGCGAACTCAAACTGCGTCGCGTCCAGCGCGATCTCGCGCGTTGCGGCCCCGGCAGCGCCCGGCAGCGGCGCGACCAGCACAGCGAACGTCACCAGACCGAACAGTACCCAGATCGGGCGTGGCCGCATGGACAGGGGCGATGGAGGGCGCGTCATGGGCCTATTCCGCGGGCAGCGGCGTATCGGTTGGCGGGCCGAAGGGACTGTACTGGGCGTCAACGTAGGTACGCACGGCCAGCGAGGTCTTGCCCTCCGCCTTCAGACGCATCACGTCCTGGGTGATGTCCACGCAGATGCCGCAGCCCATCGCGTGCGTGTCAAAGGTGATCGCGCCATCCGGCGCGATGTCCTGGATGTAGCAGCTCAAATTGCTGGTGTGGCCCATCGCCCCGCACCCGCAGTAGCAGGGATACTTCTTCAATTCCTCTGGATTGGCCACGGCGTATTGGTACGCTTCGCGCACGCGGGGAGGGGCGCTGCGCGCCCAGTCGGGCAGCGCAGCCACGCTGGTCGCGTTCTGCGCACTGCCGCCGCACGCAGCCAACACCAGCGCACCAGCCAGCAGCAGAAGCACAAGGGCGGGTTGCCGCAGAAGTCGCATAGGGGTCTCCGTGAAGTCCGTTACAGGCTGCCTTCTACTATAGAACAGCGGCTGCCCAAAGAAATGCGCCAAATGGCGTGTAGGCCACTGCGCGATCTGTCACTGATTTGGGCATTCACGTGCCTTTGGCCCGGCAATGCTGGCCCAGGTCGGAGCACACAACACGCTAAATGGCGTATATACAGCGGGTCTCAATGGGCGTATTATTGCAGCATTGTACTGGCGAAGAAGGTACCAGGAGAGTAACCCATATGTTGAAGCGGTTGAGTTACCTGCTAGGGTTGGTAGGCGCGATCTTGCTCCTGGCGGTGCAGTCCGCCAGTGCGGATGCGCCGGTAACCGGGCGCGCCGGGCGCGCCGAGGTGCGCTTCATGGAAGGGATGGTAGACCACCACCAGATGGCTTTGGACATGGCCGAACACTGCCTACCGAAGGCCGCGACCGACGCTGTCCGCACGCTGTGCCAGAATGTGATTGACGCCCAGACGCCGGAAATTGAGCTGATGCGCGGCTGGCTGTCGGCCTGGTACGGCATTGACTATGCGCCGATGTCCATGTCCCAACTGATGGAATTGATGGGGCTGGGCACAAACACCGGGATGGATATGGGACACGGCGATCACACGACCAATCCAGCGACCGATATGCCCCTCATGATGGGCATGATGGCCGGCTTTGACCGTGTAGAAGGCATCGCCTATGACATCGCCTGGCTGGAAGCCATGATCGACCATCACGACGATGCGCTGCATATGGCCCAGCGGGTGCTGCGCTACGCCGAGCACGAGGACTTACGCGCCCTCGCCCAACAGATCATTGACGATCAGACGGCGGAGATCGCCACTATGGAAGCGCTGCTGGTTGAGCTTGCGCCGTCGAGCTAGGGCTTTGCCCACAGAACGTTCTGCCTCACATCGTTGAACGCATTGATACACAGAGGAGACACCATGAAACGCCTGTTGATTCTCTCACTGCTGCTCGGACTGGTCATGCTGGGCGCGGCGCTCCCCGCGTTCGCGCAGGGGAATGGCCCAGCCCCTGGCCGCACCTGCGGTCAGTTTTTCGGCCAGCACGTCGCCGAACACGCCCAGGCAGGGCACCTGGGGCAGGAACACAACCCCGGTATGCACCAGGGGCTGGCCAATTTCCTGGATCACGGCGACCACGAGCATACCTGCCCGTAACCCTTACCCCCTGGGCGATCCGCCGGTTGCGCTGCTGATCGGTTAGCTCACTCCGGCGCTGTCACAATCGGAGTCCGGACGGTCACTGTGGTGCCCGCTCCTGGCTCCGATTGAACCTGGAGATGCGCCCCGATGAGCGCCGCGCGCTCGTGCATGCCCATGATGCCAAAGTGCTTCGCGCCGCCTTCGCCCAGTTCTGCGGCGTGACGTGGCGGAGAAAAGCCCTTGCCATTATCCCGGACGGATACGGTGATCTGCTTCTCGCCAAACTGGACGCTCAACCAGACCTGCGATGCGCCGCTGTGCCGCCGGGCGTTGTTCAGCGCCTCCTGCGCGATGCGATAGAGCGCGATCTCGTGCTCTGGTGCCAGCCGCCGCGGTGACCCCGTTTTCTCGAAGTGGATCGCCATGCTCTCGTCGAGTTCCAGGTCGCGGGCGAGCATTTGCAGTGCCGGAACCAGGCCAAGCGTCTCCAAGTAGACCGGCCTCAGCGCCCGCACCATACGGCGCAAATCCTCGATTGTCTCCACGATCATCGCCCGAATTCCCGCGAGCAGCTCAGCCGCTGCCGGGTCATCCGTCAGGTAGGGCTTGAGCATCTGCTGGCGATGATCCAGGGCAATCAGCGCCTGGGTGGTCTGGTCGTGCAGCTCGCGCGCCAGGCGCTGGCGCTCCTCTTCCTGGGCGTGAGTGATCGCTCCGATGTAATCGTGCATACTCACCTGGGCCGCCTGGACGCGCTTGGCCATATGCTGAAGCGTGGCCTGCAAGTGCTTGATCTCATTGATGCCGCCGGCCTGCTGCTCGATGGCGGCGAAATCGCCCCAGGCTAGCTCGGTCGCCTGCGCTTCCAGCCGCCGCAGCGGGACCACGATCCGCCGTATCCCGAACCACATGGCCCCCATAGCGATGAGCAGCCCTGGCACCAGGGCCAGCGGCGCGGCCTGCGAATAGCGCATGACCGGGCTGAGCGTTTCCTTCCAGCGCTCTTCCTGAACGAGTGTCCATTGGGCCACTGGAATCTGCGCAACTGTGGCTACTACGTCGCTTCCTTCCCTGCCGGTGCGCTCAACCGTCGCGGGGCCAGGCACGGCTGCTGCAAAATGCTCCCCGACGCGGCCCGGATCGCTGTGATACAGCACTACGCCGTCAGCGCCCAGCAGATAGACGGCGGTGCTGGCGGACTCATGCAGGCTCGTCAAGATACTGCTGAGCGGCAGCGCGTCGAGCGACACGACCCCTACGACACGCAGTCCGCCTGCGGTAGCCTGAATCGCGATGCGCGTGGCATTCTGACCAGGCTCAACCAGGGGCACAAAGGCAGATGGGGCCTGGCTGCTGATCTGCTGGCCCAACGCTGGCCAGTCAGCGCCGGGCGACGATGCAGCCAGCAAGCGCCCATCCGCCGAGAAGATCGCCACCCCGCCGTCAAATAGCGTGCCCAGCCAGCTTGACCTTTCCACGAGTGATTGTACGGACTCCGGATCAGCGCCAGACAAGCCTAACTCGGACAGAATCTCGCGCCACTGGACAAGCTGCTCAGAGAGGCCGGACGCTGCGCCGGCCACGACCTGGTCGTTGTGGTTGGCCAACATGTCGCGCATGGCCGCCTGATGCAAGGCAACGCCGCCGAAGGCGACGACCATCAGCAGCACCAACAACGGCAGCACGACGAAGACGAGCAGTTGCAACGGCAGGCTAGGCGGTCGGATCTTCATGAGACGCAGGCAGTTCTAGCAGCCCGAGCTGTGACGCGGTGACCACCGCTTCGGTCCGGTTGGCGGCGTTTAGCTTCTCAAAGATCCGGCGCAGATGGCCCTGAACTGTGCGGTCGCTGATGTTCAGCAGCAAGCCGATGGCCTTGTTGGTGAGGCCGCGCGCTGTCGCTCGCAGCACTTCCAACTCGCGCTCGGTCAGCGGTTCGTAGGGCATCTTCGGCTCATGGGACGCGGCTACAGCGTGCATCAGCTTAGGCAGGATTTCCGGGTCGAGCACAGATTTTCCTTCATAGACGGCCCGAACCGCCGCGATAATCTCTTCCATGTCGGCGGTCTTGAGCACAAAGCCATTCACCCCGGCTTCGAGCGCCGCCATGATGAACGGATCGTCGTCAAACGCGGTCAGAATGAGCAAGCCGACCGGCACTCCCCTGGCCCGCACCCGGCGCGCTACCTCGATGCCGCTGTAGCCCGGCATCTGGATGTCGAGCACGGCGACATCGGGGCGATGCTGCTCGATGAGTCGCAGCGCCTGCTCGCCATCCTCCGCTTCGGCGACCACGTCAATCCCGGCGGCGGACAGGAATTGCCTGATGCCGTGCCGGACGACTTGATGATCGTCGGCCAATACGATGTGAATAGGTTGGTCTGTTTTCATCGTCTCGCACCGTGAGCTATGGCTTCTCCTCTTATCTTGGCGCGTTTCCAGCACCCCTCACCACGCCAAAATGCCTATAGGCGCATAGGGCATACGGCGCTGCTGGCGTTCCTGGCGGCACTTTATACTGGGCACAGGACGTGAGATAACGGAGTGGACGCTGTGCCGCAAGAGCTTGGCGCTGCTGTGTCCTGTGAGGAGATTATAGCGGAAATCTGCCGGGAATTGAGCGCCGCCGGTTTTCATGTCGCGCAGTCGTTTGATCTGCGCTCGGCGCGCGCTCTGTTCCCAGACTACGCCTGTCCCCATCATGGCACGGCTCTGTGTGACTACCAGTACAGCGTGCTGCTGATCTATGGACAGGCGGCGGCTCCAGAGACGCTTATCGTTCATGGGCACGACGTGTGGTGCCGGATTCTGCTGGCCGATAACCCGCATAGAGAGGCAACGTCCCATCTGGCCTCGGAGATCGCTCAGGTGTTGGCGGCTGCTGGTCTCATCCTCCCCGCTGACTGCGAACAGGACTGACGAAGTGGGGCCGCACCTGCACATAATCGCCCACTGAAAGGAGACAGGCTGGTATGCACGGGTATGGATTCGACATGGCTTGGGGCGGCGGCTGGTGGATGCTGTTGTTCTGGGGCGGCGTGATTGCGCTGAGCATCTGGACGCTGCGCTGGTTGGTGGCTGGCTCGCGCCGGGCGGAGGGGAGTTCGCAGACACCATCTGCCCGCGAAATCGCCGCGCGCCGCTATGCACGGGGGGAGATTTCGCGCGATGAATATCTCGCGCTCGTCAAAGACCTCGAACTCGATGAGTCTGGTGATGATCGGCCCCACAAGGCCAAGAGGAGTGAATTCTGATGGTGAAACGGTCGTGGTTGAACGGCTCAACAGTGGCCCTGGTGTTGATCCTGGCGGTCGTCGGTTTCAGCGCCTGGAAAGCATACGCCCAGGGGCCTGGCGGCAATCTGCCATGCGGACAGTACGGCCCCGGCATGATGCACGGTTCGATGATGGGCGGCTGGTACGGTCCAGAAGGCTGCCCATTTGCCGGCGATGGGTGGAACTGGCGCGGGCCAGGCATGATGGGCATGATGGGCGGCTGGGAAGCCTGGACGCCCCCCGCTGATCTGGCTCCTGCCGGCGACAGGCTGACTCTGGATGAAGCGGTCGCGGTGGCCCAAGCCTATGTCGCCGCCTGGGATGACCCCAATCTGGTCTTAGGCGAAGTCATGCAGTTCGACAATCACTTCTACGCTGACGTGATGGAAGCCGATAGCGGGCGCGGCGCCTTTGAATTCCTCATCGCCCCGGCGGACGGCGCGGTCGTGCCAGAGCCAGGCCCGAACATGATGTGGAACCTCCGGTATGGGATGCACGCCGGTTGGGGGCAGTCCGCCACGCGCTGGAACAGGCCCGCAGGCAGTGACGGCGTCAGCATGGCCGTGTCTGCCGAGGACGCTCGCGCGGCGGCCCAGGCTTATCTGGACGCTACCTATGCGGGGCTGACAGCCGACAAAGAGGCCGAAGCGTTTTACGGGTACTACACGCTGCACATCCTGGAAGATGGGCAGGTGGTGGGTATGCTGAGCGTCAACGGCACGACCGGTGATGTCTGGCTGCACCACTGGCACGGCGACTTCGTGGCCATGGTCAGCGCCGAAGCGTAGCCCCGGCTGCGCCCGTCCATCCACGACGAAGCCGGTCGCACATGCCGACCGGCTTCGTTGCGCTGTATGGCCTATGCCAGATCGAGCCATTCGGCTTGTGCCGATCACTCATGCTCCTTATAATCCTCACTATATGCCCCATAAAACGAGATATTAAGAGTTGCGGTTTGCGGACGAATTGGTTCCGGCCAACCAGAGTCAAATGGAGGGCGAGCGACCATGACTGAACCTGCCGTACATCAGGAACACCGGGAACACGCCCACAGCGTAGCGCACGAGCATCACCACGCCGGACACGCAGCGCATGAGCATCACCACGCCGGACGCGGCGCGCGCGTGGATCACACGGGGCATGAGGTCATGTTCCGTAACCGCTTCTGGGTGTCGTTGGTGCTGACGGTTCCGGTGCTGCTTTTCAGCCCAGTGATCCAGGAGTGGTTCGGGTTCACGATGCCCGAATTCGTCGGGGACCGCTGGATCGGCCCCGTGTTCGCCATCGCCATTTTCTTCTACGGCGGCCTGCCCTTTCTGCAGATGGCTGTGCCGGAAGCGAAGACGCGCCGCCCCGGCATGATGATGCTGATCTCGCTGGCGATCACGGTCGCCTTCGTCTACAGCGTCTTCGCCCTGTTTGCCGCGCCAGACAGCGGTTTCTTCTGGGAAATGGCCACGCTGATTGACATCATGCTGTTGGGGCACTGGCTCGAGATGCGCAGTGTGCGCCAGGCGTCGGGGGCGCTCAATGAGCTGGCCAAGTTGATGCCCGACACAGCAGAGCGCGTCACCCCTGACGGAAGCACTGAGGAGGTCCCGGTCGGCCAGCTCCGAAATGGCGATCTGGTGCTGGTACGGCCCGGCGCGAGCATCCCCGCAGACGGCGTGGTCGAGGAAGGGCACTCCGACGTCAACGAGGCGATGATCACCGGCGAGTCAAGGCCGGTCGAGAAAAACACGGGAGACAAAGTCATCGGCGGCGCGATCAACGGCGATGGCAGCCTGCGCGTGCGCGTGACAGCCACGGGGGCCGAGACCGCGCTGGCGGGCATCATGCGGCTGGTTGAGCAGGCGCAGCAGAGCAAATCCAATACGCAGATTCTGGCCGACAAAGCGGCGGGATGGTTGTTCTACATCGCGTTGGCGGTTGCCGCCGTTACTGCCGCAGCGTGGCTGGTAGCTGTCGGTTTGGAGATTGACGTGTTGGAACGGGTGGTCACGGTGCTGGTGATCGCCTGTCCTCATGCGCTGGGCCTGGCGATCCCGCTGGTCGTGGCGATCAGCACGGCACAGGGAGCGCGCAACGGCATCCTGGTGCGCGACCGGCTGGCGCTGGAAGAGGCGCGCCAGATTGACACGGTCATCTTCGACAAGACAGGCACGCTCACTGAAGGTCAATTCGGCGTGGTGAAGGTGGCGACGGTTGACGGCTGGGACGAGAGCCGGGCGCTGGCGGTTGCCCTGGCCGTAGAGGGTGACTCTGAGCACCTGATCGCGCGCGGAATCCGCCGCGCAGCGGCGGAACGCGACCTCACCCCGCCCCCGGTCAGCGACTTCGAGGCGATCAAAGGGCGAGGCATCCGCGCCAGCCTCGACGGACGGACGGTCTATGTGGGCGGCCCGCGCCTGTTGGAGATGCTCGGCAGTGAATTGCCGGAATCGCTGCAGCGGTTCACTGAGGAAGCGGGACGTAAAGGCCAGTCAGTGGTCTATCTGGTAGACACGGCTCAGCCGGTGGCCGCCTTTGCGCTGGCTGATGTCATACGCCCGGAGAGCAAAGAGGCGGTGTCGCGGCTGCACGCCCTGGGGATCGAAGTCGCCATGCTGACGGGCGACAGTGAAGCGGTGGCTCGCGCGGTGGCGGAAGAGCTGGGCATTGACACCTACTTCGCCGAAGTGCTGCCAGAGCACAAGGATCATGAGGTCGCCGGGCTACAGGGGGCAGGGAAGCGGGTGGCGATGGTGGGCGATGGCGTCAACGACGCACCTGCGCTGACGCGGGCGGACGTGGGCATTGCCATCGGCAGCGGCACCGATGTCGCCATCGAGTCGGCGGGGATCATCCTGGTGCGCAGCAACCCGCTGGATGTGGTCAGCATTTTCACCCTGAGTCGAGCCACCTATCGCAAGATGATCCAGAACCTGATCTGGGCCACCGGCTACAACGTCTTCGCGCTGCCGTTAGCCGCCGGGGTGCTGGCTCCCATAGGCATTGTGCTATCACCGGCGATAGGGGCGCTGTTCATGTCGTCGAGCACAGTCATCGTGGCCCTCAATGCACAGTTGCTGCGTCGCCTGCGGTTGGCGGCGTAACTGCGCTAGAGCGCGTTATGAACTCCGCACGCTAGGCGTAGCGTGCAGTGCGCGGCGCATGTAGCGCACTGACCCCACCCTGTGGTCCCTCCCCGCTGGCGGGGAGGGACAAGCTGCTCCCCTTTCCTCGACCTTCCCCCCATTTCGTAGCCACGAGTAGACTGCCATCCCACTTTTCGCCGTGGTTGATCGCCAGCTCACCAATTTGAAGCTGGCGATACTGTTTGGAACAAAAGATTCCAACGCCCAGATAAACTGGAAATAGAGGAGATGCTCGCGTGTGCTACTTTGTCTTAGGCGTTTATAGTAAGATGTTCATATCAGTCTGGGGAGGTGAACGGCATGCGCACACCTGAAGCTACACGCCGTGAGCGGCTCGAACGCATTGCCTTGCTACTGCAACGTAACCCCGACGGCCTGCGCGAGGTCGAGATTGCACAAACGCTGAACTTCGAGCGGCGCACCGTCAACAACTATCTGCGCGAACTGGAAGCCCAAGGATACGTTTATCGCGAGGGAGCGTTGTGGTTTTCCTTGCCGCACCAGGGCATGGTCTTGCGGCGGCTGGAACTACGGCCCGAAGAAGCAATGACGCTGTACCTGGCCGTGCGCCTGTTTGTCAAACAGCACGACAAGCGCAACGAAGCTGCCGAGCATTTGCTGATGCGGCTGGCCGAGATACTGACCAGTGATGTCGGGCTGCAAGAAGACATCCTGGCCGCGGCGCGCGAACTGGCCCAGCGCCCCACTGTGCCGGGTTATGAAAACGTATTTCGCACGGTGATGCAGGGTTACATCAACCGGCGCAAAGTCGAGATTGTTTACACGCCCTATCAAGGAAAACCCTTCACCACCGTAGTATCCCCCTACTTGATCGAACCCTCGGCCATTGGCTTTGCCACCTATGTGATCGGCCATAGCAGTATCGTGAACGCCCTACGCACGTTCAAGCTGGAACGCATCACCCACGCGCGTTTGCTGCTGCAAGAAGAATACCAGGTTCCCCGTGATTTCCCTGGTCTGGAATTATTGCGCAGCGCCTGGTCAATCTTCTACGGCGAACAACTGACGCGCGTTGCCCTGCGTTTTCACCCGGACGTAGCCCGCCGCGTGCAGGAAACGCAGTGGCATTCCTCGCAGGAGCTAAGCTGGGATGAGGACAAGCCGGGCTATCTGTTGCTGTCGCTACAAGTCGCTGACACCACCGATCTCAAACCCTGGATTCGCACCTGGGGAGCCAACTGCGAGGTGCTCGAACCCGCCGACTTGCGCGACGAGATGGTCGGTGAGGCCCGACGGCTGGCTCATCTCTATGGCTGGCATACGTCAACTGATCGGCAGCACGACCACAGCCGTTTCAAGGACATTTTTGGAGAATGAGGCATGAGTGATAATGGACTTTGGCCGCACCAAGAGCGGGTTTTCGATCTGCTGTTGAAGGAGCGCCGCAATGTCATCCTGCAAGCCCCAACCGGCTCTGGAAAGACGCGGGCAGCGTTATATCCTTTTCTGACCGCAATGGACTACGAGACAGAGTACTACCGAGACTTCCCTCACAAGTGTGTGTACTCGGTGCCAATGCGCGTGCTGGCCAGGCAATTCTATGAGGAGTACAGGCAGACTGTACAGAAATATAACCTCAGGTATGCTCTCAACATCACCACCGCGATTCAGACTGGCGAGCAGCAAGTCAGCCGTGACCTCAGCGCCAACCTGATCTTCGCCACCATTGACCAGACGCTCAGCAGCTTTCTGCTCGCCCCCTATAGCCTGCCGCTGCGCCAGGCCAACCTCAATGCGGCAGCGGTGATGGCCTCTTACCTGGTCTTTGATGAATTCCACCTTTTCGATCCGGATTCGACCCTGCCCACAACGCTGCACATGCTGCAAATGCTACGCGGCATCACGCCATTCGTGCTGATGACTGCCACGTTCAGCAAGGATATGCTCGACGGGCTGGCCAGGGTTCTGGACGCTGAGGTTGTGCCCGGCACGGACGAGGAACGAGAGCAGCTTCAGGGTCTGGAGTCACAGCAGAAAACCCGGCGCTATCACGTCGCCGACGAGCCGCTGACAGCTCAGACTGTGCTCGACAGACACCAGGGGCGTTCGCTGGTGATTTGCAACACGGTGGATCGTGCCCGTGCTCTCTACGAAGCATTGCAAAGCGCCAAAGCCCCCGATACCGAAGTCTGGCTGCTCCACAGCCGCTTCTTACGAGAACATCGTGACCAGATCGAAGAACGTCTCCGCACCCATTTCGCCAGAGGCGTGAAGGACGGCAGCCTGATCGTCGTCTCCACGCAGGCCATCGAGGTAGGTGTTGACATCACCAGTGCGGCCCTGCACACGGAACTGGCCCCCGCCAACGCCATCTTGCAGCGGGCGGGGCGCTGTGCGCGTTACCAGGGCGAAGAAGGGGACGTGACCATTTACCCCTATGCGCTCGATGCCACTTCCGGGGAAGTGCTCGATCTGTGCGAACACCCCGAACCGTATGCAGGCAAGGAAGAAAAGAAGCTGTTCGGCCCGACGCTGGAGCAGTTCCGCGAGCGCGCTGGCGAAGCGCTGGACTTCCAGGCCGAACAGGACATCATCTCCGCCGTGCACGGCCCGCTCGACGCGCAGATCATCGAGTCGCTACGGCGCGGGGCCTACGAGCACCGGCGGCGCATGTTCGCCGTGATGCGTCACGACGACACCGCCGACGCCAGGCACCTGATCCGCGAAATCTTCCAGCAGCAAGTGACCGTGCACCCCAACCCGAACGAATTGCTCGCTTCTCCGTTCGATGCGCCCTCTTTCGGGCTGCATCCGGGCACGCTGCAGAAGTATGTCAAGGCGTGGCTGGATCAGGCCGATGCGCCTGAACTCCCCTGGGCGGTCAAGTATCTGTGCTCTGTACCCGATGAAGAGGCCAGCCAGGCCAACCGCTCTGCCTACACATGGGAAGAAGTGTATACGCCGAAGACAGCCTGGGGCGCGCCGCTGATCGTGGTGCACCCATCCCTGGCGACCTACGACCCCGCCCTCGGCTTCCTGCCGGATCGCGGTGGTGACTGGCGGGCTGAGTTACCCAGCAGAGACCAGCACAGCGAGCGCCCCGATTACACTTATCACCTGGAAACCTACGAAGACCACATTCGCCGGGTGTACGAGGCATTCGAAGAACTGTGGCCGGAACTGGACTATGCGGCGCGTTGCCTGGAAGAACGCTACGGCTGGTCACGGGGCAGCGTCCGGCAGGCGGCGGAATTGGCCGTGCTGCTCCACGACGTGGGCAAACTGAGCGTCAGGTGGCAGGGCTGGGTGAAGCGTTACCAGGACGCGATCGGGATGCCCGTACAAGCGGGGCAGGCTTACGCTCATACGGAAGTGCAGAACGACGCTCACCGCGAAGCCGAACGGAAAACAGGCAAGCGTTCCTGGCACGCGGTGGAGGGGGCGATTGCCACCGCGCCCATTCTCTTTGGCGTCTTCGCGGAGCAGCCACCGCTGGCGAAGGCCGCTTTCAGCGCCATTGCCCGCCACCATGCGCCAAAGTCGGATGATAACCAGCCTTTCCGGTTGGTCAGAAATGCTCCGACACACGTCCGGGCGGTCTTGCGCCAGGGGGATGACATGGGTGGCTGGATCGAGAACCTGGCCGGGTTGAGTGAGGAAATCCCGTCCAGTTTCGGGGCAAGCGAGGCCATCGCGCAACCTGAAGATGACGATGACGACCTGGCGAGCTTCCTGGCCTATCTGCTCATCGTCCGTGTATTGCGTCGCGCCGATCAGCGCGGAACAGAGCGCGGAACCAGAAGCCTATGACACACGGGCTGAGAACCCATAAGGAGGTGTGATGGAGGAGTACAAGTATTTCTACGTAGACAAAACCAGCCAGACCTTTGCCGACATCCTGGTTGTCTTTGGCCTGGCGCGTATCGTGCATGAACTGCTCGGCGAGCAAACGAAAGGAGGGAGAAATGTCCTGATTCAAGACAGGGGGCCTTACTACCAACTGACGTGCACACCGGCCCTGGAGCGCAGCACGGTCGAGAGCCATCGTAGCCTGTTTCCTCTCAAGGCGATCGTCACCATCAAGAACCGGGAGAAACTGCCCGCCGATCTCCCGTCCGACCTGATGGTTGATTACGAGCAAGAGCGCGAGCGGGTCAACCTGTTCTTTGCGGCTCGCCGAGCGGGGGGAAATAGCAGCGCTTCGCCCGAAAAACCAAACCGGCATTGGGAAACCTACAAAGCGATCAACGCCCAAGGCGGGCCGCTCATCGGCTACAACAGCATGGCACTCGACTGGTGGGCGATCCGGCAGGCACAGCCGCAGGTTTTGCTGCTGCTGCTCGACCTGTACAGCGCTACGCCCAACGACTATGAGACTGCCGAAAACCGGTGGAAGGAGTTGGACAAACGGTACGGCTGGGGAATCAAAGGGCAGGCTACCTGCCAGCAACTCTACAACCCCGACCAGGGCAAGGGCCAGAACCGAGCGAAAGCGGACGCACTGAGCATTGGCAATCTCGATGCGCTATGGCTGACAGAGTGGCTGAAAGCGGTCGGCTTCTACGAAGCCGCGCTGACCCGCCTGATGCGCGGCACAAAGGATCGCAAAACCCTCGTCGTCGCGCCGCGCGAGCTGACCTTCTCCGAAAGTCAGGCGATCATGAGCGGCTTTGTGGACACCATGCAGGCCTCCGAGTCCGCAACGCGCTTCGACATCCTGGCCGCGCTGCGCTATGCCAGGGCCCTGCTGGAGCATTTCAGCGCCGAGCCAGGCGGTCTGGCCCGCCTGCTCGGTCTGCAACAGATCAAAAAGCGCGTCGTGGCTGGCTTCCACGCTGCCTTTTACAAGGACTTGGGCAGTTCGGTGGCCACCATGAACCTGTCCTTCGTCGCATTGCCGGGTTGGGTCGAGGTGCGCTCGCGCGAGGAAGTAGACCTGTACATCGGCCTGCTGGCCGAACTCGAAAGCTTTGTGCGCCAGTTCGACGAAGGGCACAGCGATGCCTTCACGCTGCTGCAATACCTGCGCGACTTCGTCTCCGGCGACGACCTGGACGCTTTCTTCCGCTTCACCAATGCGTTTCCCGCCTACCTCATCGGACGGCGGGAACAGAACAAGTACGCCCGTCAGCTTACCACGGAGTTCATAGAAAGGCTGGTCATGAGCACAGAGAAACGCCTCACCCGCATCCTGGAGAGCCAGGGCTTCCAAAACATCGCCTATGCCATCCGGCAGAGCACGGTCACGGCGCAGTACCGCAAGAAGCAGGGCGACCGCAAGTATGACGTGCGCTATGGCCTGGGACAGGAGCTGGCCCGCAAGGCGCGCTACCCGGAGAGCTTCATCGCTGCCCTGAGCGACTTCCTGCACAAGTACAACGCGGAGAACGCCCAGGTGATGGAAAACCGCAGCGGGCCGTACCGTCGCAGCGTCAAGACCTCTGACATTGATGAAATTGTGGCGCTCATTGACGAGTTCGGCTCCGAGACCGTCGCCAATCTCTTGATCGCTTACGGCTATGCGCGCGAACCGTACGAAGCAGAACCAGGCGAATCTGAAGCAAAAACGCCCGAAACTACCGAAGAGGAGGAAATTACCCAATGACCACTCAGCTATACAGTCTCTCGATCAGCGCCCGCGCCACACTGGACATGCACAGCCTCAACAATGAGGGCGGCGAGGGCAATCAGATTCAGACGCGCATGGTCAACATCGTTGACCAGCACGGCGAACTGCAGAACGTCAACGCCATCAGCGGCGACATGTTCAAGCACATTCAAGCTGAGCATTTGTTCCACACCGCCCGCGGAGACTCAAAACTGCCGCTGTGCGCCGGATGCCGCGAGTTCAACGCCAACCGCATCAACGCTGACGGCAAATTCATTGCCGACACCAAGGGCCTCAGCGACGCGCAAACGCTCGACGCCATGCTCCAGACCTGCGCGATGGACGACATCGAAGGCATCCTCATCACTGAGGGCGGGCGCAGCGTCCCGCGCAAGAGCGTGATCGAGTTCGGTTGGGTGGTGGGCGTGCCGGAGCGCGTCGAGACCGATAGCTACTTCCACGTCAAGTACGCCACCGAGCGCAGCGGGGAACAGCGCGCCGCCGACCGCGAGGCAGTCGGAACCGGCGCGAACCTGGGTCAGGCCATCTTCCACCGCCCGGCGTCGTCGGGCATCTACGCCGCCGTGTGCCACCTGGAACTGGCCCGCATCGGCTTCAACGACATCACACAGCGGTACGCCATCAGCGAGGAACAGCGCGTCCTGCGCGCCCAGGCTCTGCTGCAAAGCGTGCTCTACACCTTCCTGCAGCCCAACGGCGCGATGCGTTCCGCCCAGGCCCCGCACCTGGTGGACTTCTCCGGCGTGCTGACACTCAGCAGCGGGCCGGTGCCCGCCCCCACCGTCAGCCCGCTGAAGGACAACTACCGCGAGCAGATCACGCGGGTGCGCGATGCGCTGGAGCGCATCGCTGCGGGCACGGTGAGCGTGGCCATCTTCGATTCGCTGGGAGAATTCACCGATCTGATCGGAGAACTGCTGAGCAACACCGTGCCCTATGAACTGCGCTATGCGTAGCGGAGGCCGCCATGTGGCTCGTAGCTGAATACGAGGCCAGCGCTCTCTTCACCCTCAAACCGGCGACGGCGACGGCCTCCGGCGGCAAGACCTTGCTGGTGCCGACGCCCTT
>DYGW01000231.1 GCA_020724485.1 Thermoflexus sp. | reverse complement strand
CAGCACGACAAGCTGCCGCGCGCGCGTCACGGCGGTGTAGAGCAGGTTGCGCTGCAGCATCAGGTAATGCTGCGTGGCGACGGGCATGACCACGCAGGGGTACTCGCTGCCCTGGGCGCGGTGCACGCTGATACAGTAGGCGTGGGTTAGCTCGTCGGCCTCGGCGAAGTCGTAGCGCACCAGGCGCTCGTCCATGCGCACGGTCATGACCTGGTTGGTCAGGTCGAAGCCGTACACCTGCCCGATGTCGCCGTTGAAGACATCCTTCTCGTAGTTGTTGCGCATCTGGATCACTTTGTCGCCGACGCGGAAGAGCCGCCCGGCCAGCCGCCGCTCCGCCTTGCACCCGGACGGATTGGGATTGAGCGTCTCTTGCAGCACGTCGTTGAGCGCCGTCACGCCGAGCGGCCCGCGATACATCGGCGCGAGCACCTGCACATCTTGCAGCGCGTCCAGGCCAAAGCGGGCCGGGATGCGCTTCTGCACGATCTCAACCAGCAAGTCGGCGGCTTTCTGCGGGTCTTCCTCGACGAAGACGAAGAAATCGTCGCTGCGGTTGGACGTGTCCGGCGATTCGCCCCGGTTGATGCGGTGGGCGTTGGTGATAATGTGGCTCGTCTCGGCCTGGCGGAAGATCATGTCCAGCCGCGTCACCTTCCCCACCGCTCCGTGAATGACATCGTGCAGCACGTTGCCCGCGCCCACGCTGGGGAGCTGATCGGCGTCACCGACGAGCAGCAGGTGCGCGTCCGGCGAGATGGCGCGCAGCAAACTGTAGAACAGCACCAGATCGATCATCGAGGCTTCGTCCACGACGATCATATCGGCGTCGAGCGGGTTGTCGTCGTTGTGCAGAAAGCCGCGCTCCGCCGGGCTGAAGCCCAACATGCGGTGAATGGTGCGCGCCGGTTGGCCGGTCGCTTCGCTCAGGCGCTTGGCGGCGCGCCCGGTCGGTGAGGCGAGCAGAAACGAGTGGCGCGTCCGTCCCAGGATGGTGATCAGGGCGCGCAGGGTGGTGGTCTTGCCCGTGCCGGGGCCGCCGGTCAGCACGCTGACCTTGTGCGTCAGCGCGGCGCGTACGGCGTCGCGCTGCTGGGCGGTGAGCGCGCCCCCCCCGCCCGCCGCATCAGCGAGCAGGGCGTCCAGGTCCAGCCGCGCCAGGTCGGCCAGGCGGCTGGCGGGCGTGCGGGTGATCTGCGCCAGCCGCGCCGCCGCGCCCTTCTCGCTGTGATACATGGGCGGCAGATAGACCGCCTCGACCTGCTCCA
The DNA here is from genome assembly GCA_020724485.1 of Thermoflexus sp. GTDB lineage: Bacteria > Chloroflexota > Anaerolineae > Aggregatilineales > Aggregatilineaceae > UBA2029. The sequence goes on along the minus strand of DYGW01000231.1, from coordinate 4,122 downwards.
ACCCGTCGGGGACGGGCACCGCTTCGATGATCACGTCGCCGCGCTCGGCGGCGCGGCGCAGCGTCTCCTCGACGCGCTCCGCCTCCACGCCAAGCAGCTCCACCGCGCTCGTGACCAGCGCATCGCGCGGCAGAAAGACGTGACCGTCGTTGGTCGCTTCGTCCAGGGCGAAGGCAAGTCCGGCGGCGATGCGCGCGGGCGCGTCGGCGGGCAGGCCCAGGTCTTGGGCGATCTTGTCGGCGGTCTTGAAGCCGATGCCGAAGATGTCGGCGGCCAGGCGATAGGGGTCGCGGCTGACGATAGGGATGGCCTGGTCGCCGTACTGCTTGTAGATTTTGACGGCCAGCCCGGTGCTGATGCCGTGCCCCTGCAGGAAGAGCATCACCTCCTTGATGTGTTGCTGCTCGACCCACGCTTCGGCGATCAGGCGGGCGCGATGCTTGCCGACGCCGTCCACCTCCAGCACGCGGTCGGGCGTGCGGTCGAGCACGTCGAGCGTGTCCGCGCCGAAGGTGTCCACGATTTTCCTGGCGGTGATCGGGCCGATGCCCTTGATCAGCCCGCTGCCCAGATAGCGGCGGATGGCTTCCACCCCCGCCGGACGAATCTGGGTGACCACCTCGGCGCGGAACTGCCGCCCGTACTGCGGGTGATTGCTCCACTCCCCTTCCAGGCGCACGCTCTCGCCCGGCTGCAATTCCGGCATGGTGCCAACGACGGTCACCAGTTGGTCGCGGCCCAGCGGAAGCTGGTGCGGGCGCAGGCGCAGCACGCAGTAGCCGGTCTCGTCACTGTAGAAGGTGATGCGCTCGACGGAACCCGTCAGCGTGTCGGGTGCAGGCATGAGATATTACGCTCAACTCCCCATCATTGGCGGGCGCGGTTTGCGGCGCGCATAGCTTCTGCTATTCTACCGCACAGGGAGTATTGGCGGCAGGCGGGCTTGAGGAGGAGACGATGGCCGATCCGGTTGCCTTGCATTATGAGGAGAGCGGAAGTGGGACTGCCGTTGTGTTGCTGCACGGCTACCCATTCGATCACACCCTGTGGCGCGCGCAGATCGCCGCATTGAGCGACACCTATCGCGTCATCGCGCCCGACCTGCGCGGTCACGGGGCCAGCCCCGCGCCCGCTGGCGACTACAGCATGGACTTGCTGGCGGCGGATGTCGCCGCGCTGCTCGACCGGCTGGGCGTGGAGCGGGCGGTTTGGGCAGGGCACAGCATGGGCGGCTACGTGGCCCTGGCTGCGCTGCGGGCCATGCCGGAGCGCGTAGCGGGCCTGCTGCTGTGCGCCTCGCATCCCTTCGCCGACCCGCCGGAGAAGGCCGCGTCGCGCCGCGAGAGCGCCGCGCAGGCCCTGCGCGAAGGCACCGCCCCCGTCGTGAGTGGGATGCTGCACCTGCTGTTCAAGCCAGGGACGAACCTGGAAACGATCTCGGCTTACCTCATCCGCTCGGCCATGCTCAAGACGCCGCCGCAGGGAGTCGCCGGGGTGTTGGGTGGCATGGCCGTGCGGCCCGACGCAGTGGACGTGCTGCGCCCCCTCGACCCGCCCAAAGCGATCCTGGCCGGGCGCGAGGATCAGATCGTCAAGCTGGCCGATCTGCAGGCGCTTGTCGCCGACCTGCCGCACGTCGCGCTGCGGGTGATTGACGGGGCGGGGCATCTGCCAATGATCGAGCAGCCAGAGGCGACGACTGCCGCCCTGCGCGCCTTCCTGGCCGCGCGGTGAGGCGCAGACGCCCCTTTGCCTCACCGCGCCCGGCTTGCTGATACAGGCCATTGGTGAAGGGTATCGTAGGGGCGGGTTTGCAAACCCGCCCCTACACGTGCCTGACGCGGAATCCGCGCTAATTCGTTAACCTGCCTCGATGCGCTTCTCCATAACCAGCCCGGCCTCGCCGTCGCGGTAGTAGCCGGGACGCCGCTCGATGACGGCGTACCCAGCGCGCTGGTAGAGGCGGATGGCCGGCTGGTTGCTCTCGCGCACCGTCAGGCGGACGCAGGGGCGGCCCAGGCGCGCCTCGGCGCGGGCCAGCAGCGTCGCGCCCAGGCCGCGCCGCTGGTGCGCGGGGTCCACGCCCAGGGTGACGATCCAGGCGCGGTCGCGGGCCAGGCCGCGCGTCGCGCAGACAAAGGCAGCCAGCGACCCATCCGGCGCGGTGATCTTCAGGTTGATTATGCTGGGCGTCAGGAACAGCAGCGCGAGGTCGAAGTACGGGTAAGCGTCACGGGGGAAGATGAGACGTTCCAGCCGGTGCACCGCGCGCAGGTCGTGCAGGGTGGCGCGGCGCAGCGCGTAGCCGAGCGGCAGCGACGGCGGGGGCAGCGCGGTCACTGCGCCCCTCAGCGCCCCGACGATGAAGCGTGGTAGCTCTGCACCTCGTCAATGGCCGCGATCAGGTCGGACAGCGAGGCGACCTGTTCGTGGACTTCGGCTTGCAGGCGCTGGGTGCGGGCGCTGTCAACCGCGCGGGCGTCAATGACCTGCACCTGGGCGTAGACGGTGCCCAGCGCCGAGAGGGTTTGCTCAAGCTGAATCTCGGCGCGCTTGATGTTGTTTTCCAGGGCGCGCAGGTTGGCAAGCTGCATCTCTTTGGTCTGGATCGCCTCTTCCAGCTCGGCGCGCACTTCCGGCGACTCTTCGCTGCGCAGGCGGCGGCGCAGGTTGGTCAGGTCGTGGGGCACCATGCGCCGGTCGCGGGCGATGATGTCGTTCTCCTCGAAGTCGTCCAGCCGCCGGGCCAGCGTGTAAATCTGCGCGATCCACTCGTTGATCTCGCTGGCGGTCGCTTCCAGGCTGACGCGCAACGCGCCGGGATGCTTGCGCGCCGCCTCGCCGATCAACCGGCGGTATTCGAGGGCGCGCTTGAGCCGGTCGCGGGCGCGCGGACTCTTGATCGCATCCGGGTCGAACTGGTCGGCGAGCATGGCGTCTACCGCGCGGTGGGCGGCCTGGGGGTCGGTCACCGTCGCGCCGAGGTAGATCGCCTCGGCGACCGCGCCGAAGATCAGCCAGTAGGCGGACTGCCACCAGTCAAATGGCTGGTAGCCCAGGCCGAACAGGACGAGGGCCAGGGCGATGATCACGGCGCTTTCCACGCTGAAGAACGCCTGGTTGAGCATGGTGCGCCAGGCGCGCCCGCGCATCTCCTCTTTTATCTTCGACATCGGCGATCCTTGCTGGCCTTGCCACAGACAGCCAGGGGCGTATAGCGCCATACGCCCCTCATCTCCTGATACGCATGTCGCGCGCAGCGGTTGCGACAGCACCCCCTGCGCTGGCCTAGCCCCCGCTCGCCCCGCCCAGGCCGAGGCGCTGGCGGCGCTCCTCAAGCTGAAGCTCGATCTCGGACATGCCGATGGCCTCGTCAATCTGCTCGCGCAGGTCGGCGCTGGCCATCTCCATGCGCGCTTCTTCACGATCCAGGCGGGCGCGAATCTGCTCGCCGAGGCGCTGCACGTCGTCGTCGCCGACGCCGGCCAGGTCGTCGAGGCTCTTGAAGGCTTTGGTCGTCATTTCCTTGGCCTCGACCAACTCCAGCAGCGCCTTGAGGTGCTCGCGCTCCTGCTTGATCGTGGTCAGCTTGGCCTCCAGCTTGAGCTTGGCGTCGAGCATCCGGCGGTACTCTTTTTCCTGCACCTGCCACTGCTCGTAATACTCCTGGGCGAGCGCCTGCTTCTGGTTTAGCTCCGCCTGGGCCGCCGTCGCCAGGTCGGCCTTGCCGCGCATGAGCAGCGTGTCAATGTCGCGGTCGAGCTTCTCCGCCGCCGCCGCGAACTCCTCATATTTGCGCTTGAGCGTCTTGACCGTGCCGCCGACGGTGGCCGCCTGGTCGTCGAGCGCGTCCAGGTTGCGCTCGGCCTGGCGGATATACTCGTCCATCACCTTGACCGAGTTCGCTTCCAGCGCCGAGTCCACCAGCGCGTGCACGTTGGCCGAGATGAGTGTGTTGATTTTCTGCAGAAGTGAAGCCATCGTGTTGCAATACCTCCTGTGAGAATAGCCATCAGCCGCCAGCAATCAGCGTATCAGTAAGCGGGGCAGGGCGGGCGCTGGTGGCGCTAGAGCGTGTTATGAACTCCGCACGCTAGGCGTAGCGGGCAGCGCGCGACGCCA
>DYGW01000230.1:1989-5435 GCA_020724485.1 Thermoflexus sp. | reverse complement strand
CCTTCCCTGCGCGCAGCGTGGGGGAAGGGGGTGGGGAATGGGGGGCAATCCCAGCACCCAAGTGCCCAGCCCTAACAGGTTGTTCGTGGACCCGGGTGAGGTCTATGCCCCGGCGTCAAGCGATTCGCTGACAACCTTTGCACGCACCCGACCAGTTTCACGACTCCTCACCCCTGACTCATCACTCAGAACCCGTCCAGGCGATTACGCCGGGAGCCAGTACGATCATGATGCGCGAATCCCCCCACTCACCCGACCGGCGGCGCGATCTGGCGCTGGCCTCGGCAGCTTTCGTCGTAGCCCTCGTGCTGTGGCAGGTCCAGGAGCTCTACCTGCTCATGGTGCCCTTCCGCCTCTTCGTCACCATGATCCACGAGCTAGCTCACGGACTCGCCGCCGAGCTAACCGGCGGTGACTTCCTGCGCTTCGAAGTGACCAGTCGCGGCGCAGGGCTGGCCTACACGCGCGACGGGTCGCCCTTTGTGATCATCCAGGCCGGGTACCTGGGCACAGCCCTCTTCGGCGCGGGGTTGCTAACCTTGACCCACCGGACACAGAAACCCGGTCGCGTGGCGGTCGGCGTGGGCGTCTTCCTGGCTATTCTGACCCTCGCCTATGCCGGGCTGCGCCCGGCGCGGCTGTCGTCGTTGGAGATGGGACTCCTGGCGGTCGTGCTCGTCGCCGCCGCCTACCTGCTGCTCACCCGCGAGACCGCCCGGGGCCGCTGGGCCGGGGCAGGCGTCGCCGTAGCGGGCGGCATGCTGTTCGCCTGGTTCGCCAGCGAGGGGCGCGTGCTGGGCGTGCTCGTCGGCCTGGCCAGCGCCCTGCTGCTGATCGCGCTGGGCCTGCGCGCCCGCCGTGACGCCGTGCTAGTCGTGCTGACCTTTCTGGCCTTCCTGATCGGGCTGCAAGCGATCAGCGATGCCTGGGTGCTGCTCCGGATCGTGACCATGCCTGGCTCGCTCCTGCCGCTCAACGACGCCAGCGCCATGGCCGATGAGTTCGGCGGCCCGGCGGCGGCCTGGGCTTTGGGTTGGATCGTGGCCGATGCGCTGATCATGGGCGCGGCGGCGTACTTCACCTTCGTCCGCCCGCCCCGCCAGCAGGCCCCCGGCGTATAGGCTACCTGCCCGCCGGCGGCAAGCCGTCGCTGCCGGAATCGGCGCTCGGCCCATCGTTCTCCGGCGGCGGCCCAAACAGCGCGTAGATGGCCACCCCGGACGACGCAAGCAGAATCCCGCCAAGGAAGGCCAGCGCTTGCAGCTGCCCCAGCATCGGGCGGCTGCCGGGCGTGGAAGGGTGGCTGCCAAAACCCAACACGTCGGCCAGGCCCGCCGCGCCCGCGATGAGCAGCCCGGTCATGGTCAGGCGGATGCCGATGTCTTGGGCGAGAGTCGAGGGCTGGCCGGAGTAGAAAGTCTTCTTGGCGAAGAAGTAGGCGCTGGTGAACAGAATGGTGAAACCCAGCAGGATGACCAGCACTTGCAGCACGCCAACGCCCTCGGCTGCCTCCAGCCCGATGATGCCGGGGAACAGGCCGATCAGCGTGATCACCACGCCCAAAGCGCCGATGCTGATGCTGATCTCGCTGGTGCGTTCCATAGTCACCTGCTGCTACGCTGGCAGCCCGGCGCGCAGGATGCGCAGAAAATTGCCGCTCAGAATGGCGGACACGTCCGCAGGCGCATAACCGCGCGCGGCCAGCGCCTGGCCAATCGCCCACAGGTCCGCCGACGTTTCGAACTCAGCGGGCGTTGACGCCGCGCCGAACCCGCCGTCGAAGTCGCTGCCAATTCCCACATGGCGCGCGCTACCGGTGAGCTGGCACACGTGGTCTATGGCGGCGATCACCGTGTCCATCGTCGCCGCATCTTTGCGGTCACCAGCCCGCCACTCTGGTACCAGGAACAGGTTATACGGCATGACGCCAACCGCGCCATCGCGCTCGGCGATGCGCCGGACGATCTCGTCGGAGATGTTGCGGTCGGGGCGGTCGGGGCGGAAGCGCAGCGGGTTGGCGTGGCTGGCATAGAGCGGGCCATCGTAGCGATCCAGCGCCTCGGCGCACGCTTCCGGGGCCATGTGCGCCAAGTCGAGCACCACGCCCAGGCCGGCCATTACTTCCAGCAGCGCCCGGCCCAGCTTGGTCAGCGGGCCGAGCGCCTTCGTGCCGCCACTGTAGCGCGTCTGCGACCAGGCCGGGCCAACGGCCCGCAGGCCGCGCGCGTACCATTCCTCAAGCTGCTCCGGCTCCAGGATGGGGTCGGCCCCTTCCATCGAGATGATCACGCCCAGACGGTGATCCCCCACCCCGCTGCCGTCGCGCCAGGTAGCCAGCACAGCGTCCAGGTCGGCCTGCGTGCGGATCAGGTGGATGCGCGGGTCGCTGTCGGCCAGACGGTGGTAGTAATCCATCTGGCGCAGGCCCCACTCGGCAGCGTCAGCAGGCGTCTCGTAGAGCACCTTCTCGTCGGGGTGCAGCTTAGACCAGGCCGGGGCGACGAAAATGGACGCACAGACGACCGCTACCCGGCCCAGGAGCAACTCCGGCAGCCCGACCATGCTGCGGCCATGACGCTCGATGAAGACGGGGTCAGTCTCCTGGCGGCGGCGCGCCCAGGCGCTCTGCAGGAAGTCGCGCCCGTGATTGAAATAATTCCAGGCGATATCCAGGTGCCCGTCAACAATGATGTCCTGCGCCATCTCGCTCATGAGGACGGGGCCTCCGTGCTATCATAACCGGCCCCGAAAGCCTCGAACTCGCGGTAATCCTGCACCTTCTGGCCGTTGATGAAAAAGCTCGGCGTGCCAGTCAGCCCGCGCCGGTCGAACTCCGCCCGCGCGCGGTCGAGCACGTCCTGCACGGCGCTGCCGCGCATACAGGCGTCGAAGGCGGCCATGTCCAGGCCCAACGCTTCCACTCCTTTGCGGATGCGCCGCCCGTCGAAGGTGGAAGTCAGGAAGCGCCGCTGCCAGTCGAACAGCACGTCTACCATCGTCCACGCCTGGCCCTGCTCGCCAGCGCACAGCGTGGCTTTGGCCGCTTCCCTGGCCCCCCAGCCAATGTGCGGCACGGGGACGAGCACGAACTGGACTTCCCCGGCGGCGATGGCATCCAGCAGGGCGACGAACTGCCCTTCGTGGAACTCGCGGCAGTGCGGGCAGGCGAAGCTGGAAAAGTCCTCGACGAGCACGGGGGCGTCGGGGCTGCCCAGGCGCGGGAAACCCTGCGCTGTGACGCCCTGCTCCAGCCCCGCGTATTGAGCGCCAGCGCCTTCTGGAATCGGCGCGTCGAGGGGCCGCAGCAGGTAGAACGCGGCGGCGGCGGCGAGCACGATCCCCAGGATGCTGACGGCAATCAGCCACCCGCGCAGGCGCACTTGCCGCTCGCCGGGCGCGGCGCGGCGCGTCTTCGGCGGAGCCGGTGCAGAGGGCGTGTCTTGTGG
>DYGW01000230.1:0-1979 GCA_020724485.1 Thermoflexus sp. | reverse complement strand
TGGCTGTAGTGTCATGTGTTGCTCGTTTCAGGGCGGGGCGCGGTCAGCGCCACTGTTCTACGACGGCCACCAACTGGGCGAGCGATTGGATGGTCGCATCGGGCGTCGCCTCCAACCCGTCCGGCATCCAGCGGTGCCGCTGCTCGATCCAGACGGCGCGCAGGCCCGCCTGCTGCGCCCCCCACACGTCGAAATACAGGCTGTCGCCCACGTAGACAGCTTCTTCCGGGGCCAGACCCAGCGCATCGAGACTCAGCGCGAACACCTCACAGCCCGGCTTCCACGCCTCGACATCCGCCGAGAAGACCAGGTGCTCCAGGTAGGGCAGCAGCCCGAACCGCCCCAAATCATCCAGGTGGTAGCGGCCCGGCCAATGCGTATTGGAGACCAGGCCAACGCGCAACCCCCGCTGGCGCAGGGCGGCCAGCGTATCTGCCGCGCCTTCGAGCGGGTACACGTGCGCCCGGATAGCCCCCATATAAGCGAGGCCCGCTCGCTCCACCAGGTCATCCGGCAGATCGGTGAGTCCCCACAGCGCGGCGACATGCCTGATCTGGCGATGCAGCTTGAGGTCTTTGACGTTCGCCGTAGCGATGCTGCTCCACAGGTTCAGCGCGTGCTGCCAGGCGCGCGCCAATGCCTCGTCCTCCAGCGGCAGGGAGTAGCCAGCGTCGCGCAGCAGGGCATAGACGGGGCGAGCGCCCGCCTTCTCGGTCTCTTCCCAGGTGGCATCGGGGGCGTTGTAGTGCAGCAGAGTGCCCCCCATGTCGAAGACCACGCCGCGAACCGGCATCGTGCGCTCCTTCGGGCGATCAGGCAAGCAGATAGTAGGCGATGAGGTGGGCGCAGTGCACGATGCTTTCCTGGTGCGTGCGCTCGTAAGCGTGCGAGGCATCCACGCCCGGCCCAATGAGCGCGACCTGCCCCGTCCCCCCACTGAACCAGTAGGCTTCTCCGTCCGAGCTGTAGTGCGGGTAAATGTCCAGCTTGTAGGGAATGTGCGCGTCGCGGGCGAGCGCCCGCAGCTTCTGCGTCAGCGCGAGGTGGTACGGGCCGCGCGCGTCCTTGACGCAGATGCCCACGCTGAACTCGTCCGAATTCTGCCCCTCCCCCACAGCAGCCATGTCCACTGCGACCAGCTCATGCAGGCCCGCCGGAAGACCCTCCGCGCCGCCGTGCCCGACCTCCTCATAGGTGGCGATCAGCACAGTGGTCGTCTGAGCGGGGCGCAGCCCAGCCTCGCGCAGAGCGCAGAATGCACCGTAAATAGCAGCAACTCCCGCCTTGTCGTCCAGGTGACGCGAGCGGATGAAGCCCTCCTCGCTCACCTCAACGCGCGGATCGAGGAAGACAAAGTCGCCCACCTCCACGCCGAGGGCGCGCGTTTCATCGGCGCTGCGCGTGCGCGCGTCCAGACGTACCTCCATCGTCTCTTCGCTGCGCGGCTCATCGCCGGCCTCGTGGTGGATATGGATGCTCGCCTGAACGGGCAGCACCGTGCCCCGCAATCGCCGGTCATCCGCGGTGCGGACGGTCACGCCCTCACCTTCGACCGCGTTCCACATGAAGTGGCCCAGTTGGGTCAGCTTGAGCCGGCCACTGGGCTTGACCTCTTTGACCATCAGACCCAGCGTATCCACATGGGCGGTCAGGCCGCGCGGGGCGTCGTGGCGCTCACCAGGCCAGCGGATGACGAGCGCGCTTTTTGTGGTGTGTTCTAGGGCCAGATCGGGAATCCCCAGGCCCGCGAAAGCCTCCTCGACATAGGGAACGGCCTCGACGGAGTAACCGGTGGGGCTGGGCGTGTTGAGCAAGCCGACAAGGAACTCGACTACACGCCCGCCATCGAGCCGGAGATGTGGCATAGAATTTCTCCCAGGTGGTGGCCGAACAAGGGACTGACGACGGGGAAGTATAACCCAACACGCCCAGGTTGGCGAGAGCGGCGGCACGGCGGGGGTCCACGAACAAGTCATGAA
>DYGW01000229.1 GCA_020724485.1 Thermoflexus sp. | reverse complement strand
TTACGCTATATCAACACTGTCTAATATGTCCGTCCCTCCGCTACGGAGAGGGGGAAGTGAGGCGCGTTAGCGCCGAGCGGGGGTGAGGTCAACCGGCTGATGCGCGGCAGATTAAGACGCGATTGCCCTGGTGGGCAGCGCGAAACAGCCTTGCGTCCGGCGCGCGGCGTGTTATGATTTCCTCGATTGTACGGTGAGTGTCAGTTGACCCCTCGAACTATGATGAATGGCCATACCGTTTCTGGCCACTATCGGTGATCATTGAGGGTTAATGCCAAAATCACACTCGGTCAGTGCAGAAAGAGAGCCAGACATGACTTCGGTTAGCGCAATCAATGTTGAGTCCCTTCTTGGGGCAGACGCCGAGTACCTGCTCGGCCACGTCAGCAAGACCATTTCCAAAGACTTGCTGCACATCCCCGGCCCGGATTGGGTAGACCGCATCTTCATGCAGTCAGACCGGCCCACGCCTGTGCTGCGCAGCCTCCAACAGTTGTTCGATCACGGACGCCTCGCGGGCACCGGCTACCTGTCCATCTTGCCGGTAGACCAGGGCATTGAGCATACGGCGGGCGCGTCCTTCGCCCCGAACCCGATCTACTTCGACTCGGAGAAGATCGTCGAGCTGGCCATCGAAGGCGGCTGCAACGCTGTCGCCTCGACGCTCGGCGTGCTGGGGTCGGTTGCGCGCAAGTACGCGCACAAGATTCCGTTTGTGCTCAAGTTCAACCACAACGAGCTATTGACCTATCCGGCCAAGTACGATCAGGTCTTTTTCGCCCAGATCGAGCAGGCTTACGACATGGGCGCGGTGGCCGTTGGCGCGACGGTCTACTTTGGCTCAGAGGAGTCAACCCGCCAAATCGTCGAGGTCAGTGAGGCGTTCAAGGTGGCGCACGAGATGGGCATGGCGACCATCCTATGGTGCTACACGCGCAACTCGGCCTTTAAGCACAACGGCGTAGATTACCACGTAGCCGCCGACCTCACCGGCCAGGCCAACCATCTCGGCGTGACTATCGAGGCGGACATCGTCAAGCAGAAGCTGCCGGAGAACAACGGCGGGTTCAAGGCCATCGGCTTCAGCAAATACCACGAGAAGATGTACAGCGAACTGAGTAGCGATCACCCGATTGATCTGTGCCGCTACCAGGTGGCTAACGGCTACATGGGCCGCATCGGTCTGATCAACAGCGGCGGCCCGTCGGGCAAAGACGACCTGGTTCAGGCTGTGCGCACTGCTGTGATCAACAAGCGCGCCGGTGGTATGGGCCTGATCAGCGGGCGCAAGGCGTTCCAGCGCCCGATGAACGAGGGCGTCGAGATTCTGAACGCCATTCAGGACGTGTACCTGGACGAGAGCGTGACCATCGCCTAGGCGAGCACAGACCAGCATCACCACGTAACAGGGGCAGCCAGCGCGCTGCTCCTGTTTGTTTGCGCGGGAGAGAACCCCATGAGCACCTTCTCGGTCAACCTCAGCGGGCGGGTAGCCATCGTCACAGGCGCGGCGCGCGACATTCCACGCGCCATTGCCGTCGCCCTGGCTCACGCTGGCGCCGCCGTGTGCGCCGCTGATGTCAACCCAGATCGCCTCGACGAGACAGTTGCGCTGATCCGCGATGAGGGGGGTCAGGCCACTGCCTGGACGGGCGATGTCTCCAACCGCTTCCAGGCGGCGGCTATGATCGAGGCGGCGCGCGAGGCGTTCGGCGGACTGCACATCCTGATCAATGCGACGAGCGTCGCCAGGCGCGCTCCCCTGCTGGCCCTCGATGAATACGACTGGCGGCGCGCCGTCGAGATTACCCTGAGCGGCGCTTTCTTCTGCACGCAGCTTGCCGGGCGCGTCATGGCTGACGAAGGCGGCGGGGTCATCGTCAATGTCACCAGCACGACTGGCGTGTTGGTGTCGGGCGAGAAGGCGGCCCCCCTGGCTGCCGGTCACGCCGGTGTGATCGGCCTCACACGGCAGGCGGCGCGCGAGCTGGCCGGGCACGGCGTGCGCGTCAACGCCGTCTGCGCGGCGAATATCGCGCCCGCGCCGGAGGATAACGCTGCCTCATCCGTGTCACTGGGCAGGGCCGGGCAGCCCGCCGAGGTCGCCAGCGCCGTGTTGTTCCTGTGCTCGGATGGCGCGTCGTTCATCACCGGGCAGACTCTCGTTGTGGACGGCGGGGGCAGCCTGCTGTAAAGAGTACGGGCACGGCTGCTGCCGCGTCAGGAAACGAAGGGCCTTTCTGAGGTACCCTCGTTTCCGTATTCTCCGTTAACGCACGGCGACCAGCAGCACAGCAGCAGCCAACGATCCCATCACGCCGACGAACCACAGCCAGAGCGGGTTCGCCCAGTCTATCCACAGCGTCAGCGAGATGATCGGGTCGTTATGACGGCAGTCCATCGCGTTTCCCCTTTCCACTTCTCACCCAATGACGCCAGACTAATAAACAGATAACATGGGCGTGGAAACGCGCGGTGATGCTCGTCGTTCTATCCTGAATTATAGCATGTGGGTGCGCCTGTAGCCAAACAGGTAAGATGGACATGAATAGCGAAAATGCCGAATAATTGTCCGGCTGGCTGATTTCCCCTATCGCGAATTCGGCATTATGATTGGTGGCGTAGGGGACATAAGGAGGCGAGGCTGCCAGGAAGACCACCTAACCGGTGTCCCGCCAGAACGGGTGGAACTGCCTGGCCTGCAGCAGTGACAGCACACGGCAGAGGATGGTGACGATGTTAAGGCCCGCACAGATTCGCCGCGCAATTCCCGGTGCTCTGGAGTCGCTTGATCTGCCCGGTCTGACGCTGGAGCGCGGCCAGGTGCGCGATAACTACGAGCTGCCCGACGGGCGGCGTGTGGTAGTGGCGACTGACCGCTGTACGGTCTTCAACCAGCATGTCGGGCAGGTGCCGTACAAGGGGCAGGTGCTCAACCAGCTCACCAACTGGTGGTTTGAGCACACTGCCGACATCGTGCCCAACCATGTCATTGACGTGCCCGACCCCAACGTGACCATCGTGCTCAAGGCCAACCCGCTGCCCATCGCGGTCATCGTGCGCGGCTTCATCAGCGGCATCACGCCGACCAGCCTGTGGACGCAGTACGAGGCGGGCAAGCGCACCATTTACGGGATCACCTTCCCCGACGGGCTGCGCAAGAACCAGGAGTTGCCGCATCCCATTGTCACCGCGACGGCGAAGGTGTTCGGTCGCGCCCACGAGTCCCCCCTGACCGATGCCGAAGTCATCGCGGCGGGCGTATCGCCCGCGCTGTGGGAGCGCATTCGTACGGTGGCGCTCAAGCTATTCTTGCGCGGACGGCAGCTTTGCATCCTGTCCGACCTGATCCTGGTGGACAGTAAGTATGAGTTTGGGCTGGACCTCAACGGTGACCTGGTGCTGATTGACGAGCTACATACGCCCGACAGCAGCCGTTTTTGGCGCGCCGACACCTACGACGAGCGTTTTGAAGAGGGCGCAGAGCCGGATAACTTCGACCGGGAGCTCATCCGCCAGTGGTACCAGGGGCAGGGCTACAGCGAAGGCGACGCGCTTCCCCCGCTGCCCGAAGACATGATCGTGACCGTCAGCCAGCGTTACCAGCGCGTCTACGAGGTGCTGACCGGCAGCCGCTTCCAGCCAGCCAGCTACCCGGCGCACAAGCGCATCATCATCGCGCTGCGCTATGCCCAGGTGCTCGACTAACGGGCGGTGGTGGTTCTGGGAGGCGAGCGCCCCAAGCTAGCCGGACGTTGGAGCGTGCGCGCCGTAGACGCGCAGGTAGCTGTGTACGTGCAGAAAAGGAGCCACCGCCTCGACCGTCGCGACTGCTTCGGGGATGAGATCAGGGTGCGTGACCGTGCCGTAGAGCAGCACGTCTTTGCCCAGCACGAAGACGGCGATGTCCTGGTTGGCAGTGAAGGTATTGCGCTTGAGGGCGCGGGTGATCAGATGATGCAGCACCTCACGTTGGTAGTTCATGCGGCTCCTCATTGATCGTAGTCTGACGCGATGCCAGCAGGCGCGTCAGTCACCGGCACACTGACCCCCTATTGTCCGCCCCCGTTACAATGTCCCTCTGTAGCGCATTCTCGCACCAGTCGCCGGTTTGCACAAGCCGGGGGAAGGGGCGCTTGGTCCAGTATTCGTGCTGCTCCCTGGTTTTCGCCAGACGCATCTTGCCCTATACTTGAAGTAAAGGGAGTGAGGCCGGCGTTGCTACGCACCGAGACAAGGAGGGCAACATGGCCACGGAATTCACGATTGTCATCCAGGATCGCCCCGGCGCTTTGGCCGACCTGACTGAGGTGCTGGCGCAGAACGCCGTCAACATCCTGGCTATCCATGCCTCTCCTTGCACCGGGCAAGGAGTCGTGCAGTTCGTCACCGACAGCCCAGACGCTACCATCGAGGCGCTGAAAGACGCAGGGTTCGACTACACGACCAACAATGTGCTCTTCGTCGGGCAGGTGCACCAGCCGGGGGCGTTGGCCCGGCTGGCGCGCGCGCTGGCCAACGCCGGGATCAACATTAACGCCGTGTACATCACTATGACCGGACAGCTTGTGCTCGACGTGAGCGATCTGAGCAAGGCGCAACAGGTGGCGATGAACGTGGGTCTCTATTGAGCGCCGCCGGTTAAGCGACTGGAGGGAGAGCAGGGCGTGCCGCGCGGCGCGCCCTGTGTTCTTCCCTGGCCGAGAGGTTTGCCTGTCAGCCGGTCACGTCCCATATCCGCACAGTGGCATCATCACCAGCGGAGGCGAGTCGTGTCCCATCCGGGCTGAAGACGACATCCCACACTACGAAGCTGTGCCCTTCCAGAACTGCCTGCGGTGCGCCCGTTGTGGCGTCCCATAGGCGGATCGTCTCGTCTGCCCCGCCCGATGCCAGACGCGCGCCATCAGCGCTGAATGCTACTGCCAGCACACGGCCAGTATGACCGCTCAGGGTCATCCGCAGATCGCCCGTGGCGGCATCCCACAAGCGCACCGTCCCATCTTCGCCACCGGAGGCGAGGGTAGTTCCATCCGGGCTGTAGGCGACCGCCACTACCGAAGCGCCATGTCCTTCGAGCACGCGGATAGGCTGGCCTGTAGCCGTGTTCCACAGGCGCACGGTGCCGTCTCCGCTCGCAGAAGCCAGCACCGTCCCGTCCGGACTGAAGGCGACATCTGACACGTAATCGGTGTGGCCGGTCAACGTGGCCTGGCTTTCGCCCGACGCAGCGTCCCACAGGGAGACCGTTCCATCCTCCTCGCTACTGCCGGAAGCGAGAATGGTGCCGTCTGGATTGACGGCTATCGCTGAGGTGCTGCCGCTTGGGATGGTTAGCATGGGCTGACCTGTGCGCGCATCCCACAGACGTATAGTCCCGGCAGGTTGCCTGGCCGCCATGAGCGCGCTGCACGAGATCAGGTGCGTGCCGTCCCGGCTGTAGGCTATGTCTCGT
>DYGW01000003.1:31653-39105 GCA_020724485.1 Thermoflexus sp. | reverse complement strand
TGGGGGGCAATCCCAGCGCCCAAGTGCCCAGCCCTAACAGCTTGTTCGTGGACCCCCGCTCGGCGGGGGTGCAAAACCTGTCAGGCAGTATAGGAGCGTTGCTCTGCTGCGCCCGTAGGGGCGTATTGCAATACGCCCCTACGTGACCTCACCCCCGCTCCGCTGTGGAGCGGGGGAAAGGCCGAGCGTAGCGAGGCCAGGGGGTGAGGTCAACCGGCTGGCGGGCGCAGATTCTGACGCGACCGTGCCCCGATTTGCCCCTGCCCCGCCTTGTAGCTATGCTATGAGCACGTCACTGTGCCCACCGGAGCAAGCTTCATGGCAGAATTAAGCGGCCACATGCTGGGCCAATACCACCTCGGCGAGTTGATTGGCCGGGGCGGGATGGCCAGCGTTTATCGCGCGCGCCAGGTGTCTATGGACCGCGATGTCGCCATCAAGGTGATGTCGGCGGCGCTGAGTCACAACGCCGAGTTCGTCGCTCGCTTCGAGCGCGAGGCGCGAGTTATCGCCCGGCTGCAGCACCCGCACATCCTGCCCGTGATTGACTTCGGGCGCAGCGACGAGCACATCTACCTGGTCATGCGCTATGTCGAGGGCGGCATCCTCAGCGACCGCCTGCGCGCCAGCACGCTGTCCATCAGCCAGGCCAACCGCTTCTTGACCCAGATCGCTTCGGCACTGGAATACGCGCACCAGCGCGGCGTGGTCCACCGCGACCTCAAGCCCAACAACGTCCTGCTTGACGAGATGGACAACGTCTACCTGACCGACTTCGGCATCGCCAAGATGCTGGCCGGCACGACCACCAGCGCGCACAGCCTGACGGCGACCGGCAGCGTGATGGGCACGCCCGCCTACATGGCCCCGGAGCAGTGGCGCAGCGAGCCAGTGGACGCGCGCACCGACATCTACGCCCTGGGCGTGATCCTCTACGAGATGCTGATGGGCGCGCTGCCCTTCCAGGCCGAGACGCCCTTCGGCATGATGTACAAGCATTTCGACACGCCCCCGCCCCTGCCCAGCATGATCAACCCCGCCCTGCCGCCGACCCTGGAACAGGTCGTGCTGCGCGCGCTGGCCAAGCTGCCCGGCGAGCGTTTTCAGTCCGCTCGGCAGATGGCGGACAGCTTCGCGGCAATCGTTGCTGCGCTGCCGCCCACTGTAAGCGACAAGCCGCTGCCGCGCGCCACGCCAGAGCAGATCGGGCGGGTGACACCGCCCGCCGGGACGCGGGCGGGCACAGTCCCGCCGCCGGTGCCGCCCACTTCCCCGCCGGGGGACTCGCTGGGCGACCGCTCGTGGACCGGCGACACTGCCGCGCTGCACGGCAGCCAGGCGCGCGGGCGCGGGCGCGGCTGGCTGGTCGCGGGCGCGCTGCTGGGGCTGGCAATTGTCGCGGGGGTGATCCTTGCGTTCGTTGCGCTCGGCGGCGATGACAGCGAGAGCGTGCCCCAGCGTGACGCGGCGGGCACCCAGACGGCGGCGGCCATCGCCGCCCTGCCTTCGCCCACCCCGGCCAGCGGACTGATCGTCCACACGCCGGGCGACACGCCGCGCGCCGATCCGATCACCACGCTACCGGGGCGCACGCCGACGGGCAGCGGCGCATTGAGCGATGGCATCGCCAGCCCCACACCGGCAGCGAGCCAGACGCCCAGCGTCACGCCTTCCCCGACGGCAACGGATACGCCCGCCCCGTCGCCCACCGCCACGCCGTCGCCCACCGAAACCGCGCGCCCGACCGACACTCCCACGGTGACGCTCACGCCGTCGGCGACGCCCGATCTCGACGCGACGGCGGAAGCGTTGCTGGCGTCGCGCCTGGCCCAGACCGCCGAAAGCTGGACGGACACGCCCACGCCCAATATCGAGGCGACGGCAGAGGCGCTGCTCGCCCTGCGCCTGACCCAGACCGCCGAGAGTTGGACGGACACGCCGACCGTCACCCACACGCTCACGCCGTCGGCGACCCCCTCGCCCACAGCAACCGCCACCCACACGCCCAGCCCCACGCGGACGCCTCCGCCTTCGCGCACGCCGCGCCCTACCCCCTCGCCGACGCCGACCGGCCCCGTGCTGTGCAACCAGATGCCTTTTCGCATGGAGGTGGGCGAAGGCGGACGCACGACGCTCTACCCGAGGCTGGATACCAATGTGCGCAGCGCGCCGGGCACGGACGGCCCGCGCCTCCGCCAGATTCCACCGGGGCAGATGTTCGAGGTCATCGCCGGGCCGGAGTGCGCCAGCAGCATCGCCTGGTGGGAGATCAAGGTTTACGACCACAGCGGGCTGTGGACAGGCTGGATTGGCGAGGGGCAGAACGGCACGTATTGGATCGAGCCGTTCGAGACAGGGCCGGCGTCGTGCCCTGGGGCGCTACCGCCGCGCTTGGTGCCCGGCCAGACAGGACGCATCACCTATACGCCGCCCGATCCCAGCCGCGTGCGCAGCGCGCCGCGCGTTGAGACGGGCAACGTCATCGGCATAATTCAGCCGGGGGGACAATTCACGGTTGTGTCGGGGCCGGTGTGCGATACGACGCGCCAGTGGCGCTGGTGGCTGGTGCGCACGGAGCGGCTGGAAGGCTGGGTGGCCGAGGGCCAGCCGGGCGAATATTGGCTGGAACCCTGGCCGTAAATGCGCCAGAGGCCGCTTGCGCGACGCGCGCAGCGACCTCTGCCTACCCTTGAAACGTTCCGCCTAAGCGAGAGACAGCGCCCAGGGTTCTGGGATAGCCAGAAACATGAGCGCCGAACTAGCCAGCGCGATATCCTTCATGAACTGCACCATCTCCATCATGTGGGTTTGCGGGTCACTGGCAGTCCAGAAATTGTGCACAATGAACGCTGTCGGAACCAGGAAAATGACCAGCAGCGCCACTCCCACGTCCGGGTACACACCCAACATCACGCTCAGGCCACCGAGCAGCAGCATGATGCCCGTGCCCAGCGTGGTCAGCGTAGGCGATGGAACCCCCTTAGATTGGGCATAGCCCGCCATAGCCTTGAGCTTAAAGATGTGGTTGGTGGCGTTGAACAGGTAGAACAGGCCGAGCACGATCCGTCCGATGAGAAAGAGTGCGTCCGTCATGTGTTTTCCTCCTGGTAGCTTGACGACAGACTGTTTACTGTTATACTTCCTGAGTGGAAGTAACTATATAATATAAAGTATAAAACAAGACACGTTTTGTCAAGAACGCCAGGCAACTTCCAATGAAACTCTAATAGACAGGATCACGCACCATGGCCCACCACCCTCCCGATCACTGTCCCATCGCCCGCGCTGCCGCCCTGATCGGTGACACCTGGACGCTGCTGATCGTGCGCGACCTGACGCACGGCAGCCGGCGCTTCGGCGAGCTGGAGGAGTCCCTGAGGGGCATCAGCCCCAAGACGCTCTCGCAGCGTCTGAAGTTGCTCGAAGCGGCTAACCTGATCTCGCGCCGGGCGTTCGCCGAGATTCCGCCGCGCGTGGAATACGCCCTGACCGAGAAAGGTGAGGCGCTGCTGCCGATCATCGAGGCCATCAAGACATTCGGCGAGCGGCACCTGCCTGCTGGCGAATGAGAACCGCACGCGGGTCGGCATGTGCCCCTGGCGTCTTCTCCCAGATTCGCTAGACTCATCAGGGTGGCGGGTGATCGTGCTGGAATGAGCGCGCGCTATGGGCATCACCATCCTGGCAGCCAGCGCCCTACCCTGCGCTCGATCAATCTGTCGCGTTTCTTGCGTTCGCGCTACGCTGCGCGCGCCTGCTTCTGCGGGGCGTGTTGGTGAGCAAGCTCCCTGAGGATCACATCTCGTGCCGCGATCCCAGTTCGTAGCCCCTCAGGTCCGCGCGCGGCGGGTGAGTCGCCAGGCGCGTCTGGCCCGCGCAGCATGGCGCAACCTGCGCGTGATCCTGCGCGAGTTTCGGACGCCGATCGGCGTGCTGCTGGCGGCTGTCTTCGCCGGGGGCTGGCTGTACGGCGAGCTATGGGTGCGGGCTGGCTACGAGCGCATCCCCTATGTAGACCTGCCCTACACCATGCTGGCGCTGATGATCGTCGAGACGCCGGGCGACATCCCGCGCGAAGCGCAGCTTGTCGCTTTCTGGTACGCCATGCCCCTGATCGGGGCCTATGTCGCCGCGCGCGGCGTGTTCGACTTCATCAACCTGTTTTTCAACAGCGGCGCGCAAAGCAATTCCTGGGAGGAAGCTGTGGCATCCACTTACAGCAACCATGTGATCGTGCTGGGTGTGGGGCACCTGGGCACGCGCGTCGTCCGCTCGCTGGTGACGATGGGCTTTGAAGTGGTCGCCATTGATCGCCAGATCGAGCCGGAGAAACGGGACGAGCTTGGCCGGCTGCGCGTGCCGCTGGTTGCCGGGGACGGTCGGCTGCCCGCGACGCTGGAAACGGCGGGCATCCGCCAGGCGCAGTCGCTGATCGTCTGTACGTCGAACGACCATATGAACCTGGAAGTGACCATGCGCGCCCGCGATCTCAACCCGAACATTCGCATCGTCGTGCGCATGTGGGAAGATCGCTTCGCCGCGCAGATTCGCCACTTCATGAACGTCGAGGCGGTGCTCAGCGCGACCGACCTGGCGGCACCAGCCTTCGCTTCAGCCGCGCTCGGCATTGAGATCACCCAAACGTTGGAGATCAACGGCGTGGACTACAGCATGATCCGGCTGGCAGTCACGCCCCGGTCGTTCCTGGACGGCCAGACGGTCGGCGCGCTGCAAGATGCCGAGGACATGGACATCGTGCTGCACAGCCACAACGGGGCGGTCAGCGTGCATCCCTCGCCGCAGACAATCGTCCAGGCGGGCGACACGGTGGTGATCTTCGCCCAGCACGGCAAAGTCACCGATGTGGTGGCGCGCAACCAACAGCGCCGCTGAGCGGGTCGCTCAGCACTCGCCCTTCTCGTCCGCGCCCTGCGTGTCTTGCAGCCAGCGGGCAATCAGCGCCTGCAGGCGATTGTAGTGCGACCCGCGCCAATAGACCTGCCCACACGCGCTGCAGATGCGAAAGTCGTAGTGATTGTCGCGCACATGCGGCGGCAGGCGATCCGCCACTTCCTGCTTGGCAACCGACCCCAGT
Source organism: Thermoflexus sp. (assembly GCA_020724485.1). Taxonomy (GTDB): domain Bacteria; phylum Chloroflexota; class Anaerolineae; order Aggregatilineales; family Aggregatilineaceae; genus UBA2029. The sequence continues at coordinate 34,010 of DYGW01000003.1, read as the reverse complement.
ACCCCATTGCAGCGAATACAGCGCGAGAAGGGCGCGACCGAGCGGTAGAGGTCGAAGCGACGCAACACTTCGCTCACCTGTTCGCGCGGGTTGGTCGTGCGCACGCAGTAGCCGTGCGTCACCTGGCGGCGCTTGAGCAGGCCACGATCGCGCGTGAGCAGCGTCCGGCGCTCGTCACACGAGAGGGCAGCGAGCGTGGCGTCGTCGCAGTCCGCCATATAGCGCGCGTCGAAACCCAGCAGGCGCAGATAACCCGCCAGCCGTCCCAAATGCACATCCAGCACAAAGCGCGGCTGCCGCAACGGGCGAGGCCGGACGCGCAGCAGCGGCGTGATGTCGAACGACTCGAAGACCGGATACACGCTGATGTAGTCGCCGTCCTGCACCAGATAGCGAAAGTCCACCGACTCGCCGTTGACCAGGATCAGGTCAACTTCGGTGTGCGGCACGCCCAGCGACTCGATCATGTCTTTGATCGAGACGCGCCCGTTGAAGCGGTGCACAAACGGCACCTGGCGGCGGCTGGACGGCAGGAAATCGTTCAGTTCGGCGTAGAAGCGAAAGGTAGCCTGGGCCATCGCATTGCCTCCGGCAAGGCTATTATACGCCAATCCATAGCACACTCCCTGCGAGGGCGTGCAAAGGGAGTGTCGGCGAAGCGCCTGACGCCGGGCAGGAGACATTGCGGGACGTAGGCCCCAGGGGAGAATGGTCCTGATAGAGGCCAGACTTCCGAAGTTTTCGAAAACTTCGGAAGTCTGCGACCGGGGGCGCAGCAGACAATATCCCTACCAGGCAGGTTTTGTACACACCCGCAAAAACGGCCCTGGCATTCTGCGGCGAATTTGTCTAAAATTCTTGCGAAATATCCAGGCTGGCCTGGCAACGAGGAACTCCATGCGCTACCACATCTGGACTCTGGGCTGCCAAATGAACGTCGCCGACACGCAGCGGCTCGCCTCGGAGCTAGAGCGGCTGGGGCATCACGCCGCCGGCCCCGGCGACGCCGACATCCTGGTGATCAACACCTGCGTCGTGCGCCAGTCCGCCGAAGACAAAGCGTATGGGCGGCTGCGCGAGCTGGCCCAGATCAAGCGTGACGATCCAGGCAAAGTGATCGGGCTGATGGGCTGCCTGGTCGGCGTGCGCGACCCACTGCGGCTGCGCGAGAAGCTGCCGCAGGTGGACGTCTTCCTGCCGCCCTCCGACCCCGCGCCGATGGTCGCCTTCCTGAGCGAGCGCGCCGCTGAGGGTGAAGCGCGCGCGCAGGACGCCGCCGCCCGCGCCGCCCGCGACCATCTGCAAGACTTCGCCGACGAAGCGCCCGGCGCGATCCTGCTGCCGGAGGGCGAGCGCGGGATGCTGGTCAGCGCCCATGTGCCGGTCGTCTACGGTTGCTCGCACGCCTGCACCTTCTGCATCATCCCCTACCGGCGCGGCGTCGAGCAGTCGCGCCCGGTCGGGGAGATCGTGGGGCACGTGCGCAGCCTGGCCCGCCAGGGCGTGCGCGAGGTGACGTTGCTGGGGCAGATCGTGGATCGCTACGGCAAGGACGTGCCCGATGGCCCGGACCTGTCCGCGCTGCTGCGCCTCGTCCACGACGCCGCCGAGCAGGAGGGCATTCAGCGCATCCGCTTCCTGACCAGCCACCCCAACTGGATGACCAACGAACTGCTCGACACGGTGGCCGAACTGCCGCGCGTCATGCCACAGATCGAGGTGCCCGTGCAGGCGGGCAGCGACGAGGTGCTGGCGCGGATGCGGCGCGGCTACACGGTAGCCCAATACCGCGAGCTGATCGCCCGCATCCGGGCGCGCATCCCCGGCGTGGCCATTCACTGCGACGTGATCGTCGGCTTCCCCGGCGAGACGGACGCGCAGTTCCAGGAGACATACGACCTGCTGGCCGAGCTTAAGCTGGACAAAGTGCACCTGGCCCGCTACAGCCCGCGCCCGCACACGGTCAGCGCGCGCACCATGCCCGACGACGTGCCCGCCGAGGAGAAGAAGCGCCGTCACGCCGCGCTGGAAGCGCTGCAGGAGCAGGTCGTGGCCGCGATCAACCGAGAGTATTTGGGGCAGACAGTCGAGGTGCTGGTCGAGGACCAGGTCAAGGGCAAGTGGCGCGGGCGCACGCCGCAGAACAAGCTGGTCTTCTTCAGCGACGATTCGCGCGACTGGCGCGGGCAGCTTGCGCAGGTGCAGGTGACGTGGACCGGCCCCTGGAGTATGCAAGCGCGGCTGGCGGGGGCCGAGCGCCAGGCGCTGGAGCACCGGGTACTGGACGAGCGACGCGACCCCGGGTGAGCGCGCCGAGAGCGAGTCGCGGAAGATCGAGCCGCCGAAGAAGCCGCGCG
>DYGW01000003.1:0-31643 GCA_020724485.1 Thermoflexus sp. | reverse complement strand
GGGGGCCGATCGCGCGCCGACCTCGCCCGCCTCTATCGAGGCGACCTCGCCCGGCGCGCTGACCCGGCGCTGAGCGATCTCGCCGGAGAATGGGCACGGCTCCCACACGGGAGCCGCGTTGTTTAGGCGCGCACAGCCACGGCCCTACAGCTCGCGCGTGTCAATGTAGATCGGGGCGTCCTGCCAGTCAGGGACCCAATCCGGGTTCAGGCGCTTGAAGACCATCCAATAGTCCATCTGCGCCACCGCCTCGGCGAACAGGAAAGCGGGCACGCGGTCGGCGCGGTCGAGCAGCAGCGACAGCTTGCTCACGCGCCCGCCTGCCGCCTGATCGCGCAGCGTATCGAAGATGGCCCGCAGCAGGGTCGGGTGCTGCGCCCCGACCTCATCGAACAGGCGCAGGCTGGCCCGCCGTCGGGCGCGCATTTCCTCCGGCGAGGGGAAGGGCAGGTCGGCGGGCCACTGCTGGAAGACGTAGCTCTGGTCGAAAACGCTCAGCCCAGCGCAATGCCCGTCGCCCAGGTCAATGCTCCACCGCTCGAAGCCGTAGTCCCCCACGCGCGTGGCGACACCCGGCACGTACAGATCGCGCGCGGCGTGAGCGGCGCGCACGCGCTCCTGGTCGGCCATTGGGTCGGCTAGATGGCGCGGCATCCAGTCCGGCAGGGTCACCGCCGGGACTGGCTGGAACGTCAGCAGGATCAACTGGCGCAACCGCTGGTAGCCACACTTGGCGAACAGGTGCAGCGAGGCCACGTTCGAGGCGACGATATGCCCGTAGAGGCCATCGGCACCGCGCGCCCGCAGCGAGTCGTCGAGGGCGGCGACCAGCGCCGACGCCACTCCCCGCCGCCGCCAGGCCGGGTGTGTGCGCGCGTCGAAGACGTACCCCAGGCGCACCGCCCGCCCGCCGACGTGCGTCTGCTTGAGACCGACCGCCACACAGCCGATCACTTCGCCATCGTCCTCGGCCACCAGCAGGTGATGCTCGGCAAACAGGGCCGCGCGGTCAATGAACCGCCGGCGGTAGTGGACGAACGGCTCCGGCAGCCCGCGCGGGCTGAGACGCTCCAGGATCATCAGCGCAGGGTCGTCGTCGGGCCGGTAGTCGCGGATGCGCATGGCGGTCTGCTGCCGATCAGGAGTGACGGTTAACACCTGGCACCAGAAAGAGAGTGGCCCTATCTTAATACAATTTCGATCATCGGGATAATGCGCGCTGAGAGCGAGGGTTCACGAACAACCTGTTAGGGCTGGGCACTTGGGCGCTGGGATATTCCCCAACCCCTTCCCCCACGCTGCGCGGAGGGAAGGGGAGCAGGCCCGCCGCTTTTCTCCCTTCCCCCCTCGTGGGGGAAGGGCCGGGGATAGGGGGGACAAACACGTTCACGACTTGTTCGTGGACCCATTGTTTCTGGCGCTATCGCAGAATTGACGTATACTGAAGCTGCGGGTGTCCAGCGCAGGACATCCGCAGCGCCACTCAGCGGCGCCGCCCAGACCGGCACATTTCGCGGAGGGTCAGGCACCATGCCACCGGAACCAAGCGGCTTCAACTACCCCAACAAGTTCGCCCGCATCATCTTCAAGTCGCTCGAAGAGGTCATGGGCAAGAATGGCTTCAACGCCATTCTGCACCTGGCGAACTTGCCTCAATACATCAACAACTATCCGCCTGAGAACCTGGACAAGCAGTTCGACTTCGCCTATTTCACCGCGCTGTGCGTGGCGCTGGAGGAGATGTACGGGCCGCGCGGGGGGCGCGGGCTGGCGCTGCGCGCGGGCCGGGCGACCTTCGCCGACGCGCTGCGCGGCTTCGGGGCGCTGGCTGGCGTGGGCGACCTGGCCTTCAAGGTGCTACCGCTGGCGGCCAAGCTGCGCATCGGCCTGCCGGCCATGGCCAATATCTTCAACCAGTTCTCCGACCAGGTCTCCAACGTTCACGACGACGGCGATAAGTATGTCTACACGCTGGAACGCTGCCCGATGTGCTGGAATCGCAAGGCCGACCGCCCGGTGTGCTATGTCGGCCAGGGCTTGCTGCAAGAAGCGCTGCGCTGGGTGTCCGGCGGGCACGAGTTCAAGGTGGACCTGGCAACGTGCATCGCCAAAGGCGACGACATGGGACGTTATTACATCTTCAAGGACCCGATTGACTGAGCGCGCGCATCCTTCCGACCATCATGCCCCCGCCCCAGGCGGGGGTTTTTCGTGGAGGGCTGCAACTCATTTTCGCATGACACGTATAGAACATTTAGATTGCGCTTCGCTGCGGGAGAGACGTATGCAGCCGTTTGATGAAGACTACTTGGCGCGGCGTGAGAAGCAGATCCAGGAGCTATTCGAGCTGCGCGCGATGATCTGGGCCTGTCTGGTGACAGGAGTGATTGCGAGTCTCATTGCCGTCGCCCTTCTGAGCACCGGCAACAAGACACTGGGAGCGATTTCTCTTGCAGTCTCGCTGCTGTTTGGAGTGGGATCCATTTTCATGATTGCCAGCTATTTTGCGCAGAAGGCCACCGACCGGGCCGTTCAGAAGGAATATGAACTGCTGGCGCTCTACGGGCTGCCTGGGGAGAAGGCCAAACGCGGCAACCAGGAAATCCGGCTGGCGGATGACGGCGAGATTGTCGTGGAACACGGCCAGGAAGATGAAATCAGCTATCGGGAGGGGCAGAATGGGTGATCTGGCTTGCCGAACGCCCCGCCGCACGTAAGCGGGTGGTGAGTCCTGAGCCAGGAGTCTCGCGTCTGGGGTGCGTGCAAAACCTGTCAGGCAGTATAGGAGCGTTGCTCTGCTGCACCCCGCGCGGCAATAGACTTCCGAAGTTTTGAAAACTTCGGAAGTCTGGCTACAGACCCACTCCTATCAGACCGGCTATTCTCCCGTCGGGGCGTATGGCCATACGCCCCGACTCCCGACTCAGGTCTCAAAACCCAGATCGTGCGGACTTGAATTGATCTGCCCGTTCGTTCTTTTTTGCGCCCTCTGCGTCTCAGCAGTTCAGAGACTCTCGCCCCACATCTGGAATGCCCCCACCCGCGAGTGTTTTGCCTGCGCCCCAAGTTGCATTACAATGCAGATGAACATGAGAATCCCGCCCACCAGCGCGCCGCACGGCGGCGCTCGAGGAGCGTGCTATGCACAGCCGGACCCCCCTTTTTCGCGCAGCCTGGGTGATCGTCGCCCTGACCCTGGCGGCGCTGGCCTGCACCCTGCAGATCGGCGGCGAAGGAGGCGCTGGTGTGACGGCCAGCCCGCCGCTGCAACGCCCATCCGTCGAGATTCTGCAACCGGCTGAAGGACAGACACTCGCGGTCGGCCAGACGGTATCGGTGCGGGCGCGGGCGACCAGTCCATCGGGCGTGACGCTCGTCGAGCTGCTGGTCAACAACGTGCGCGTCAACAGCCAGCTCCCCGCCGAGGCGCTCAGCCCCACCGTGGTCGAAGTGGTGATGGACTACACGCCAGACCGCCCCGGCACGGTCGTGCTGGCCGTGCAAGCGTACAGCGGCCAGGTAGTGGGCGTCCCGGCCCAGCGCACGATCACCGTCCTGCCGGCGCTGTCGTCTGGCACAGGCACCCCACAGATGATTCCGCAGGCGACGGCCACCATCTTCAACCCGGTTTGCCGGGCGCGTGTCAATGTGGGCGGCCTGCGCCTGCGCACCGGCCCCGGCACCAATTACGACATCATGCGCAACTTCAACGCCGGTGACGAACCGCTGATCGTAGGCTATGCCGACCGCAGCGATGGCCGCTGGTGGCAGGTCTCGTGGCTGGGATCAATTGGCTGGACCGCCGCCGCTTACACCACCCAACTGGGCGATTGCAGCGCGATCCGGCCCGCTGTGGTACCAGCCTCGCCCACGCCGGTGCCCAGCGCGACACCGCCGCCGACCCAGCCCGGCACGACGGCCACCCCCACCCTGCCCGACCTGTTCCTGACGCTGCTGGAAGGCGTCTCCGAAATACAGCTTGGCGCGAGCGGCACCGCTCAGGCCAACTTCGCCATGCAGGTGCGCAACGGCGGCGGCCAGGCTGCCGGGCCGTTCCGCGTGGCCGTGCTGAAACCGGACGGCCAGACGGACTACTTCAACGTGCCGGGGCTGGCCCCCGGCCAGACAGTTGACGTGCCCGCGCCGGGCGGCTTCATCGTCGTCTTCCGCGCGCCGGGCGTGGCCCGCATCCTGGTGACGGTGGACGACCAGAACACCGTCGCCGAGAGCAACGAGGCCAACAACCAGGCCTACCGCGATGTGGTAGTGAACCCTGGCCCGGCGACCAACCCGCCCCCCGCCCCACCGACCAATACGCCGGAGCAGGCCAGCGCCCCGCTTGCCGTGCCCACAGAGAGCATCAGCCCGCTCGTCGCTGAGCCGGAGATTCTGTCGCAGGCTCAGCCCCTCATGGCCCTGGGGCCGATCAGCCCGGCCAACGCGGGCCAAGTGATCGAGATCGCCACCATGCCGGGGCACGGGGGCACCATCACCGGTCTGGACTTCAACCCGGCGGGGACGCTGCTGGCCTCGTCCAGCCGCGACGGGACGGCCCGCCTGTGGGATGTTTACCTGCAGAGCGAACTGCTCACCCTGGCCGGGCACAACGACCGGGTGCAGGATGTCGCCTTCAGCCCGCTGGGTGACCGGGTCGCCTCGGCCAGCCTGGATGGGACAGTTCGCCTGTGGGACGCGGCCAGCGGCGCGTCGCTGCTGACGCTGGCGCACGGCGCGCCGGTAGATCGCGTGGCCTTCAGCCCCGACGGTTCGCGGGTGGCATCCGCTAGTGAGAACCCGGACGCCGGAGGCGGCCTGAGCGGGCTGACCCGCGTGTGGGACGTGGGCACGGGCGCTGAGATCGGCCCGATCCAGACCTTCGGCCTGGTGACGGGCGTCGGCTTCCTGAGCAACAGTACCCTGGTGATCGCCACCGCCGCCAGGGATTGCAGCCTGGGCGGGGGCGAGGTGGCGCTCTACGACATTGGCGCGCCGGAGGCGGCGCTGCTCACCCTGGCCGAAGGGCCGAGCTTCGACCGGCTGGCCGTTGACGCGGCGACCGGCTTGATCGCGGCCAGCAGCCAGCAGGACGTTTGCGCGGGCAACGCCATCGCGCGGGTGTGGACGAGCGGCGGGGCGCTGACGGCCACGCTTGAACATGGCTCCAACGCGGTGACCGGCCTGGCCCTCAACCCGGCGGCGACGCTGCTCGCCACCACGACAGCAGATGGGACCGTGCGGCTGTGGGATCTCAGCACGAGCGCCCAGGTCGCCGCGCTGAGCGCCGGCGGCATGGTGGAGGCCGTCGCCTTCAGCCCGGACGGGACGCAAATTGCCTCCGGCGGCGCTGCCGACGCCGTGCTGCTGTGGGGCGTGGGGTAAGCCTCGTTGAGAGATAGATCATGAGCCATGCCCGGCGCACTGCGCGCCTCCCGGCGCTGATCGCGGCGGCCTTGCTGGTCGGGGCGGCGCTGGCCTGCACGGCCACCTTCGACGGCGGCGCGCAGGACGCGCGGCCCGCCGACGGCGGAAGCACATCCGGCCCGGCGCCGACCGTGCGCATCTTGGAGCCGGCGAGCGGCGTGCGCGTGGCCGCTAACCAGCCGCTCGACATCACCGTGGCCACCGACACCACGACGACCAGCTTCCTGATGAGCGTGGGCGGGCGCGTGGCCACGTCCAAAGCCCTGCCCCCCGGCCAGTCCGGCCCGACCCAGGCCATTCTCACCTGGACGCCCGACCGCGAAGGGACGTACACCGTCCAGGTCGTCGCCTTCAACGGCCCCGCCGCCAGCCAGCCCGCCGCCCTGATCGTGGAAGTGAGCGGCGTAGCCAGCGGACCGGCTCCCGGCGGCGTGGCGGGCTGCGTGGGGCGCGTCGTGGTAGAAAGCCTCAACTTCCGCGAAGGGCCAGGCACCGGCGCAGCGCGGCTCGGCCAGTTCGCGCTCGGCGAGACGGTGACGGTCATCGGGCGCAGCGCCGACTCCGGCTGGTGGAAGGTGCAGCGGGCCAATGCGCAACAGGCGTGGGTCGTCAACAACGCGCAGTGGCTCCAGGTAGAGGGCCAGTGCGACGCCGTGCCGGTGAGCGGTTAGCGCGCGCCTTGCCGCAGAAACTAAACGCCCCGGAGAGCATCCGGGGCGTTGTATCATCGGGTGAGGCTGACGCTACTTCGCCTCTGAGGTCACCACATTGGTGGGCAGGGGCGCGCCGTTCCACACCGCGTCGTAGTTGGGGCCAAGCGTGCCCACCGGTACCCACAGGAAATCGCACACCCAGATGATCTGGTAGTACTGCCCACTGGCGTCCATGCCGGTGACCCGCGCCGAGTTGCCCGCTGTGATCGTTACCAACGGGTTGGTCAACTGACCGGGTGCCCAGTAGGTGGGCGCGTCCGCCACGAACGTCCCGCCGACCGCCGTCGAGGGGATAGGCAGCAGCACGTCGCAGCCGGGGGCAGCTATGCCCCCAATGTAGATGTCGCCGGGGCCGCTGAACTTCACCGTGTAGTTGCCACCCGGTTGTGCGAACTGATCGTCAAAGACAACCACATAGTACGCCGTGCCCTGGGCGAGACTGTACACGATCTGGCGGGGAGTGGTGTTGTCGGCGGCGACGCAGTTCGCCATACCGTTGGTCGGATCGAAGCTCCCTTCGTACAGATAGATGCTGGCAAACTCACCTGTGCTGGTCAGGTCTAGCGTGTACGTGCCACTTAACCCTACAACGAATCAGACAGTTACTCCATCCCGCCCGGTAGCTGCCGACATACCTCCGACGCAGACTTCGGAAGTCTGCGCAGACTTCCGAAGTCTTGTGCTGTGTCGTTGTGGTCTCTCAGAGCGGAAGATAGGCGCTTACTGCACCACCCCCGTCGGCAGGGGCGCGCCGTTCCACACGGCGTCGTAGTTCGGCCCCATCGTCGCCTTGGGCACCCACACCAGATCGCACACCCAGATGATCTTGTAGTATTGGCCCGACGCATCCTGGCCGAGCACCCAGGCCGTGTTGCCGGCGGGGATGGTCACGAGCGGGCTGGTCAGTTCGCCGGGCTTCCAGTACACAGGCGCATCGGCCACGAACGCCCCGCCAACTGCCGTCGCTGGGATGGGCAGCAGCACGTCGCAGCCGGGCAGCACGGCGAGACCGGTTTCGATGTTGTCAACGGCGAAACAGCCGCCATCGGGCGTCGAGAGTTCAAGAGCGTCTACCGTCGCGTCAATGCTGGCCGTGCCTTCGGGATAGATGAAGCCGCTGGGCACAATACCCGTGAACGTTTGGGCGAAGACCTGCCCGCCGCTATGCAAACCGCGCACGGACAACAGGCCAGACTGGGACTCGGTGGCGAAGTCGAACATCACGTTGGCCTGCGGCGCGGCGAAGGCAATGCGTAGCACGTTGCCGTTGCACGACGAGATCTCTTGCAGGGCCGGCCCTTCCTCAGGAGGCTCGCCTTCACCGGCGGGATTGAGGAGCACATTACCTGTCAGGCGCGAGAAGAAACTGTCCGCTATGATGAAATTGCCGGCAGGCGTGCTGGAGAAGGTCATACCCGTCACGGTGAGAGCTTCGGCAGGCGTGCCCTGCGCAAACCCCTCGAAACCGGTCGAGTAGGCCAGCGCCGTCCCCGTCATGACGACCAGGCTGATCAGCAACGCAAGGATGAGAACAATGAACAACTTGTTTCGCATGAGATGCCTCCGTTGATAAGACAAGCTGCTCATTCGCTTGTGCCTGCAGCAATTGCCGAAGTATGTGTGTTCTGCAGGTTGCGAAGAGTGTTCGATAGAGCTTTTTTAATACTACCGCCAATCTACCCTGCCAGCAATAAAAATGCTGCAAAATTCGCTGCTCTGGAGCGCGGAATAGCGAGCGAAAAGCGCCCGCCCCAGCGCGGGGCCGGGGCGGGACGAAGAAACCACGAGACAAAGGGCGGCTATTCGACCACTGCCGTCGGCAGGGGCGCGCCGTTCCACACCGCGTCGTAGTTGGGACCCATCGTCACCTTGGGCACCCACAGGAAGTCGCACACCCAGATGATCTTGTAGTACTGGCCGCTGGCGTCCACGCCGAGCACACGCGCCGAGTTGCCGGCCTTGATCGTCACCAGCGGGCTGGTCAGCTCGCCGGGCTTCCAGTAGACAGGCGCATCAGCCACGAACGTCCCGCCAACTGCCGTCGCTGGGATGGGCATTAGCACGTCACAGCCGGGGCCACTAGCGCTCCCAAGGTAAATGTCGCCGGGGCCGCTGAACTGCACCGTGTAGCTGCCACCCGATTGCGCGAAAGTATCGTCGATGACGACGACATAGTACGTGGTGTTTTGGACCAGGTTGTACACGATCTGCTTGGGCGCGCTGTTGTCGGCAGCCACGCAGTTGGCCATGCCGTTGCCCGGGTCGAAGCTGCCAGCGTAGAGATAGAAGCTGGCGAAGCCACCAGTGCTGGTGAGGCTCAGCGTGTACACCCCAGTCTCCCCTACGGAGAACATCGTCGCTTCATAAGCCACAGGGAAGGCGCCCTGGCTGCTGCAATTCGGCGGGGAGATCATCACAACCGGCATGGTCGGGTCGCTGGCGTCAAGCACGCCGCTGTGGGTAGCCGTTCCGGCTGAGACGGGAAGGGCGCTGAACAGAATCAGCGCAAGGAGGACAAACACACCTGACAGACGGACACTTCTCATTGCCATCGCTCCTGTATCTCACCGGACACGGTACCTATCAACCTCATTATCCTAATGATCGGTCTGTTAAAGAGCATTGTATACCCGTTACTTTTGGGATAATCAAGCATTTCTTTCGTACCGGCCCCCACCCACCACCCGCTGTGGTATACTACGCACATCTGTTCAAGAACCGCCGAACGACAGGAGCGCGCCATGTCCCGCCCCACCCTCGTGCTGATTGACGGCCATGCCCTGGCCTATCGCATGTTCTTCGCTCTGCCGGTGCAGGGCTTTCAGACCAAAGCCGGCGAGCCGACCAACGCCATCTACGGCTTCGCCCGCACCCTGCTCGACCTGCTCGACGAGCGCCCCGACTACCTGGCCGTGACCTTCGACCAGGGCCTCTCCGGGCGCGGCGAGCTATACCCGGACTACAAGGGCACGCGCGAGAAGATGCCCGACGACCTGCGCCTCCAGCTTAACCGCATCCGCGACCTGGTCACCGCCTTCAACGTCCCCATCCTGGAACTGGAGGGCTACGAGGCCGACGACGTGATCGGCTCGGTCGCGCCGCAGGCCGAGGCACAGGGCGTGGACGTGCGCATCATCACCGGTGACCGCGACATCCTGCAACTGCTCAGCGAGCGCACAACCGTGCAGCTTCCCGCCCGCCGCCAGGGGAACGGGCCGGAGCTATGGGACCTGGCCCGCTTCCGCGCCGAGTACGGGCTGGAGCCGGAGCAGTTGGTCGAGCTTAAGGGGCTGATGGGCGACTCGTCGGACAACATTCCCGGCGTGAAGGGCGTCGGCGAGAAGACAGCGGCCAAACTGATCGCCGAGCACGGCAGCGTCGCCGGCGTCTACGAACGTCTGGACGCGGTCAAGGGTGCGCTGCGCGACAAGCTGGCCGCTGAGCGCGATAGCGCCTTCCTCTCGCGCGACCTGGCGCAGATCAAGCGCGACGTGCCCGTGACGCTCGACCTGGCAGCCTGCGTCGCCCACGATTACCGCTACGAGGACGTGGAGGCGCTGTTCCGCGCGCTGGAGTTCCGCAGCCTGATCGACCGCCTGCCACGCCCAACCCCAGAGGGGCAGCAACTCAGCATGTTCGCCCTGCACGAAGAACAGAAGCAGGCCGCGGCGCGCGAAGCGCTGGTGGACTTCACCATCGTGGACAGCGAGGGCGCGCTCGCCGCGCTGGTGGAGCAGCTTGAATCGGCGGAGATGATCGCCTTCGACGTGGAGACGACCTCCACCGACCAGATGCGCGCCGACCTGGTGGGCATCGCCCTGGCCGTGAGCGGCGAGCGCGGCTGGTACATCCCGGTGGGACACGTCGCGCCCAATGCTCCGGCGCGCGGCTCCGCCGATCAGCCGGATTTGCTGGCCGGGCACACGCCACGCCAACTCCCGCTGGAGACGGTGATCGCCGCGCTGCGCCCCGCCCTGACCAACCCCCACATCCCCAAGGTAGCTCACAACGCCAGCTACGATCTGGTGGTCATGCGCCGCTACGGAATTGACGTGACGCCGATCACCTTTGACACGATGGTTGCCGAGTGGATCAGCGACCCGTCGAGTCGCAACCTGGGGTTGAAGGCGCTGGCCTGGGTGCGCACCGGCGCGCAGATGACGCCCATTGACGCGCTCATCGGCTCCGGGCGCGAGCAGATCACGATGGATCGCGTGCCGGTCGAGAAGGCCGCGCCCTACGCCGCCGCCGACGCCGCCATCACCCGCCGCCTGGTGGACATCCTGCGCCCGGAGTTGGAGGAGCGCCAGGTCTGGAAGCTGTTCAGCGAAGTCGAGATGCCGCTCGTGCCGGTCATCGCCGACATGGAGATGGCCGGCGTGCTGCTCGACGTGGCCTATCTGCGCGACCTCAGCGCCGACCTGGGCGGGCGGCTCGCCGCGTTGCAGCAGGAAATCTACGCCAACAGCGGCGGCTATGGCGAGTTCAACCTGGGCAGCCCCAAACAACTCAACGATGTGCTGTTCGGCAAGCTGCGCCTGCCCACCGAGGGGCTGCGCAAGACAACGCACGGCTTCAGCACCGACGCGGCCACGCTGGAGGCGCTCAAGGATCAGCACCCCATCGTCGGGCTGATCCTCAACTGGCGCGAGCTAGACAAGCTGCGCAGCACCTACGTGGACGCGCTGCCCGCGCTGGTCAACCCGGCCACCGGGCGCGTGCACACCAACTTCAACCAGACGGGCACCGTCACCGGGCGGCTGTCATCCAGCGACCCGAATTTGCAGAACATCCCCATTCGCAGCGAGGAGGGTCGCCGGGTGCGCCGGGCTTTCGTCGCCCCGCCGGGGCACAGCCTGCTGGCGGTGGACTACAGCCAGGTTGAGCTGCGCATCCTGGCCCACTACAGCCAGGACGCCGCTCTGCTCAAGGCGTTCCGCGACGGCGTGGACATTCACCGGGCGACCGCCGCCGCCGTCTACCAGGTGCCGCTCGATGCGGTGACCTACGAGCAGCGCCGCTTCGCCAAGGCGGTCAACTTCGGGCTGATGTACGGCATGGGCGCCTTCCGCCTGGCCCGCGACAGCGACCTCACTCTGGCCGAAGCAGAGGATTTCATCGCCACCTACTTCGCCCAGTTCCCCGGCGTGCGCGCCTACCTGGACGAAGCGCGCGCCCGCGCCGCCCGCCTCGGTTACGTCGAGACGCTGCTGGGCCGCCGCCGCTACTTCCCCGAGTTGAGCGAGAAGCTGGGGCGCAAGGTGGACTTCCAGGCGCGGCAGCGGGCCGAGCGCGAAGCGATCAACATGCCGATCCAGGGCACGGCGGCGGACATCATCAAGATCGCCATGATTGACCTGGCGCGGGCGCTGCGCGAGAGCCGCCGCCGGGCGCGCATGATCCTGCAGGTGCACGACGAACTGGTGCTCGAAGTGCCAGACGGCGAGCTAGATCGCGTCGCGCCGCTGGTCATCGAGGTGATGGAGTCCGCGTTCAGGCTGGACGCGCCGCTGGTCGCCGATGCGAATGTGGGGCCAAGCTGGGCGGAGATGGAGCGGTGGGGGCGCGACTGAGGCCCCACTCGATCCCCCCCTCCCCGGCAGAGTCAGGGAGGGGCGGTGCGCTGAAAGAGACTTCCGAAGTTTCGGAAACTTCGGAAGTCTGGCTGCGGGCCGCGCCGCGCCTCCAGCGCCGGAGCGCAAGCCTTCCCCTATCCCCCGCCCAATTTTGAAGGCAATTTTATGACTTTTTATTATACAACCCGGAGACATTAGATTATAATATTAGCAGGTCAGTGTATGAAACGCTGGCAAAATAGATCACTTCACTAGGCAACTGAGGGAGACACAACACATGTTCAAGAAATTGGGGATTCTGACGCTGGCCGTGCTGATGGCGCTGGTCGCTGTCGGCGGCGGTCTGGTGACGAGCAAGGTCGCTCGCGCCGCCGGTGAGCAGTGGATTATCACGGGTCGTCTGTCGTCCGGCTGCGAAAACGGCGACACATTCTTCTCGCAGAAGTTCGTCGGCCTGGTTCCGGGTGACGTGTACTACGCCGATACGATCGTCAAGGACTTCGCAGGCGTCGTCTATATGGACGAATACTTCTCCACCGTGGCGCCCGGCGCGCTCGACGGTGACTGGGGCGTCTTCGACATCAACGCGCGCGGCCTGCAGACCGGCTCGTTCCCCCTGCCCGCCGGCCAGGTGCTGACGATGACTGTTACCCTGCGCGACGCCAGCGAGAAGGTACTCACCTCCACGTCCGTGCAATTCACCTGCGACGGCAGCGAAGCCAACGTCAGCAGCATCGCTGGCTGCGACGCGCTGCTGGATGTGCCGGCAACGGCTGTTGTTGGGTCGTTCGTGGCCGATGCCCCGCTGTACTGGAAGCCGGGCGAGCTGACCAGCCCGCTGGTGACCATCCCCGCTGGCAAGACGGCCTGGGTGCTCGGCACCGACGACAGCGGCGGCTACTACAAGATCGTATGGGCCTGCGACATGGTCTACGTGCCAGTGAGCGCGATGGGCCCCAACTACGACGCCGTGTGGAACGGTCGCCCGCTGCCCACCAGCAACGCCGACTAAGCATCCGTCTCACCTGAGCACACCCCGCGCCCCAGATACTCTCTGGGGCGCTTCGTTTGCCATGCTCTCACCCCACGCTTAAGCTACGCTTGCCGTAAGGTTATGAGTTTCAAACGATTCTTCAGGGGGGATGCTTGTATAATGTTAATTAACATCTATGGGCTTAATAGAAAATGCTGATCGGCAATATCTGAGACGAAGAAGGAGTGGAGTGCAATGCGTGTCAGATGGGTTTCTCTCGTTGTGCTGCTTGGCCTGGTGCTGGCGCTGGCTTACGCGCCCCAGGCCGGGCGGGTTCGCGCGGCAGGCGAGCAATGGCTCGTCAAAGACCGCATCTCGTCGGGCTGCTTCAGCGGCCAGACGGGCTTTGAGGTGGAGTTCCGCAACCTGACGCCGGGCGAGAAGTACTACGCCGATACCATCGTCAAGGACTTCGCCGGCGTCGTCTACATGGACGAGTATTTCTCGGCCACCGCCCCCGGCCCCTTCGACAATGACTGGTATGTGTACGACCTCAACGATCGCGGCCTGCAGACCGGCTCGTTCCCCCTGCCCGCAGGTCAAATCCTGACGCTGGTCGTCACCCTGCGCAATAAGAACGAGGTGCCGCTGTGGACGACGAGCGTACAGTTCACCTGCGACGGCGGCGATTTCGCCGTGACGAGCATCCCCGGCTGCGACCAGTACATGCCGATCAAGGCAACTTCGGTGGTGGGCACCTTCGTGCTCGACGCGCCGCTGTACTGGGCACCCGGTGAGCTGGTCCAGCCCTATACCACCATCCCGGCGGGCAAGACCGCCTGGGTGCTGGGTACGGACGCTACCGGCGCGTACTATAAGATCGTGTGGGTGTGCGACGTACTGTACGTGCCGCGTGGCACGATGGGGCCGAACTTCGACGCAGTGTGGGGCGGCAGACCACTGCCGACCAGCAACGCCCAATAGCCCGCAGACATCCGCAGAGAGCACGCCTACGCCCCGGTCAGTGACCGGGGCGTTGTGCTGCCGGGGCACGGCGGGGGGATTGCCGCGCTACACCTGGCGCTGGAAGGTCAGGAAGCGCGCAATCTCGCGGTCGCTCAGGTCGCGCGGCGGGGCAGCGAAATAATACCCGTCCGCCCACAACGGTTGCCCGAAAGCCAGATCGGGGAATTCGTCGGCGCTGCGCTGCGCGGTCGCAGCCATCAGCCGGGCGATGGCGTGGTCGGGATGAATCTTCTGCGGCACATCGAGCGACACCAGCACGTAATCCGTCTGCACGTCGAGCGCCAGCACCCGCCAGCGATCCGCCGCCGCCGCGTCCACAATCCATCCCTTGAGCGAGTCGGCGAATTCGCCGCGCAGTTCCAGGCGGGAGTCATGGGGAACCCACAGGCAGGTATAGCCCGTGTACGGCCCCTCGTCGGCCTCCGGGGCAGCGCCCTGCGGGGGCGCGACGACTTCGGCTTCAGCTTCGGCGACAGCGACGGTGTCTGGCTCAGCTTCGAGCGGCTCTGGACGGCGGGGCCTGGTGCGCGCGGCTGGCGCTTCGCCGCCCGCTTCGGGCAGTTCGGGCATCAGGTTGAGCGCTTCACCGAGCCGGCGCGCCTGGCGGCGGATGGTGCGCAGGGGGATATTGGCACCAAAGACCATACTCAGCGTCATGTCCGCTTCGACGCGGGTGCTGTACAGCAGGAATTCGCCCGCGTCCGGCAGGGCGATATAGCGGATCAGCGCGTCGGAGGCGGCGGGACTGGTACGCCAAGCGGCGTCAACCGTGCCGAGCAACCGCGCGATGGCCGCGTCGGGCAAGTCTCCGGCGCTAGCCAGCAGACGCCCCGGACGGCTGAGCATGGTCGCCTGCGCCGAGCTTTCCAGCGAGTACTGGGTCAGGCGCACCGCCGTCTGCGCGATGTCGGCGTCCTCGCCTTGTTCCAGAGAAGCAGCCACCATTTCCGGGGGAGAGGGGCGCCCCTCGGCGGCGAACAGGGGCGCGGGCGGCGGCGCTTCTACGGGCTGCTCCGCGCTGGCGCTGACCTGCTCCCAGTCCGGCTCTGGTGGGGCCATGTCCGGCATCGGCTCGTCGAGCGGCGCGGGCGGGAATGACTCTGCCGGTTCCGGCCACTCTGCGGCCTCATCGGGAGCGAGATCAGGCGGCTCGGCGAAGTCCCAGGCGTCCTGGCGCACCCCGGCATAGAACAGCTCGGCCACGCTGGCCTCCGACGTATAGGCATCCGCTGCCGTTTGCGCGGCGTCGGCCAGGTCGCGCAGCTCGTCGGGGAAGGTCTGCTCGCCGGATACCGCCGCGTCCGGCGCGGCGAAGATCGCGTCGAGGTCGAGGGCTGCCGCGTCGGGGTAAGCGTCTGGCCGGGACGCGGGGCGCGTGTCTTCCAGCGACGGCTGCGGCTCCCTGCCCTCGACCTTTTCCATCTCGTCGAAGATCGTCTCCAGGTCGCGCGCCCCGCCAAGTCCTGCGTCTGTATCCCACGACGGGAGCGGCTTGAGCCGGGGGCGCTCCGGTTGCAGGGGAAGAAGCAACTCTTCGATCTGTTCTAGAAGCTGCGTGAGCGAGAAGTCGTCGCCGTCTTCGGCGCTGGCAACAGCGGCGAGCGCCGCCGTAGCCGGGTAATGGCGCGAGTCCTGCGGCATGACCGGCGGCTCCTCGGTCGGTTCGAACGGCTCGGCCAGCGCCCGGTCGTCCAGCGGAGCAGCGGGCTCGCGCTCGTAATCGGCCAGCCAGGCCGGGCTGCCGTCGTCAAACGGCGCATCGGGCGCGATCTGGTCAGCGACGCCAGGCGCAGCGGGCGCGCCAGGGAGCCGGGAGTAGGCTGGCTCGTCGTAGTCTTCGTCGTCCACTTCCTCACCGGCCAGCGCAGCCAGCACGCCCTCGAAGGACGGTTCGAACAGCCCGTCAATAACATCGCCGATGGTCGTATCGTCCAGCGCCGACTCGTCCGGCGACTGCGCGTCGGGTTGGGCGGGCGGCCCTGCGCGACGGATCGCGTCGAGCACATAGTCTATGGCCGCGCCGCTGTCGGCTAACTGCTCAGCCTGACCGCTGTCGGCGGCGATGGAAGCCAGCAGCTCATCGAGCCGCGTGCGCCGCTGTTGGGCGGCATCGCGCGGGCGCAGCGACTCGACCAGATCGTGGAAGGCGCGGTCGTCTGGCGAGCGCTCGTACTCCTCCGGCGAGGAGCGGGCTACCGCGTCGAGCACATCGCCGAATTCGCTGGGGTCGTGCCCGCTGTAGTCAGTAGCCAGAAACTGGCGCATCCCGTCCAGGTCGGGCGGCGTGTCCCCGTGCTGGACGGGCGGCTCTTCTAGGGGAGCGCGGCGCTCCGGCCAGGCGCGCACGTCCAGCAGCGTCTCCAGCGAATCTGTACCCGCCAACTTGCGCGTTTCTTCTGGCTCCTCGTCGTCATCCAGCAAGCGCGTTTCGGGCGGTTCCGCCATGACACCGAGCGGGCGCGTAGGCGGCGCTTCCTCTGGCCAGGCCAACTGTGCCGTCGAGCCAGGCTGATCCTCCGCGTCCCAGGTCAAGGGATGGGTGGTGGGCGGCTCTTCGGCCTCGGGGGGCGCAACAGTCAGCGGGGTGATGGTCTCCCAGTCGTCGCCCTGGTCGTCCTGGAGACGGCCAAGCTGCCCCGTCTGGATGCGCTCGAAGACCTCGAACTCAGTCAGCAGGTCGTCCGCCTCCAGCGGCGGCGACTCCATCTCCTCACTGACCGGCACCTCGTCCGGTACGCCGAACCCATCCAGGTCTTGCAATCCCTGGCGGATCTGGGCGCGCTCTGCCGCGCTGAAAAGCTCGGTAGGCCGGCGCTCGTGCGCGTCCGGCGCGGCCTGTTCGCCAAGGTCAGCGGGCGGCGGCGCGTCTGGGGCGCGCGTCAGGGGCTGGACGGCGGGCGGCATCTCCGGCGGAGCGAACTCATCGCGGGCCACGCCGTCGGGCGGCGTGATAACCGGCCCCTCGACGCCGCCAATGAGATCGCGCAGGAAGGCGATCAACTCGCGCGCCGTGAACGGCTTGGCCAGCACGCCCTGCACGTCCATCACCTGGGCGCGCTCAAGCTGTTCCGCGTCGCCCGACATCATGATCACGGGCAAGTCCGGCCTGATCTGGTGGATCAAGTCCACCAGCGCCTGGGGGTCCATGTCGGCCAGCTCGCAGTCCAGCAGGGCGGCGTGATACTGGCTGTGCAGCAGTGCCTCGTGCGCCGCCTGGCCGTTGGCGGCCAGGTTGACGCGAAACTGGCCCGTGCTTTCCAGGGCCTGCTTGAGCGTGACGATGAACGAGATGTTGGCGTCAATCAGCAAAAGACGTGTGATCATGGTCGGCCCGCCCGGTCTTGGGTAGCGTGTGTAACTCGATTGTACTGCGAGCCAGGATGGGGGGCAATCGGGTGAACCCGGCCTTTTCACGCCGGTCTTCTCAGGCTACAATGGGGCCGATAGTGGTCATGGTGCACACACGACTTTTTGCGAACCCGCACCTGCCAGCAGGGACATTCTTGATATGGCGCGTATAGTTCTGCTAATGTTGTTTGATGACGTAGACACGCTAGACTTCTCCGGCCCGCTGGAAGTGTTCTCGATCACCGGCCAGCGCGCCACCGGCCCGGTACCCTTTTCCGTCACGACCGTCGCCGAGCGCCAGCTTCCGCCGGTGACCACGCGCAGCGGGCTGCGCATCACGCCCTACTACACCTACGCCAACGCCCCCCAGGCCGACATCCTGATCGTCCCCGGCGGGCTGGGCGCGCGCCACGAGCGGCACAACCCGGTCACCGTCAACTTCATCCGGCAGCAGGCGCGCGGGGCCGAGCTGGTATTCTCCGTATGCACGGGGGCGCTGCTGCTCGGCGCGGCGGGGCTGCTCGATGGGCTGCGAGCCACCACCCATCACCGCGCGCTGGACGAGCTGGCCGAAACCGCGCCCGGTTGCTCCATTGTGCGCGACGCGCGCTATGTGGACAACGGGCAGATCATCACCTCCGCTGGCATCACCGCCGGTATTGACACGGCGCTCTACGTCGTCAGCCGCCTGATCAACCGGGACACGGCGCTGGAGACCGCCCGGCACCTGGAGTACCGCTGGCAGCCGGAATGAGCGCGGGCGCTGCGCTGCTGCGCCGGGTCGGAGCCAGGGAAAAAAACTTGAGACTTCCGAAGTTTTGGAAACTTCGGAAGTCTATGGAAGTCTATTTCTGCGCTCGGCCTGCTCCCCCGCAAATCCTCACCGACCGCAACCGCACGGCTCATCTCCCCGCCCGCCAAAGCAGCCGCCCGGCGCGGATCGTCGCTATAATAGGGGACATCGTTCGCAGATCGCCGCAGCAACTCACAGGTGGTGCCCTATGTTGAAGTACAGCTACCGGGCGTTTGCGCTCACCTTCACCCTGACGATGGTGGTCGCGCTGCTGCCCCTCAATTTCTCGCTTGCCGCCGATGCCGGCGTGTCCCAAGACACCGCGACGCGCCAGACCGAGCCGATCACCAGCTATTGGCTGGACTCCGGCGAGATCGTCTCGCTGGACCCGCAGCTTGCGACCGACGCGGTGTCCATTGACTACATCGAGAACCTGTTCCTGGGCCTGACCAACGCGAATCCGCTCGTGCCCGGCCAGGTGGACCCGGAGCTGGCCTCCGCCTGGACGATCAGCGACGATGGCCTGGTCTGGACGTTCACCGTGCGCGACGACGTGCCCTGGGTGCGGTGGGACCCGGCCAAGCACCGGGCTAGCATCCTGCGCATGGTGACCGCCGGCGACATCGAGTACGGCATCAAGCGCGCCTGCGACCCGCGCGTTGAATCGGAGTACGGCTACGTCGTGGCGGGCACAGTAGCAGGCTGCGCCGACGCCCTGGCTATCAGCCCGGCCCAGTTCACCGACGCCGACCGCGACCTCGTCCAGGTGACCGCGCCCGACGACACCACCCTGCAGGTGACGCTCAACTTCCCAGCAAGCTACTTCCTCAGCCAGACGACGATGTGGGTCTTTCGCCCGGTGCCCCAGGAAATCGTCGAGCAGTACGGCGACGACTGGACGCGCCTGGGCGCTCTGACCACCAACGGCCCCTTCGTCTTTGACGAGCTAAGCCGCACGCGCCGCGTCCTGCTGCGCAACCCGCACATCCCCGCCGACCTGATCGGCCCCGGCAATGTCGAGCGCCTGATCATCTCCAGCGCCGAGGACAGCGGCTCGGCTTTCACCCAGTACGAATACAACCTGATTGACCAGACGGGCGTGCCCACCACCCAGGTGCAGGCCATCCTCGCCGATCCCGCCTACGCTGCCGAGCTTCGCCAGGTGTTCAACCCAAGCGTCTTCTACCTGGGCTTCGCCTTCGACAAGTCGCCGACCGACAACGTGCACGTCCGTCGCGCCTTCTCAGCGGTCATAGACCGCAACGCCTTCATCCGCGACGTGCAGGACAACCTGGGCGTCCCCATGATTCACTTCACCCCGCCCGGCATGTTCGGCGCCCCGCCCCACGACCAGATCGGCGTCGGCTACGACCCGGAGTACGCCCGCGCCCAGATGGCTGAGGCCGGTTATCCCAATTGCGAAGGCTTCCCCGCCCTGGAAATCGCCGCTTTCTCTGGCGGCGTGGACTGGGCCACTTTCCTGATCAACGCGCTCCAGCGCGAGTTGGGCTGCGACCCGAATCTGTTCACCATCGAGCAGCACGCCTTCGAGAGCCTGATCGACGCCGTCTCCTACCGCCAGAATGCCGCCGACCGCCCGCACCTGTGGACGTTGGGCTGGAGTCCTGACTACAACGACGCCAACAACTGGGTCAACGATGTGCTGGGTTGCGCTTCGCTCCACAACGACATGAAGCGCCCCTGCTCGGACGTAGACGAGCTGATCCGCGCGGCCATGAGCGAGAGCGACCCCGACACCCGCATCGCGCAGTACGCCCAGATCGAGGAGATGTTCTTCGGGGCGGACGGACTCGTTCCGATCATCCCGCTGAGTATGCCCGTCGGTTACGTGCTGCTCAAGCCCTGGTTCAGCGCGCCGGTGGAGACGGACGGTATCTACGGCGGCGAGCACTTCGACTACTACACCGTTGACCAGGCGGCCCAGTTAGCGGCGCGCGGCGGCTAGCGCGCCGCGGTCAGCAGCCAGCCAGGAGCCAGGAGCCGGACGCCAGACTTCCGAAGTCTCCGAAGACTTCGGAAGTCTTGTTGCGTGCGCCGCCCTGTCCACCGGTTGACCTCACCCCCGCTCGGCACTGACGCGCCTCGTCGCCCCCTCAGCCATTCGAATGGAGAGGGGGCAAGCCGAGTGCAGCGAGGCTGGGGGTGAGGTCAATGCCCCGCGTCCAGCGAGTCACTGTCAACCTTTGCACGCCCCCCCCGCGCACTCCCCCGGCCTGGCAGCCGGATTTATGCTATACTACGCCGCAACATGCAGCATTCGAGCGCGACGATCCAACCTGAGAGAGGTGCTCTGTGAAACACTTCCTGGACCTTGCCGACTGGACGGCAGCGGACCTGCAATACCTGCTCGACAGCGCTGTGACGCTCAAGGACGAGCACCGGCGCGGGGGCAATCCTCCCTTGCTCAAGGGCAAGGCGCTGGCGATGGTCTTCCAGAAGCCGTCGCTGCGCACGCGTGTCTCGTTCGAGATGGCCATGCAGCACGTGGGCGGCTACGCCTTCTACCTCAGCCCGCAGGAGATTGGCCTGGGCAAGCGCGAGAGCACCGCCGACATCGCCCGCGTCCTCGGTGGCTACGTAGACGCGATCATGGCGCGCACCTTTGACCACCAACACATTCTCGACCTGGCCCGCTGGAGTCCCGTGCCGGTGATCAACGGCCTGACCGACTACAACCACCCCTGCCAGGCCATGGCCGATCTGCTGACCATCTACGAGGAATTCGGGCGGCTGGAAGGGCTACACCTGGCCTACATCGGCGACAGCAACAACGTCACCACCAGCTTGCTGATGGGCGCGGCGCAGTTCGGGATGAAGATGACCATCGGCAGCCCGGAGGGGTTCCAGCCCAAGCCAGCGGCGCTGGAGAAGGCGCGCCAGCTTGCGCGCGGGCGGCTCGATGTGGCCGTCACTGACGACCCGCTCGCCGCCGTCACGGGTGCGGACGTGGTCTACACCGACACCTGGACGAGCATGGGCCAGGAAGCCGAAGCCGAGCAGCGCCGGGCCATCTTCCCGCCGTACCAGGTTAACGAGGCGCTGCTGAGCCACGCCGCCGAGCACGCCATCGTCCTGCACTGCCTGCCGGCGCATCGCGGCGAGGAAATCACCGACGAGGTGGCCGACGGGCCACAATCGCGCCTGTTCCCTCAGGCGGAGAACCGCCTGCACGCCCAGAAAGCGATCCTCGTCCATCTGCTCGGCGCGGGGGGCGCGGCAGACGATGAGGACGATCAGACTGAGCAGACTGAGAAAAAACCCAAGAAGAAGGGTAAGAAAGACAAGAAGGACAAGAAAAAGTAGACCTTAGTTGCCAGTTTTCACCTCACCCCCGTTTCGCTGCGCTCAACTTCCCCCTCTCCGCCAGCGGAGAGGGGGTCAGGGGGTGAGGTTGCGAGCGGGAAAGCGTGGACTGGCCATCAGGGCAAAAAGCAGGGAATAGCTACCGGGCCGGGGCTGCGATCGCGAGCGGGACAAGGGGTAGAGCGGGACATGCCAGGGAACCGTCAGATCTACGAGCAAGCCATGAACATGGGGCATTCCGCCGCCTGGGATCGCGAATGGGACAAGGCGATTGCGGCCTATGGGCGGGCGGTCAAGGAAATACCCGACGATCCGGCGGCTCACAACAGCCTGGGCCTGGCCCTGTTGCAAGCGCGGCGGCTTGAGGACGCGCTGAAGGTCTACACCCGCGCGCACCAACTCGCCCCCGACGATCCGATCCCGCTCGAACGCAGCGCCGACGTGCTGGAGCGCCTGGGCCGCATGAAAGAAGCCGCCCAGCAGTACATCAACGTCGCCGAGCTATACCTCGCCCAGCGTGACCTGATCAAAGCCATCGCCAACTGGGAGCGCGCCACCCAACTGACCGCCGGCCTGGTGCACATTCACCAACGCCTGGCGCTGGCCTACGAGAAGACTGGGCGGCGCCGCCTGGCCATCCGCGAGTACCTGACCCTGGCCTTCAACTTCCAGCGCGCCAACCGCAGCGACATCGCTACCCAGGCCGTCGAGCGGGCGCTGCGCCTGGAGCCAAACAATCCGCAGGCGCTCAACACGCTGCAAGCCATTCGCACCCACTCGCCGATCTCGCCGGACATCATCAAGGTGGAAGTGGACGAGACCGGCGATTTCGACGAACCGGTGCGCGAAGAGGCGTTCGGGCTGGCCGATGAGGACCTGAGCGACCTGTTCGACGAAGAGGTCGCGGCGGGCGAAGCCAACCCGCGCGGCCCGCTCGGCGAAGCGATCGAGCGCGCGCTGGAGGCCGTAGCCACCCAGCTTTTCACCACCGACGAGCTAGACCAGGCAGGGCTGCACGCTTCGCAGGCGATCAGCTACCAGCACGAGGGCCTCTACGCGGAAGCCATCGGCGCGTATGAGCGCGCGCAGGCCGCCGGGCTGCGTCACCCCGGCGTGCAGCTTGCCCTGGGCGCGCTCAAGCTAGAGCTAGAGCAGTGGGACGCCGCCATTCCCCACTTCGACCAGGCCACCCACGATCCCCACCTGGCCGCCGGTGCGCTGCACGGGCTGAGCATCGCTCAGGTGGCGATCAACCGCCCCCGCGCGGCGGCGTGCACCCTGATCCAGGCGATGCGCATGGCCGACACGGAGCAAGCCGAAAACGACGACGACGCCCAGATTGGCATGATCTATGACCGACTGACGGCCAGCGCCGAAGAAGCCGACGAGCAGCAGCTAAGAAGCCTCAACACCCGCTTCCTGGAACTGCTCAGCGGCCCGTCGTGGAAGGAGCGCGTCGCCCGGACGCGCCGCCAGCTTGAAGAAGCGATCATGCTCCAGGAGCCGGACTCGCTGGTGAGCATCGCGCTCTACATTGACGACCGCGTAACCGAGGGCCTCAATCTGATTGACCGCTATGTGCGCGAAGGACTGCACAGCCTGGCCCTGGATCAGGCTCACTACATGCTGGAGAACGCGCCGGACTACCTGCCGATCCACTGGCGTATCGGGCAAATCCTGTTGGATCGCAACAACATCCCCGCCGCCATGACCAAGTACAACCTGGTGGCCGAGGCCTACCGGCTGCGCGGCGATACTGAGCGCGCCATGAGCATCCTGCAAGAGGCGCTGAAGATCGCGCCAATGGACACGGCGCTGCACCACAGGCTGATCACCCTGCTCCAGGAAAGCGAGCGTTGGGGCGACCTGCTCAGCCAGTACATCGACCTGGCCGACGCCTACTACCAGCTTGCCGACCTGGACGCGGCACGCGCAACCTACCTGTCCGCCATCCAGCTTGGGCAGCGCATCGGCGTGCCCGATGGGCAGATCATCCAGATTTTGCACCGGCTGGGCGAGATCGAGGTCAACCGGCTGGACTTGCGCCAGGCCATGCGCACCTACGACCAGATTCGGCGCACCGATCCCAACGACGAGCGCGCGCGTCGCGCCCTGGTTGACCTCAATTACCGGCTGAACGACCCGATCTCCGCCGTGCGCGAGCTGGACGGGTTACTGCGGCTCTATGCCAAGCAACAAAAAGCCGGGCAGATCATCCGCGTGCTGGAGGAGCTGGTCACACGCTACCCGAACGACATGGCCCTGCGCTCGCGGCTGGCCGCCGTCTATCACCAGACGGGCAACGTGCCCAAAGCCGTCGAGCAGCTTGACTCCCTGGCCGAGCTTCAGCTTGAGTCCGGGCTGCACAACGATGCGTTGGTCACCATCCGCCGCATCATCGCGCTCAACCCGGAGCAGGCCCAGGACTACCAGCGTCTGCTGCGCCAGTTGAGCGGCTGAGCGGCGGGTATGGGGCGCGCAGAGCAGCGCCCCCGCGGGGGATCGCCGCTTTGCGTAGGGCAGTGCTCTGCATCCGCTCTCACCGGGGGCAAACTCTCATTTGGCCCTAATCCACAACGGGGCCGGATATGGTATGGTTGACGCGCTGGCCGTGCCAGATAGAGTGCGGTGAAGGACGCTTGTGGTAAGCCATGAGACTGATCTGGACGCTGGAGACCTTCCGCTGGAACGACGTGCCGGATGTGCTCGTTGTGGCGGCAATCATCTTCGTCGTCACGCTGGTCATCCGGGGCACGCAGGCCGTCTCGCTGCTGCGCGGCACGATTGCCGTCGTGCTGATCATGGCCCTGCTGTCCAGCGTGTTCGAGTGGGTGGCGTTCCGCTGGCTGCTGAACCATCTCATCACCGCCTCCATCGTGGCTATTCCGGTCATCTTCCAGCCAGAGCTACGCCGGGCGTTGGAGCGCGTGGGGCGCACCGGGCTGAGCCACCTCTTCAGCCGCCAGCCCGCCTTCACCGAAGAAGAACAGATCATTGACGCCATCTGCGCGGCGGCCTCGCGCCTGTCGGAGCGGCGGCACGGCGCGCTGATCGTGCTGGAGCGCAACGATGCGCTCGATGAATTCATCAACACCGGCGTGCCGATGGATTCGCAAACCAGCCCGCAGCTTCTGCTGACCGTGTTCTGGCCCAAGACGGAACTGCACGACGGGGCAGTGATCATCCGCCAGGGCCGCGTGGCCAGCGCCGCCTCGGTGCTGCCGCTGTCGTCCGGGCGCAACCTGACCGACCGCAAGCTGGGAACCCGTCACCGCGCCGGGCTGGGCATCAGCGAAATGTCGGACGCGCTGTGTGTGATCGTCTCCGAGGAGACGGGGCGTATCTCGGTCGCCAATCGCGGGCGGATGATCCGCCGACTCGACGCTGGCCGCCTGCGCACCATCCTCAGCGCCTTCTACACCAGCAGCCGCCCGCAAGAGACCGCCTGGCCCTGGACGCCGCTGCTAACCCGCGCGCGCAGCGAGCTGGCCCGCCTGCGCAAGCGCGGCGACTCCGGGCGCGGGCGGCGCGCCGCCTGAAAAGCCGGGCCGCACAAGCCGCGCGCAGACGCAGGATGTTGTCATGCAGAGAAGCTCGTTTCTCCAGTTCATAGTGCGCAACCTGGGTTGGGCGCTCCTGTCTGTGTTCCTGGCAATGGCGATCTGGGTAGCGGCGAACATGGCCAACAACCCGGTCGAGCAGGGCGAGATGCGCGGGGTGCAGGTGCGTGTCGAGCTGCCCGAAGGCTATGTGCTGACCCGCGCCCTCGACACGGCGAGCGTCACGGCGGTTGTGCGCGCCGAGCGCACCCAGTGGGACTTGCTCACCGCCGGGGATATTCTCGTCACGGCCAACCTGCGCAACTACAGTGAGCCGGGCGAGTACCGCGTCGAGCTGCAAGCAGAAGTGGCCTCGCCGCTGCACGCGCGCGTCGTCGCCCTGCGTCCGAGCACGCTCACCCTGAGCATTGATCGCGAAGTCGAGAAGCGCGTCGCCGTCCAGGTGGTGGTGACGCGCGACCCGCCGCTTGGCTACACCTACCCCGCCGACCTGACCTGCGACTACAGCGAAGTGGTGATTCGCGGCAGCGCCGAGCGCGTGCGCGACGTGGCGCGCGTCGAGGCGCGGCTGAACCTGGCCGACGAGCTAAACCCGGTCACCAAGATAGTCAGCCTGACGCCCGTTCAAGAGGGCGGGGGGCGCGCGCGCGACGTGGAAATGGACCCATCTTCGGTCACCTGTTTGGTTAACATCCAGCCGCGCGAAGACATCTTTCAGATGCCCGTCCAACCCAAGATCGTGGGCAACCCCCCGCCTGGCTACAACGTGGTGCGCTACAGCGCCATCGAGCCGGACACCGTCGTGCTGACCGGCGATCTGGCGGCCATCCGCGAGATGCCCGGCCTGGTGCGCACGGCCCCAATTGACCTGACCAACCGCACCGAGACTTTCACCACCGAGGTGACTGTTGATCTGCCCGCCGGGGTGACCACTGTGCCGGAGAACCAGACTGTCAAAGTGACTATCGTCATCGAGCCGCAGATCAGCACACGCCAGTTTGAGGATGTGCCGGTCGAGGTGACTGGCCTCGACCCCACCCAATATCGCGCCAGCGGCCTGGCCGGTACGGTCACCGTGTTTGTCAGCGGGCCGCTCAACAAGCTGCCCAGCCGCGAGAATCTGCGCGTGATCGTAGACCTGAGCGGGCTGCCCACCGGCAACCACGAGGTCGTGCCGCAAGCGGTGCTGGTCGGCATGGAAGACACGAGCGGCCTGACGGTCACCGTCAGCCCGGACGAACTGGGCGTGACCATCGAGACGCTGGCTCCGACGCCCACGCCCACATCGCCGGCAACAGCGCCGGGCACCGGCTGATCGGCGCGGCGGGGGTCAGGCGCACCGACTTTCGGAATTCTCAATTCATTTTTATGGGGGTTTAATTCTGGCGCGCTATCCTGACAGATACAGGCACAAAGCCTGTCGCTAGTAGTATCACCAGGACAGCGCAAAGACCCGTATGCTCCCTACCCCCATCTGAACCCTTCGCGTTGTGTCCTGTGATACGATCAGGGAAGGAGCCTCCCCCGCCCCTTCCCTATTTCTTTTGCCGCGCGCCCGCCGCTTTGCCTCGCCCCTGCTCGGCCTTCTCAGCGATGCGCGTCTTTGCTACAATGGTCACCTACGAAACCTGGAGTCGGGACAGATCATGCGCAAACCTCTTGTCGCCCTGGTGGGGCGGCCCAATGTCGGCAAATCGTCGCTGTTCAACCGGCTCGTCGGGATGCGCAAGGCGGTCGTCTCCGATATCCCGGGCACGACGCGCGACCGCATCATAGACGAGGCGGACTGGAACGGCGTCGTCTTCGACGTGGTGGACACCGGCGGCCTGGAAGTCTACCAGCCCAAAGCCGACCGCTCGCAGGCAACCAGCCCTCTTGAAGAGGGCAGCCGCCAGTTCGTCGCCGAGATACGCACTCAGGCCCTGCTGGGCATCGAAGAAGCGGACGTGATCGTTTTTGTGGTGGACACGCTGCAAGGGATCACTGCCGCCGACCAGGAAATTGCCATCATTTTGCAGCGCACGGACAAGCCGGTGCTGATCGCCGCCAACAAAGCCGACCACGTCGGGCGCTTCGACCACGCCTTCGAGTTCTACGGGCTGGGACTGGGCGAAGTCTTTCCCGTCTCGGCGCTGCACGGCACGGGCACCGGCGACCTGCTCGACGCCATTGTTGCCGCCCTTCCCTTTCACACCCAGGAAGACCTCGACGCCGAGGACGACTCGATCAAGATCGCCATCGTCGGGCGGCCCAACGTCGGCAAGTCGTCACTGCTCAACAAGCTGCTGGGCGAGGAACGGGCCATCGTCAGCCCGGTGGCGGGCACCACGCGCGACGCCATTGACACGCGCATCGCCTGGAACGACATGCCCATCACCCTGATTGACACGGCGGGCATCCGCCGGCGCGGGCGAATCGAGCCGGGCATCGAGAAATACAGCGTGCTGCGCGCTCACAAAGCGATTGAGCGAGCGGACGTGGTGCTGTTGCTGCTCGACGCCACTGCGGGAGTCACCCAGCAGGACGCGCACATCGCTGGTATGATCAACGATGCGTTCAAGAGCGTGGTGATCGTGGTCAACAAGTGGGACGCCATCGAGAAAGACATCCACACAATGAGCGCCTTCCGCGAGGCCATCGCGCGGGACCTGGCTTTTCTGTCCTATGCGCCGGTGCTGTTCATCAGCGCGCTGAGCGGGCAGCGCATCCACACCGTGCTGGAGACGGCCATTCAGGTGCAGGAAGAGCGCCTGGTGCGCATCCCGACCGGAGAGCTAAACAAGATCATCCGCGAGGCGCTGCTGCGCCACGCCCCGCAAACCAAGCAGCCGCGCCCGCTCAAAATCTTCGTCGCCCAACAGGTGCGCGTTGACCCGCCGACGATCCTGTTGCACGTCAACGACCGCGACCTGCTCCACTTCACCTACGAGCGTTATCTGGAGAACCAGATACGGCGCGTCTACCCCTTCAGCGGGACGCCGATCCGCATCAGCGTGCGCGAGCGCAAAGACAAGCGCAAGCAGCCCTGAGACAGACGCAAGCTCCGGCAAGGGGATTTTGGTCTTGAGTCAGGAGTTATGAGCTTGGGTGTGCGCCCATCTCACGACTCCAGACCCCTGACTCAAGACTCACCACCGGCAGTCTCAGGGAGTCGGGCTGGCAGGGGGCGAATCGGCGGACGAGCCGGGCGCGGCGCTGGTTTCCACGTCCTCCGCGTTCGCAGCCGGCGTGTCATTCAGTTCGTCGGTGTCGCGCTTGGCGGCGGGCGGTGACGGGGGCAATGCCTCCTCCGGCGGCGTGACCAGCTGCGCCGCGTCTTGCGGCGGACTGACGACCGGCTCCGGCGGGCCAACCTGCAGCGGGGCGTCGGGCGGGCTGATCAGCGGCTCCTCGCTGGCGAGCGCCTCTTGCTGTGGGCCGTCGCCGGAATCGGGCTTGGCGACGACACTGCGCAAGAACGAGACGCGCAGCGCCAGCCGGCCCAGCACCAACTCGTCGTCATGGCGCAGCACGCGCGGCTGGAACGGCACCAGGCGCGTGCCATTGAGGAACGTGCCGTTGACGCTGCCGAGGTCTTGCACCATCACGGTCAGGCTTTGGCGTGTCAGCCGGGCGTGACGCCGCGAGACCCCGCGCTGCAAGGCGTCGAACGGAGCCAGGTCGAGATCGGGCACGGAGTCCTCGTGAGAGCGGCCCACCACACAATCCAGGCCCAGTTCGTGTTGGATCACCTGGTCGGTGCCCTTCACCTCCAGTTGGAGGATCATGCGGTCTTCAAAGAAGGCCGTTCCCCAGCGCAACTGCGGCTGCGGCAGCCCTGGCACGCTCAAGGGCTGGGTGTTGAGCACTGTTCGCTCGCCAGATAGCGCGTGACCGCAGGCGGTACAGTATGACTCAGTCTCCGGGTTTACCTTCCCGCAGTTCTCACAGATTTGCTCAGACATCCCCTTCTCTCCCACCGCATCCCAAGCACAGGCCGCCTAAATCCCGTTTGTTGCTCATTATAGTATGGAAGCCAATAATGCGCACTTACCAGGCGGGGGGCAGGGGGTACCTGGCGGGCCGTGCCGGGCAGGCACCCCCTCTCTGGCAGAGTTGTATGGACCGGAGAGAGGGCAGCGCCGGGCTGTCAAAGCCCTCCTCTCTAGCCCAGCTCTCTGGCACGGCTGGGAAGGGAAATTGAGGGGGAAGCGTGCGGAGGCGCATGGCATACGCCCAAACGCAGACTTCGGAAGTCTGGCAGACTTCCGAAGTCTTGTCGGCGTGCTAGAGCGTGGAGAACGGACTGTCGCGCGCTAGTCCTCGGCGTGCGGATTGTCGGGCACTGAGGGCGTGTCACTGCCCTTCCAGCCCGCCGGCGGCTTGACGGTGCGGTTGTTCTCGCCGCGAATGAACGCCTCAACACTGTTGCGCGCCACGTCATCCGGCACCTGCACCGGCGGCGACTTCATGAAATACGAAGCGGGCGCTTCCAGCGTCCCGCTCAGCCCGCGATCCAGGCCGATCTTGGCGCAGCGCACGGCGTCAATGATCACGCCGGCGCTGTTGGGGCTGTCCCACACTTCCAGCTTAAGCTCGATGTTGAGCGGCACATCGCCGAAGGCCGAGCCTTCCAGGCGGATGTGCGCCCATTTGCGGTCTTGCAGCCAGGGCACGTAGTCGCTGGGGCCGATGTAGACGTTATCCGGATCGAGCTGGTAGGGGAGCTGGCTGGTGACGGCGTTGGTCTTGGAGATTTTCTTGCTCTCCAGGCGCTCGCGTTCCAGCATGTTGTAGAAGTCCATGTTGCCGCCCACGTTAAGCTGGCTGGTGCGTTCCAGGCGGATGCCGCGATCGTTGAAGAGGTTGGTCAGCACGCGGTGCAGGATGGTCGCGCCCACCTGCGACTTGATGTCGTCGCCGATCAGCGGCAGGCCCTTTTCGGCGAAACGCTGCTGCCAGTACGGCTCGCGGGCGATGAAGACGGGGATGGCGTTGACGAAGGCGCACCCGGCGTTGAGCACCTGCTCGACATACCACTTGGTCGCCTGCTCGCTGCCCACCGGCAGGTAGCTGACGACAACATCGGTGCTGGTGTCTTTCAGAATCTGGACGATGTCCGCCGTTGGGCCGGGCGCTTTGGTGATCTTCTGCTTGAGGTATTTGCCCAGCCCGTCGTGCGTCATGCCGCGATGCACGGGCACGCCCAGGTGAGGCACGTCGGCGAACTTGATGGTGTTGTTCTGGCCGCTCCAGATCGCTTCGCTGAGGTCTTTACCGACCTTCTCCACGTCGATGTCGAAAGCGGCGCTGAACTCGATGTCGCTGATGTGGTAGCCGCCGAGAGTCACGTGCATCAAGCCGGGAATCGTCTCGTCGGGGTGGGCGTCGCGGTAGTAGTGCACGCCCTGCACCAGCGAGTTGGCGCAGTTGCCTACGCCGATAATGGCGACACGAACCTTATCGGACACGGAAACCTCCCTATTCTTTTGGGGACTGCTATCGGCCCGTCCACACGCAAGGGGTGGGCAGGCGCAGGCTGGCACACGCGGACGCCGCGCCTCCCGCCGGCACGCGGGCTGACGGCGCGACAGATGGTCCGCTCAAGCGCCGGAGTGTACCGCCAGAGCGTGGAGAATCCCAATTCCTGGGGGAGCGTTACAGCAAGACTTCCGAAGTCTGCGCAGACTTCGGAAGTCTCATTGAAGCACTGCCCCACCCTACGGGCAGGACAATATGCTCAAACCAAATACGGCAGGGCTACAGCCCGGCCTGTGGGTCTTCCTGCATCATGCCGAAGAGAGTGCCTTCCACATCCTGGCAGTACGCCAGCCAGCCCACCGTAGGGACGGGCATCTTGTCCATGACGACCTTGCCGCCGCCCGCCTTAACTTTGGCCAGGTAAGCGTCGAGATCGTCCACGTCAATCGTGTTGACCGGGCCGCTGAGCGGTCCCTGCGGCGTGTAGAGGCCACCGTTGATGCCCGGCGTGCCCTCCTCTCCGGTCATGACCAGCCAGTACTCGACCGGCCCCTGCCATTTCTCCACAGTCCAGCCGAACACGTCGCGGTAGAAGGCGGCAATCTTCTCCGGTTCGCGGGCGGGGATTTCGAAATGAACAATGCGCGGCATGGTGAGCCTCCTTGTGCTGTCATGAAAGAACGATACGGTAAGTTCTCAGATGATAGCACAATCGAGAAGCGGATGCAAACATTTGTTCTAATGTGTCAAATTGACCCTCCGCTCACTGCGGATCGCTGAGCATTCCCGCGTACATGCCGGGGCGCGAGCCGGGGATGGGCGTCGCGCCGCATACCTTCGCGTAGAACTCCTGCGGGCCAGTCCAGCCGATGACGGCGTAAGCGTAGCCCTGAGCGCTCATGTCGTGCAGGCAGGCCAGCAGCAGCGCCGCCCCAACGCCTGTGCCGCGCTCGGTCTCCAACACGCCCATCGGGCCGCAGACGCCCTTGTAGGCTGCGTCGTAGCAGGCGAAGCCTACTAGCCGCCCCGCGCGCACGGCGACAAAGCAGGCGACCGGCTGCCGCGCGTAGGCCACCTCGCACTCGCTGGCCCAGTGCGCCCAGAATTGCCCACTGACCCAGGGCAGGACGTGGTGCCGTTCGGGGACGAGCGCGCGCCGCACCGCAATTCCAGCGGCGGCGGGCCGTTCGAGCGCGAGGGCCAGCGGGGGCAGATCGTAGAGCTTGACGAGCATATCGGTCATGGGGAGTCTCCTGTTGGGCAGACGGAGCCGGATGCAGCCCATTATGCCCCATCCGCCCGGCAGGAGGAAAGCCGGGGTGCAGGGCGGGGTCCACGAACAAGTCGTGAACGTGTTTGTCCCCCCCCATCCCCGGCCCTTCCCCCACGAGGGGGGAAGGGAGAAAAGCGGCGGGCCTGCTCCCCTTCCCTCCGCGCAGCGTGGGGGAA
>DYGW01000228.1 GCA_020724485.1 Thermoflexus sp. | reverse complement strand
CCCTTCCCCCACGAGGGGGGAAGGGAGAAAAGCGGCGGGTCTGCTCCCCTTCCCTGCGCGCAGCGTGGGGGAAGGGGTTGGGGAATGGGGGGCAATCCCAGCGCCCAAGTGCCCAGCCCTAACAGGTTGTTCGTGGACCCCGGTTATTGGTTGTTGGTAGAACGCGCCAGAAACGGATCCGCCATCACCAAGAAACCAATCACCAAGAACCAGAGCCAGGAGCCGCTGATTGTGCGCGTGCCATTTGGTTTCTTCATTGGTTCTTCTCCGCGCTCTCTATGTCTTTGCGATTCCAAGAATCTCGCCCGACGCTCGGCCACCGCCCGCCCCGCGCCATGTTGAGACCCCGCGCATTTTGGGCTACACTGCGAGCAACGACTGGCAGCGCGCCGTGCGCAACCATTCTCGCCCCTGCGAGTGACCGCCTATGATCCCCAACAAGACCTTCTACGAGCCTATCGCTCGCTTCTACGACGCCGAAAACGCGGAGATGACCGAAGACCTGGCGCTCTATAGCGCGCTGTTGGCCGAGTATGGCGGCCCGGTGCTCGATGTCGGCTGCGGGACTGGGCGGGTGATGTTGCACCTGGCCGCGGAAGGCGCGCGCGTCGTCGGCATAGACCGCTCACCAGCCATGCTGGAGCACAGCCGGCGCAAGCTCGCCAGCCAGCCTCACCTCAAGCGCCGTGTGACGCTGGTTGAGGGAGACGTGCTCGACGCCAGCCTGTCCGGCCCGTTCAAGCTGATCCTGATGACCTACAACGGCTTCTTGCACTTCGCCACGCAAGCCGGGCAGCTTGCCGCGTTGCGCCGCTTCTGCGCACTGCTCGCCGATGACGGGTTGCTCGTCCTTGACCTGCCCAACGCGGGCGAGGCGTTCGCCACGCAGGACGACGGCGCGCTCGTGTTGGAGCGCACCTTCACCGAGCCGGAAAGCGGTCACCGGGTCATGCAGCAGTCGGTCAGCGCGCTTGACCGCGCTGCCCAGCAGCTTCACATCACCTGGATTTACGACGAAATCCTCGACGATGGGACGGTGCAGCGGACGCTGGCCCCGCTCGTGCTGCGCTATATCTTGCCCGGCGAGATGGACCTGATGCTGGCGGCGGCAGGCCTGCGCCGCGTTGAGTATTACGGGGAGTACGAGCAGGGGCCGTTCGTGGACGGCTGCTCGCGCATGATCGTGCTGGCTGAGAAAGCGGGGAAGGTCGGGTGATGACCGCGCAGCACAGGCGCACGCCGCGCGCGGCTGCCTTCATGCTGGCCGCGCTGCTGATAGCCATTCTCCTCACCGCGTGCGGGACGGAGTCCGCCCCCGCGCCGACCGAGACGCCGCCAGCGCTGCCGTTGCTGGCCGCCAGCCCGACGACCGATCCCCGCCCGCCCGTCGTCGAAGGGGCGGCCATCCACGATCCGGGATTCGGTGAAGCGGGCGTCAGCAATCCCACCCAGGCGAGCCTGGCCGCCGAGGGCCAGCCAGCCCAGGACGCGCCGACGATCACCCCGCGCCCGACGCAGGCCGAGCTACCAATGATGATCAGCGCCAGCGATGGGCTGGTGCTCCAGGCGACGTACTACAGCGCGCCCACCCGCCCCGTCCCCGCCGTGCTTATGCTCCACCAGCGGGGCCGCGACCGGACGACCTGGGATGCGCTGGCGCTCAGGCTGCAAGCCGCCGGGTACGCCGTGCTGGCGGTTGATCAGCGCGGGCACGGCGAGACTGGTGGGGCCGAGGATTGGTCGCTCGCCCAGGAAGACGCCCGCGACGCGCTGGCCCTGCTCAGCGAGCTACCCGGCATCGCCCCCGGCCAGATCATTGTCATTGGGGCGAGCGTCGGCGCTAACCTGGGGCTGAACGCCTGCGCGGGGCTGCCCGGTTGCGCCGCCGCCGTGCTGCTCAGCCCTGGCCTGGACGGGATCACCACCGCCGGGGCGATGGCCCAATTGGGCGCGCGCCCGGTGCTGATCGTCGCCAGCGAGGGCGACGGCAACAACCCCGCCGACAGCATCACCCTGGACGGCATGGCTGCTGGCGATCACCAGCTCATCATCCTGCCGGATGCCGGGCACGGTACCGACATGCTGGGAGCCATCCCCGACCTGGCCGAGCGCATTATCGCCTGGTTGGTCGCCCGCGTCCCGCCGCCAGCCCCCGTCCCCATCTCCTGAGGCATACCTGGAGTACACCCATGCTTGAGACTGGTCTCCCTGCCGCTGACGCCGTGCTTGAGCCGCCCACAAACGGCGCCATCCAGCGCGGGCAGTGGGTGCCGCTGCCCGCCGCTGACCCGCTGACGGCCTATCTCGCCGCCCACCTGTGGGACGGGCCGGGACTGCCCGCCGGCTGGCAGGCAGCGCGGCTCTCGTCGGCGGCGCACATCTACCGCGAGACGGGCACCGGCTGGGCCGTCGTCGCCAAGTTCTACGCCGCCAAGACGAGCACGGACGCCGAGCGCCACGCTCAACGCGAGTTGGACGCGACCGCACAAGCGCGTGCCGCCGGGCTGGGCGGCGGGCCACTGCGCGCCCAGCGCGCCCTGGGACTGTGGCGCGGCGTTCTGCTGCTCGAATATGTGGACGGGCTGACCCTGGAAGACACCATCGCCGTGCGCCGTCACCGGCCCGGCGAGCTGCTGCCCGCCGTTGAGCGGGCGGCGGCGCTGCTGGCCACGCTGCACATGCACGGCGCGCGCCCCGCCGAGCCGCCTGACTTCATGCCCGCCGTGAAGGGCGCGCACAAGCGCGTCAGTCAGCTTGCCCGCTGGGGCGTGCTGCAGGATCACGCGACTATCTGCGCCGGACTCCGCCGCCTGATTGACCGTTGGGGAGCCAGCCCGGTCATGCGCGCCTACACCCCGACGCTGATCCACGGCGACGCGACGACGACCAACTTCGTCTTTCCCTGGCAAGGCGGCTGCGTCGCCATTGACTGGGAGCGCCTGAAAGTGGCCGATCCTGCCGGCGACGTGGGACGGCTGGCCGCCGAAGCCGCGCACAGCGTCCGCCGCCAGGGTGGGAACGGCGACGAGGCCGAGGCGCTGGTCGAGCATTCGCTCGCCGCCTACTGCCGCACGCGCGGCCTGGACGGCGCTCAAGAGGTGGCGCTGCGCGAGCGGGCGGTCTTCTTCCGCGCGACGAGTACGCTGCGCGTCGCGCGCAACGGCTGGCTGTCGCGCCTGGAACGGACGGCCCTGGTCGCCGAGGCGCTGGCATTGCTGGCTCGCTGCGAGTGAGAGGCGCGTTTGGCCCTGAGGATGGTCTGCGGTACGATCTCGCCCGTGTTGGGTTGCTGAGGTAACGGTCTGGTGCGGGTTGTAACGAGGCGTATCTGGCGGCGCGCTGTTACCGCCGCCGCGCTCATCTTGCTTCTGCTGGTCTCTGTGCTGCCCTGGGAAAGCGTGCCGCGCGTCCGCGCGCAAGGTGATCTGGCCGGGCAGGTCGTGGCGCTGGTCAACAGCCTGCGCGCCAGCCTGGGCCTCAGCGCCTGGACAGTGGACCCCCTCCTGACATACGCCGCCCAGAGTCACGCCAACTGGATAGTCTCCACCGGCCAGTACGGTCACACCGGTGAAGGCGGCTCCACGCCGCAAGATCGCGCCCTGGCCGCCGGCTATGCTGGCTCGGTTGCGGAGAACTACGTCGCTGGCACCGGATTGACGCCCGCCGGGGCGGTTGACTGGTGGCGCAACAGCGGCATCCACTACGCCACGCTCACTTCGTCGGCGCAGCACGTCGGCGTGGGCGTCGCGCGCAGCGGAGGCACCATCCTGTACGTGCTCGTCGCCGGGCGACCGTCGCCGCCACGCCGTCCCGTCGCGGCGGGGGGCACAGCTCCAGAAGAAGAGGACGACGAGGACTGGCCGGTCGTTGTGCCGATCACGCGCGCCGAGCCGAACGGGAACGGGCGCGTCGTCCACGTCGTGCAGCAGGGCCAGACCGCCTGGGCCATCGCCGCCGTGTATAAGGTAGACCTCGACGAGATGCTGCGCATTAACAACCTCACGCGCCCGGTGGTGCTCAGGCCGGGCGACGAGGTCATCGTCAAGCTGGGCGAAGGCGAATCCCCGCCGCCCACGCCAACTCCACCTACTGAGTACACCATCCAGAAAGGCCAGACGATTTGGGAAGTCGCCGTGACGCACGGCCTGACGGTTGACCAACTGCTCGGCTTCAACGGCCTGACGCGCGAAGATGTGATCGTGCCGGGGACGGTGCTGCGCCTCGTTCCCTTGGAGCCGGGCGCAGAATCGTCGCCGCCGGAGGAGGCCGCCAGCGCCGCCGCCACAGACGAGCCATCCGCCACGCCGCCGCCCACCGACGCGCTCCCCATCGCGACGCCGACAGTCACGCTCCTGCCTAGCGCGACGTTGCCTCTAATGCCGACAATCACGCCCGCCTACTCGCTCACGCCGTCGCCGGAGCCGCCGACCCCAACTCCCGTCGAGCCGGCGGGCACCCCGTCCGTTACGCCCGCGCCAGCCAACGCCCAGCCCGCGAACAGCGCCTCGGACGACGGGGGCATGGACAAGATGCTCATGGTCAGCCTGGGTGTGCTGGGAGCGGTGTGGGTTGTAGTGGGCGGGATCGGGCTGATGGGCTACGTGACGAAAAGGCGACGCTAGGCGAATCTCAAGCGCCGGGCGCGATGTGAAGAGGCGATTTAGCTCCCCAGGTCCGGCAGCTTGAAGACATCGGCCAGCGTCAGCGCCAGGCCAGGGAACAGGTCGCTGGCGTCCATGGACTCGCCGGCACGATATGTCTCGACAACCGACTGCCCCTGGCGATAGCGGTAGATGGTCTTCTGGCGGGGCAGCACCACCCAGACCTCGGCGGTGCCCGCCGCGAAGTAGTCCTGTACCTTCTGCACCACATCCTCGAACTGGTCATCGGGCGACATGACCTCGACGGCCAGCGTCGGCGCGCCGGGATAGGGGCGCTCAAAATCCCACTCAGCGGGAATGTCGGCTCTGCGGATATAGGAAGCGTCGGGCACGCGGGCGATCCGGACGCCGTCGTCTTCAGCAGAGAGCACATAGAGCAGGCTGTCCGTAAACACAAGCCCGGACTTGTGCTCTTCCACATAGGCATCAAGCGCCCAGGCAATGCGCTTGGCGACCCAGTTGTGCAATCCCCCGACGGGCGTCATTTCGACAATCTCTCCTCCCACCACCTCCACGCGCGCGTCGGAGCCAAGCCGCAGCAGATCGTCAACGGTCAGGGGGCGCGTGAGCACAGCCATCGCCGGGACTCCTTCACTCTCATCCTGCTTTGATTATAACGCGTCCGGGGCGAGCGTAGCGCTGATCACAGGTACTCGACGTGGCTATTGCTGGTAATACTTGGCTGAAGTGGACTTGTAAAGGACACCTTGAGCACCTTACGCCAGCGTGCTTTACCTGCCTGCAGCTCGGGCAGCCTTCTCAACCCAACTCCCGAAATCTAGCTACCGGACACTGAACAGAAGTTCGGGATAAAGAGGTCAGGGAAGGGAT
>DYGW01000227.1 GCA_020724485.1 Thermoflexus sp. | reverse complement strand
GGGGGGGGGGGGGGGGGGGGGGGGGGGACAAACACCTTCACGACTTGTTCGTGGATCCTAATGCAGGGAAATGGCTCGTTTTCAGAGCAAGATGGCTTTGAATCGCAGAGGCACGGAGAGCGCAGAGAACAAAGGGAGGTAGGGAACTTTCTCCTTATGCGCTTCCTGATCGTACTCCGTGACACAGCAGCAGACGCCGGCGTGTATCATGTTGCTCGCGTCGGAAATCCGAGCCGCGAGAGTGTCCTGCACGCCAGACTCATGACTCACGACTCACCGAGCACCACGCGCAGACGTTGTTCCAACTCGCTGAGGATGATCGCGGTCGCGCCCCACACCTTGTGACCGTGAACGTCGTACCAGGGGACATACAGCGTCGCGCCACGCACCTCCCATCCTTCGCCCATCTTGCGCGCGTCGTCGAGCAGCCAGGCCAGCGGGCAGTCAATCACCTCGACGACTTCGGCAAAGTCGGGCTGCCAGAGTGGGCGCGGCGCAACGTAGCCCACAAACGGGTGCACATCGAAATCGCTGGGAGGGATGTAGAGTGTGCCCAGCCTGCCCAGAATCTCGACCGGCGCGCCGATGCCCATTTCCTCGCGGGCTTCGCGCAGCGCAGTGGCAAGCGGCGTCTCGTCGCCTTCGCGCGCCCCGCCTGGCAAGCCGATCTGCCTGCTGTGCACGTCGTGCGGGTTGGCCGCGCGACGCTCCAGGGCGAAGGCCAATCCCTCATGGGTCGGGTACAGCAGCACGAGCACGCTGGCCTGGCGCGGCAACCCGGCCCGCCCATTGCCCCGCTGCACCGCGCGGGGCCGGGGAGCCATGCGGCGCTGCGCGCTCTCGCTGTCGAAGTCGGGCAGCACCAATGCCGCGCGCACCTGCGCCAAAGTGAGCGACGGGATCATGCGCTGTACCAAGCGCGACGCTTGCGCAGCGAGACGCCAGCATCCAATTCGTCACGCGCGGTCGTCCGCACCCGCCCGCGCGGGTCAATGTGAATCTGGCCCGCCTGCTGCAGCCGGGCGAATTCCTCCGGGGTGATGTCCGGCGCTGGCTCGCCGCCCAGCCGTTCCAGGCGCGGCCCCAGGTCTTCCGGCTGGCCCTTGTCTTGCGGCGGACGACCGTTGTCACCCGCACCGGGCAGTGGGACGGCAGGCGGTGCATCGTCCGCCGGAGGGATCGTATTCTCATGATCGGACATTGTTCTTACCCTTCGTTTGCGCTCGCGTTTTCGTCCGCTTCGAGCGTGACATTGCCCATGTTGATCAGATCGTCGAGCGAAAGAGCGGCCCGGTCTGTCGCACTGGCCCGCTGCTGGCTTCCGCAGACCAGGCACTGTGGGTTGCGCGGCACGCTCACCCACTCCGCCGTGTGAGGCAGCGCCACCTTCCCCTCGTAGATTTCCAGGTACGTGTTGGCCTGGATGATCGTGTTGGCTGGTAGTGTCCGGTGCACAGGCGTATCCAGTAGTAGGTGATTCAGCGCCAGGTCGGCCTGGATCGCTGCTACGCGGACGACGTGCAGCCACAGCCCCGGCTCGGCGGCCAGCGTGCCGTCTGGCCCGATCATGCCGTAATCTAGCTCGGTTTCCTCCGCCGGGTGCGACAGCCCTTCGCGCAGGCGCTCGGCCCAACACGCATAGCACGGCCCCTCGTCCGGGTAGATGATGCACACGTCGCCGCCTTCGCCGCGCTCGTAGACGCCGGCATAGACCGCCGTCCGCCCGTGCTCGACGCACGCCTGGTTGATGGCGAATTTGGGCTGCTCGCGGTCAACGCCCGCCACAACGATGTCCATATCTGCGAGCAGGTCGAGATGGCCCTCGATGCGCCCGGCGACCGCGCGCACCTCGGCGGCGGGATTGCGCTGGTGAATGAGATCGGCCACCACGTCCACCTTGGGACGCCCGGCATAACGCAAGTCGGCGGCGTGGCGGACAGCATTGGCCGGTTCCAGCACGTCGTCATCCACCAGGATGAAGCGCCCGACGCCGCTCATGGCCAGGCTCACGGCGACGAAGCTGCCTCCCGACCCCAGCCCCACGATGCCCACCGTGCGTGTGCCCAGGTAAGCCAGCACATCAGCGCCGAACAGCCGCGCCACCCGATCCCAACCCGTCATCGCTCACCGCCCCGTCTGCTGACGATCATGGTACTGCCTTCTCGATATGCCATACGAGTTCGACGAGCGTTCGTTTCGAATCCCACGTCCAGTCGGGCAGTTCGGTCAGCAGCAGCGGGCGCGACGCCGCATACAGCCGCTCGAACACATCCTCGCCCTCGCCGACGGCGACCAGCGGCGCCACGCGCACGGCGGGCATCGCCGCCGGGTAGTCCGCGCCCGTGACCAGGATGATCACGCGGCTGGCCCCATCGCGGTACACAGAGAAGCACACTTCGTAGGGCGGCTTGCCGTCGGCGTCCCAGCGCACCACGTCGGCCAGGTACCCGGCTTCGCGTAGCAGGCCGAATTCCTGCTCAAAGCGGCGCGGGTGGGCCAGGTGCCAGGCCAGCGGCGGCAGCCCTGGCAGGCGGTCGTCCGGCCACAGCACCGGCGTCACGGCGACGAAGCGCGGCGCACGCTTGCTCATGTACCAGAAGTCAATGCGCACCAGCCAGCCCTCGTCGGGACAGCGGCGGACGACGCTCTGCGGCGTTGCGGGGGGCGCTGCCTCAGCCGCCACCGCCAGATCACCCGCTTGGCCGCTCTCGTCCGCTTCAGACTGAAGCGGGTACATGGTGATGATGGGCGCGACGATGTGCTCGACGTGCGTCTCGGAGTCGGCGATCATGCTGCGGGCGGTGTCGGCATCGCCGCCCGAAGGCGCGATCATGCCGCCCGGCTGCTTGTGCCAGTCGCCGACGTGGCGCAGCGGCGAATCCCACT
Organism: Thermoflexus sp.; assembly: GCA_020724485.1. Taxonomy (GTDB): domain Bacteria; phylum Chloroflexota; class Anaerolineae; order Aggregatilineales; family Aggregatilineaceae; genus UBA2029. The sequence continues at coordinate 2,650 of DYGW01000227.1, read as the reverse complement.
TGGCGGCCAGGGCGCTGCCATACGACGGGCGGCGCATCTCGCGGAACGCTTCCCAGTTGACGTACAACCAGTGGAAAACATCGCCCTGCCAGTCGTCGCCCTGCTCGAATTTGCCCCACTCGCGCACAGCGTGCTGGCCGGGACTGATCGTGTCCAGCACGTAAATGTCCGGTTCCAGCCTGCCGGACTGTGGGACGACCAGGCCGACCATCGCTTCGCCAGTCTCCGGCTCTGGGTAGAGCAGCGCACCGCGCACGATCTTGTCAATCACGCGCTCGGCGATGACCACGCGCGGCAGGTCGCGCGCCCCTTCGGGTAGTGGTTCAGCCGTCATCGTCTTCTCCTCTGGTAACCAGTGCCCTTCGTCGGGCGCAACGCCTCCTCAACGCCCGGCCACGTCCCTGTCGCCCGCCAGGTGTAGTAAGCGTAGAGCCACTGGATAGCCCAGCCAGCAACCGTCACCGCAGTCGAAGTGGATGGGTTCCAACCATAGGTGATGCCGTCTTTAGGGTTGAACAGGCAAAGCTGCCCGTCCTCGAACTGGTGCTTCTCGCTGTACACCACCGGCTTCAGCACGTAGGCTTCGGCGGGGCGGTTTGGGTAGCCCTCGATATACACGATCTTCAGGGTGTGTAATCGCTCCGGGATTCCCCGCAAATTGATCTCGACATCGCCGATCCAGTACAGGTCGCCGCGCTGCGGCACGACCAGCCGGAATGTGTCGGCAAATGTCGCGCGCATCATCTCGACTTCCAGCCGGAGCCGGGCGGAAACCTGGTTCCGAGTTCCCCACCAGGGCATAGTGCTCATCACTCACCCATCCTCAAACCTCTCGCCTGCACGCGCGATCAGCCAGCAGCGTCTCGCCTCGGCGCTAATGCCCCAGCAACTCCGACAGGCTGATCCCCTCCACCGGCTGCGCGTCCAGCGCCCGCTGCAACTCCGGCGAAATCTCGCCATCGCTGGCCATGTAACGTTTAATCTCGCCGCCGCCCGCCGGCTGCCAACCGAACTTATGCGCCGCCAGCAGCAGGTCTCCGGCAGCCAGACGCAGCAGCCAATCGCCTGGCACGATAGACTTGCCGCGCAGGGGGAGCCAGGTGCCCGGCAGCAGCGTGTTGCGCCCCGCTCCCAGGTCGTAGCGCGCCTCATCCGCGTACCGGAGGCGTCCCTCAGCGTCCACCAGCTCAAAGCGAATCTTGCCGCGCGCTTCGTGGGGCAACCACAGCTCGGCGAAGGGCCGCAGATAGTCCGTATCCGTCAGCACCTTGCCTGTGCGCACCAAGCGCGGCTCGTCAATACCCCGGTAGGCCAGCAGGCCGATGTCGGTCACGTTCACGTAATCCGGCCCGCCTTCGTAACCGGCGCGCTGCGCCGCCTGGCGCGCCGCCAGCGAACGCTGCCCAACTGCTGCCATCTGGCGCGGGGCGTGCTTCGGCTTGGCGACGCGAGTCTGCCCCCCCGCAGCCGGAAAGACCGTCAGCAGGAGGATGGCGAAAACCACCAGAAAGACGATGAAGACAATCGGCTCCATCATGTGCATGGCAGGCGATGACCTCTGACTGCTTACTGCGCCCGTTGCTGCCGGCTCTGCGCGCGCAGCAATTCCTCCAGGCTGAGCGGCAGCGATTCGTCATCGTCGTCGCTGCGCCAGACACGGTCGCGCAGCAACTCGCCATCCGGCCCCATCTGCCGCCGCAATTCTGCCAGCGACTCCGACAGGTTGAAGTGGTAGATACCCAGCGCGCCCCCGTCAATGCTCACCTGAGCCGTCCACCCGCCGGATTCCAGTTCCGGCGCGTGCTTGCGAACCGGGAAGCGGTAGTCCGGCACGAGGATGTTCTCACCGGGTTGCAGCCAGCGTTCCGCCTCGTGGACGTAGTGCGCGCGCCCCGCGCCGTCGCGTAACTCGAAGCGCACCAGGGCCAGTCCGTTGCCGAGCGCATCGGGCACGTCAATGATGGCAAAGGGGCGCAAGCCGTCATCGTCGAGCGAGACGAACCGCCCACGCCGCAGGGCCATACCGTCCGGGCGCTGCTCGTCCACGATCAGCCCAATATCCAGCAGGCGATACAGCGTGTCGTAGTTGGGCAGGCTGCGCGCCCGCGCCGCTGCTTCGCGCGCCACTTCGGTAGGTTCCTGGCGCTCGCGCCCACGCCACAGGACGTGGCCCAGCGCCCCGCTGAGGTCGGCGCTGCGCGTCACCGCAGCCAGCAGCCCCAGGTACGCGACCAGCAGCGCCGCGCCAACTCCGGTCGGGATGCCACCGGCGAGCAGCGTCAGCCCCAGGGCAGCGCCCACAATGACCAACCAGACCAACGTACCCCGGTTGCTCTGTCGAAACATCTGGCTCACTTTCGCTCAGCCTGATCGTACCACGTCACCGGCTCCGGGCAGCCCCACACTCTGGGGGGTTGCCGCCCCTATCTTAATCAAGTACGCCGAAAATGACCAGGAAGTTGCGCCCTTCATGGGAGAAGGAGAGACTACCAGGGTGCTCCCGCCAAGGGTCCACGAACAAGTCGTGAAGGTGTTTGTCCCCCCCATCCCCGGCCCTTCCCCCACGAGGGGGGAAGGGAGAAAAGCGGCGGGCCGGCTCCCCTTCCCTGCGCGCAGCGTGGGGGAAGGGGGGGCAATCCCAGCGCCCAAG
>DYGW01000226.1 GCA_020724485.1 Thermoflexus sp. | reverse complement strand
CCCCTTCCCTGCGCGCAGCGTGGGGGAAGGGGTTGGGGAATGGGGGGCAATCCCAACGCCCAAGTGCCCAGCCCTAACAGGTTGTTCGTGGACCCTCGCGCGAGTTTCTCGCCTTCCGCCACTTCTGTCTCCCAGCCGATCACTGCCTCACTTGTCCCGTGTCAGCGCGAACCCGCTGACGAACTGCCGCTGCAGCAGCAGGAAGAACACCAGGGGCGGTACGGAGGCGACCACGCCCGCTGCCATCAGCAGCCCGAAATCCGTCTGCGTGCCGCTGATCACCGAGTTGCGCACGCCCACCTGGATGAGTTGATCCCGCGGCGAAAGCTGGAGGAAGATCGGCCAGGCGTATTGGTGCCACATGCTGATGAACTGGATCACCGCGTGAGCGCCAATGACGTTCCACGACATGGGCAGCAGCACAGCGAACAGAAAGACGATCGGGCTGGCCCCGTCAAGCTGCGCCGCCTCGACCAGCTCGCGCGGGATGTTGCTGAAGTGCTGCCGGAACAGGAACACGCCCACTGCGCTCGCCATGAACGGCATCGTTAGCGCAAGCTGCGGATATTCTTTCACCCACTGCAATTTGGCGATCAGGTCGGACAGCGGCACGAGAATAAGCTCGGTCGGCATCAGCAGGGTCAGCAGCACAAAGAAGAAAAGCGCCCACTTGCCAGGGAACGAGAAATAGACGAACGCCAGCCCGGCCAGCATCGAGAACAGCGTCTTGCCGATGACCACGGCCAGCGCCACTGTGAAGGTGTTGCCAATCAGTCGGCCAAATTGCTGCCCCTCAAACAGGCTGCGCACATTGTTCCCCAGGTCGGTGCTGGGCGGGAACAGCTTCGGCGGCACGGCGAACGCCTCTTCGAGCGTCAGCGTCGCCACCTGCAAGGCGTACAACGCCGGCGCGGCCAGGACAAGGCAGGCCAGGATCAACCCCAGGTGAACACCGTAACGCGGTCGTCGGCGGGCCATCGTCACCCCTCGTAGGTAACCCGGCGGTCGAGGTAGCCGAACTGCACCACGACCAGGGCCGCCACCATCAGGAACAACATCACCGCCTGGGCCGCGCCGAGTCCGGCGGGAGCGCCCGTGTCGAAGGCGTCGCGGTAGAGCTTGAAGATCAGCACGTTGGTCGCGCCGCTCTCGCCGCCCGGCCCAAAGCGCGGCCCTCCCTCCGGGGTTAGCGTGTCCACCACGCCGTAGATGCCGTAGAACGAGTAGGTCACGTTGGTGATCAGCAGGAACAATGTGTAGGGTGCCAGCAGTGGAAAGGTGATGCGCCAGAAGCGCCGGAAGCGCCCGGCGCCGTCCAACGAGGCTGCTTCGAGCAGATCGGGGGGGACGTTCTGCAGGCCGGCGATGTAGAACAGGATGTTGAAGCCGAGCAGGTTCCACACCGCCGAGACGATGATCACCCAGGGGGCAAGCTGGCGATCCGTCAGCCAATGCACCTCCAGCCCGAACAGCCCGTCCAGCGCCCAATTGAGAATCCCTGTGCCGCCTTCGCGGAAGATGGACAGGAAGATCACGCCCGTCACCACCGGCGAGATCGCGTAGGGCCAGACCAGCAGCGTGCGGTACACCGCCGCGCCCCGCACTTTCTGCGCGGCCAGCACGGCCATCCCCAGGGCGACGGACAGGCTGATCAGCACCACGAAGACGGTGATGTACAGGGTGGCGCTGAAGCTATTACGGTAGACTGTATCCTCGGCCAGGGTGAGGTAGTTCTGCATACACGCGAACCGCTCTTGTGGCAGGGGGAAGATGCGCTGCTTGAGCGAGACGAGCATGACCTGGACGGTGGGGTAGTACAGGAACAGCGCCAGGAACAGCACGGTTGGCGACAGCAGCAGGTATGGCAGCACCCGCCCTCTGAACATGCCCGTTGGCCGCTCGCGCGATGGCCGGCGGGTCTGGCGCAGCAGCGTCCATAGCGGGACGAGCAGCAGCAGGGCGCTCAGCGCCGTCATAAAGAGGCCCAGCCGGAACTCCGCGCCGCTCGCGGCGGGAGCATACGTGCAGTGGCGCGTGGGCACCATCAAGACTTGCCCGCCCAGGCCGCCCGCCAGCGCGCCCACGCCCGCAGCGACCCACACCCAGCGCGGCGAGCGGGGCGCTATCGTGTCGCTCAACCGGCGCGTGTAGAGGAGAGTCGCCAGCAGGCCGAACGCCGCGCCGACTCCCAGCGAGAGGGTGATCTGCTCTACGGGCGCTTCCGCGAAGTAGGCAGCCGTCTCCTGGGCGAAGGACGGCAGCGAGAGCACGGCGTCGCGCAGCAACGCCCACAGCGACCGGAACCCGCCGCGCTGCACCGCGACAAAGATCAGCAGGAAGGCTGCTGCCCCCACCAGCAGCAGCCGCTCCAGCAGCTTGCGCGACCTGTACGTACTGGCCCGGTCGTCCACTGAGGTCACACGCTCCCAGGTGCCTTGCGCCAGACGATATCCTTGGCGTATGTGCAGCGCGCCGATTCTGTAGAGGTGCTGCTCCGCTGCAACCGCAGGGGCGTATTGCTATACGCCCCTGTGGTACGTTGGCCAGCAGCAGTGTTGAGCACGTTGGACGAGCAGCCTCGCCCATCCGGTGCCGGCCACGCGACAAGCGCGAGATCAACCGCCGATCACCGCGTTGTACTCCTGGATCGCCTTGTCAGCGCGCGCTTTGGCTGCGGCCAGGGCAGCGGCGGGGTCTTCGCCGCTGTCAATCATCGAAAGCGCCGCCTGGATGACCGCCTCGCGCACCTGGCTGGCCGCGCCGATGGTCGCCCCGGCATTGGCCGCGTTGGGCGTCGAGTCGAGCAGTTGGTCGAGCGCGATGCGGAAGAACGGGTTGGCCTCGAACCATCCCTCGGCGGTGAGCTGGTCAATCGAACTCTGCCGGATCGGGAAGTAACCGCTGGCCTTATGCCAGGCGCTCATGTTCTCGGTGTTGATCAGGAAGAAGGCGAAATCCACCGCCGCGTGCGTCTCTTCTTCTGAATGCCCCGCCATCACCCACACCGCCGCGCCGCCCGCCGTGATGCCGTTCGTTGCCTCAGCGTCGGGCAGGGGGAAGCGGGCCACGCGCGGCGAGAACTTGCCCATGCTCTCGCCGAACTTCAAGATGTTGCTCAGGCCGGCGCTCGTGCTCAGGTGAATGGCCGTCTTCTTGGTGATGAAGGTCAGCCCTTCGGGGGTGTAGGCGTTGGGCACGCCGCTGTACATGAAGTAGCCCTTGTCAACCAGGTCTTTCCACCAGGTGAAGACCTTGAGCATGGCCGGGCTGTCCAGGTATGCCTCCGTTGCGCGGCCTGCCCGCCCGTTGTCGTTGTCCACGAACAGCGCGTTCTGCATCGAGACCCACTGCTCCACCAGCCAGCTATTGACCGGCCAGTTGATGCACGCGCTCAGCCCTTCGATCTGGGCACTCATCAGCGCGTCGCAGGCGGCGGTGATCTCGTCGAAGGTGCGCGGCGGCGTGTCGGGGTCCAGTCCGGCGGCGGCGAACAGGTCTGGATTGTAGTACATCACCGGGTTGGAAGCGTTCCAGGGCAGGCCCCAGATCGTCTCGTCCAGGTTGTAGAAGTTGCGCATGGGTGAGATGATGTCGGCGATGGAGGCAAGCTGCTCGGCGCTGGCGTAGTCGCCGATTTTCACGAACGCCTGCGAGTCAACGGCGATCTGCGTCAGCGAGTCTTCCACTTGGATGATGTGCGGCGCGTTGCCCTGGCTGGCCGCGCGCAGCGCCCCTTCGAACAGCCCACCATAGTCGTCGGTAGTCGTCTGGATGGTGACGACGACGCCGGGATTCTGCGCCATGAACGCGGCGGCGATCTCCTCGATGATCGTCCGGCGGATGTCGCGCTCGTCGGGGAAGATGTGCACAAACGTGATCTCAATCGGATTCTGGGCGCGGGCGGCGCGCTGCGCGGTGCCCGGCAGCAGGCCGATCATCAGCACCAGGGTCAGGGTGAGCCACACGATCTTCTTCATGCTGTTTCTCCTCAAAAGATAGAGACCCCCCACAAGACTCCACGCATTCGACAGGGGTTGCGGTTAAAGTCATTGGTTGTTGGTTATTGGTTTAACACGCGCGAGCCGAAGGCGTTTCACCAATCACCAAGAACCGATCATCCAATAACCTCCGCCCTGAAGCCGCCTCACGCATGAACGACGAGCGGCACGTCCTCGCGCGCCCCGATCTGTCCCACCTCCCACCAGGGCGCTTGGCGGGCGGCCATCTGCGCGGCGAACACCTCGCGCTGATCTGGCGGCAGCGCGATCAGCAGCCCACCGCTGGTTTGCGCGTCGAAGAGCAGCATCAGCCTGTGCTCCGGCAAATCGCCGGCGACGCGCACCCCGCCCTCGTAGGCTCTCCGATTGGCCGCCGACCCGCCGGGGAAAATCCACGCCGCCGCGTATTGCTCGGCGCCGGGCAGCAGCGGTATTCGCGCCGCGTCCAGGTACAGCGTGACGCCGCTCGCCTCGGCCAGCTCGGTGGCGTGGCCCAGCAACCCAAAGCCGGTGATGTCGGTCGCCGCGCGCACGCCGACCTCGATGGCGATCTCCGCCGCGTCGCGGTTGAGACGCATCATCCACGCCGCCGCTTCCACGAGGTCGTCCGGCTTGGCCTGGTCAGACTTGGCGGCGGTGGTGATGCAGCCGGTGCCCAACGGCTTGGTCAGGATCAGCCGGTCGCCGGGGCGCGCGCCGCCTTTGGTCAGCAGGCGGTCGGGAGAGGCCATCCCGACCACGGCCAGGCCGACTTTCGGTTCCTTGTCCTGGATGGTGTGCCCGCCGGCGATGACCGCCCCCGCCTCGCGCACCTTTTCGGCCATGCCGATCATGATCTGCGTGATCATTGTCGGGGGCAGGTCAGGCGGCAGCGCAGCGATGTTCAGCGCCAGCAACGGACGCCCACCCATCGCGTAAACGTCGCTGAGGGCGTTGGCTGCGGCAATCGCGCCGTACTGATACGGGTCGTCCACAATCGGTGTGAAGAAATCGGTCGTGACGATCAGCGCGCGCGCCTCGTCGAGCCGATACACGGCGGCATCGTCCGGCGCGCCCAGGCCTACCAACAGGTCGGGATGTTCCGCCGGGCGGAACAGGTCTTGCATGGGGCGCAGCACGTGCGCCAGGGCCTCCGGGGCCAGCTTAGACGCTCAGCCAGCGCACGACGAAAGCGCCGTCAGGCGGATGATTTCCTCGCGGGTCATAGGGAACGGTCTGTCTCCTGCGCGGAACCGATGCGAGCAGAGTATAGTGCGAATCAGGGCGCGCGCAAGGCAGCACGGGATAAATCCCCTTAACATAAGCGCCCGCCCGTTGAGGCGGGGCGACCCGGCTTTTGGGGCAGTTTGCCCCAGCGCGTGGATTCCAGATTTGGGGCGAGATTCTTGAACCGCAGAGCCGCAGAGGGCGCGGAGAAGAACCTGAATCTAAGGATGTTCTTACTTGCCTTTCCTCCGCTTATTCTGTGTCTCTGCGGTGACGCTTTGCCCCGGAAATGAAACGCACCCGCCTGCCCGGGTCCACGAACAACCTGTTAGGGCTGGGCACTTGGGCGCTGGGATTGCCCC
>DYGW01000225.1 GCA_020724485.1 Thermoflexus sp. | reverse complement strand
GGGGGCAATCCCAGCGCCCAAGTGCCCAGCCCTAACAGCTTGTTCGTGGACCCTTTGGGCGGGTGTATTTCACGATGGGGCGAAATTCTTGAACCGCAGAGACACAGAGGACACAGAGAAGAACTATGAAGATTCTTTGCTTTTCTCCGCGCTCTCTGCGCCTCTGCGGTGATGCTTTTCCCCGGCGAACATCTGGCAATTCTCAGCCCAGGCTGCGTATACTAATCCCGCACTGCGAAGGCCGCCGCTGACCGCTGTTCGCTGACAGCTTGCCTGTTTTCGAGGGAGCTAGACATGATCAAGAGATTCGCGCTGGTGCTACTCGCCTGTGGGATCGTCCTGGCAGCGGCCCCGCTCAGCGCCCGCGCCCAGGACGATTACGACCCGACGATCCTGCTCTTCACCTGCGACTGGACGGAAGTCACACTGGACGAACTGGAATCCGGCGAGGGAACGGCGACACTGGCCTGGCACATCGCCCATGTTGCCGACGGGCAGCGCGTCGCCCTACACACCTACCGCGGCCGGGCCTGGGTGCCCATCGAGACGCCCGACCCCCTGCCGCCCGTTGGCGAGCTGACCGTCCCGCTGGCCGCGCCTGGCAACTTCGGGCCGCTCACCTTCCGCATCAGCGTCGTGGATCGCGCGGATGCCATCCTCGACGAGCGCGCGGTGATCATCCCCTTCAGCATGGAATGGCTGGACGCACTCGAACCGGCCATCGAGTCGTTCACCACGCCCGTACAGAGTCTGGCCGCGTCTGTGCTGGCCTCCGGCGGGGCGCGCGTGGAAGTGACGTGGGCTGTGCGCGACCGCCACCCGCTGACGGCCCTCACCTTCAGCCAAGTGCTCACTGACAACCAATCGCAGAATATCGAATTGCCGCGCGAGCATCTCTGGGTGCCCTCGCGCGGGACGGGCTTGGTCGCGCCCGTCCTGCCGGCCAGCGGGAACGAGGTGCGGCTGCGCCTGGCGCTCGTCCACGTGATCAGCGGCGAGGTGCTGGACGAGGCCCTGGTCACCCTGCCGGTCATCGGTATGGCCATGCCGCCCACGCCCACTCCCCTCGTCGAGGTCACGGTCACGCCGATGGACGCGCCCACCAGCCCCCGCGACCTGGTCATCCAGACCGAGTGCGCCGACGGGCCGACGGGCCAGCCGCCGCGCGGTTGGGCGACTGGGCCGGGCATCCCCTCGCCGGACGGGCTGCGCCTCGTCTACAGCGCCAACCCGGTTGGCGCGGCCCAATTGATCATCGCCAACGCCGACGGCTCCGGCCAGATCGCCGTCCCCGCGCCGGACAGCAGCCTGCCGCTGGGCATCCGCCCGCGCTGGTCGCCGGACAGCCAGCGCATCGCTTTCGCCAACATCACCCTCTCGCCGCCGGGCGGCACGATCTACGTGGTCAAGGCGGATGGCACCGATCTGCGCCGCATCGCCAGCTACGCCGGCGCCTTCGACGACCTGACCTGGTCCGATGACGCGCGCCAGCTTTTCTACACCAGCGGCGAGGTGACCGGCTCCGGCGACAACCAGGAGAGCGTGAATTACCAGGTCTACGTGATCACGGCGGACGGGCTGGGCAGCCCGTCAGTCTATACCGAGGGGTGCGCGATCTACCAGCGCGCCGCGCCGTAGAGCGAACAGCCGCCAGCGAGCGCCGGGCTGCCAAACAAAAACAGGTCACGTTTGTGACCCGTTTCTGCTGGTTGGATGTGGCAGGCGATGCCGACCGCGCTAGCCCTGGCGCTGCTTGTGCTTCGGGTTGGCCGAGCACATCACGTACAGGCGGCGATTGCGGCGCACAAAGTAGCACTTGTCGCACATCTTGCGCACAGAAGACCGTACCTTCATGACAACACCTCCCCTTGCCGGGCTTGCAGCCACTACCCCTCAACAACGGCGCGCACCGGTTGGGGATAGGCGAATTGGGCGTGTGCCTAAACGCTCTGGCGCGGCCCTCGCAGGCCAGCGCACCACCATTATAGCCTATCTCGTGCCAAAATCCAGACCGATTCGGCGGGCGCGAAATTTGCCAGACATGCTCTCGCCTGACCTCTCACAGGAGGCCGTTGCACCGCTCTCGTAGGGGCGTACTACCATATGCCCACACAAACCCATTGCCACAATTCTGGAATGCACCCTTTACCGCACGCCGATTGACTTTCGCGCCGCAAGCACTACACTAAGCGTTAACCGAAGACGGGCGGGAGGAAGCAGTCATGGCCGGGTCGTGGACGCTAAACATCCTGATCGTGCACGGTATCGGCTGGGGGCAAGAGGGCACAAAATACGCCCACCCCCTCCAGCGCAACATCGGCGCTGCGTTCGAGCGGGCGCTGGGCCGTCTGCGGCTGCGTGACATCCGGCGGAGCGACGCCGATCCCCGGCGCGCGCTGCGCTTCGCGGCAGTGCATTGGGGGCCGGTCACGCAGGCGTCGCAGGACGCGCTGCTGGCGCTGATGGGCTTCCGCGCGTTTCCGCTGTTGCGCCGGCTCAATCTGGCTTACCAGGCGCGGCGGCAGATGGTTGGGCTGCTGGGCGACGTGATCGGCTATGAGGGTGGCCCCCACAACCGCGTTTACCAGGCGATTCACCGCTGCGTGGACAAGCGTGCTGCCGCGTTGGGTGCGGCCAGCGCCGCTGAGCGCGGCGAAGATGGCCTCGCCCCGCTGACTGTGATCGGACACAGCCTGGGCAGCGTGATCGCGTCCGACTACATCTGGGATCACACTAGAGAGGCCACCGAGCCGTACCACCTGGCGGAGCACCGTCTGGCGCTGAAGAACTTGATCCTGATGGGATCGCCGATGGCTCTCTACACCCTGCGCAACAACCCCGCCGCCGACCGGCAAACGCTGGCCGCCAGCTTGGATTCCCCGGTGCAGGTAGACCCAGACGGCGGCCTCTGGCTGAACCTCTACGACCCGCAAGACCCGATCGCTTTTCCGCTGCAACCCCTTGAGTCCTACGCGCGGGCCGGGGTGATTGACTGCGCGATCAAAGCCGGGAATTGGCTGACGACCTGGAACCCGGCCAGCCACGTCGGGTACTGGCGCAGCGGCGAAGTGGCCGAGATCATCGGGCGCAAGCTGGCGCTCGACTGGGCGGCGCTCAACAGTCCGGCCTATGCCGGGGAACGCTACGCGCGCGATGTTGCTGCGCTGCGCAAGGAGTTGGCCCGCTGGCGGTAGGGGATGTGTGATCGGCGATCAGTGGCCGGTTGCAGGTTGTCGAGGTTTCTCTTTATCAGGGATATTACACGCTACGAGTGCAGCGTCAGGCTGATCGGGCAGTGATCGGACCCCGGCACGTCGGCGTGAATCTCGGTGGCGACGACGCGCGCTCGTAGCTCCGGCGTGATGAAGAAGTAGTCAATGCGCCAGCCGATGTTGCGCGGGCGAGCGTTGCCCCAGTAATTCCAGTAGGTGTAGTGGCCCGGCTCGTCGGGGTGCAGGTCGCGGAAGATGTCCACGTAGCCGCGCGCGACCACTTCATCAAGCCAGACGCGCTCCTCCGGCAGGAAGCCAGTCGTGTTCTGGTTCTCGTCGGGGCGGGCCAGGTCAATGGGGCGGTGGGCAGTGTTCACGTCGCCGCAGAAGATGACCGAGCGCCCCTCGGCGCGCAGCCGCTCGGTATAGTCCAGGAAGGCGGCTTTGTAGGCCATCTTGAAGGGAACGCGGCTGTGATCGCGGCTCCCGTTGGGGAAGTAGGCGCCGATCAGCACGAAGTCGCCGTAGTCAGCGACGATGGTGCGCCCCTCCTGGTCGTACTCAGGGATGCCCAGCCCAATCTGCACGTCGCGCGGCGCGATCTTGCTGTAGAGCGCCACGCCGCTATAGCCCTTCTTGACCGACGACCACGCCCAATAGGTCTGATAACCGTCTGGCTGGCGCACCGCTTCATCGAGTTGGTCGGGATGCGCCTTGGTCTCTTGCAGGCACAGGATGTCCGGCTGTGTGGCGTGCAGCCAATCCAGCAGCCCTTTGCTCTGCGCGGCACGGATGCCGTTGACATTCCACGAATACAGCCGTAGCATCGTTGTCTCCTGTGCTCAGTGGTTGCGATCAGGGCGTGACAGTGAGCGTTTCGAGCATACTCGTGTACACCTGCGACCACAGGTCCCAGCCATACTTGCCGGTCGCCGTCAGGCTGAGCACGACCGCCCGGCCATCGTCCAGCGCGAACGCGCCAACGGTCGTGTTCACTGGCGGGTCTTGTGTTTCGTCGCGCGTCACGCCGATCTTGCCGCTCAGCTCGCCTGCCGTCCAGTCGGCGGTCTCCGGCTCGCTCAACTCGGCCAGGGCGGCATCCACCGACTCGGCGAAGTACGCCTCGAAGACGGCGCGCTCGGCGAACTTGTTGTTCTCCGACGGCGTGATGGTGAACAGGACATCCCCTTCGCCGGAGGCCGCGTCGAAGTAGCGATCGGGGTAGCGCACGCTCACGCCGCCCGCCGCAATCTCGCCGTCCAGGTCCATGACCAGCGGTAGCGGGCACTCGTCGTCGCTAGGGTCGGCGCAGCCAGGCAGTCCGCTGGTGCTCCCGCCACCCGTGTTTAGGTCCAGGCTCAGCCCACTGTCCAGGCTCACGCCCCCGGACGAACTGCCGGTGTCCGCTGCCGGCTCCGGCGTGCTGGCAGGCTCATCGTCGTCATCGCTCCCACAGGCCGCCGCGCCCAACACAATGACCAGCAGCACCGCCCACACCCACACCTGGCTCAACTTACCCATCATCTTCCTCCTCACGCGCACCAATACAAGGGCTATCAGCGCCCAACGCGCAGAGTCTACCGATCTGCGCCGCCGGTGGCAACCGCTGCACAGGGCAAACGCATCAAGACTTCGGAAGTCCGCGAGACTTCCGAAGTCTGTCAAGGGGCGCGCCGGTTGGCCTCACCCCCTGGCTTCGCCGCGCGTGGTATCCGCGCTAATCGTTAGTTTGCATCAATATACCCCTACCAGGCGCTGCAGAGCGGCCCATCCTCACAGCGGCGCGACGTGTTATACTGGACGATAGATGATGGGACAGTGCCACCAACCTGAGGACAGCTATGCCGTTCAAGAATCTCCGCGCGGGGCCGATCATCCAGGCAGTTATGATGATACTTGTGATCGGCCTCGCACTGACGCTCGGTATCCAATTCCTCTTTGTGCTGTATCACCTCTTCGGAGTAGCCTCCGACCTGCCTGCAAACGCGACTCAGGAAGAGATGCAGGATCGCATTCAGGAAGAACTGAGCGTCCTTCTTGATGAAACACAAGAGGGATCGCCCACCGTCAACACACTTCTGATAATTCAGTGGGGTCTGGTGGCGGCTGTGACATTCGGCTTTGCGCGTCGCTGTGCGCGGCTCAATTCTGAGACGCCGGACCAGGGAACTAGCTACGGTCTGGCGATTGGCTTTGGTGTGTTGATGGTGTACGGCCTCTGTATTTGTTCAGCAGCAGTGAGCATCCTGCTCCAGTTCGTTTTCCTGCTGTTGATCCTGGCAGCAGGCGCGGCAGGGGGACAGCTAGGAGGACAGGCGGCTGACCCTGCACTTCGTCGTGAGCCAACCACCTCCGACCAGCCCAAACCCAAACGACCGTTCTTCACCTCCAGCCAGCCGGGGGTGAGGCCG
>DYGW01000224.1 GCA_020724485.1 Thermoflexus sp. | reverse complement strand
CTCTGCGGTTCGGATTATCTCGTCCGTCAGCGCCAGAGCAGCGATAGCTCGGTCTGCGGGTCGAAGAACTGCACCCTGCGCATGTCCAGCGCCAGGGCGACGGCGTCCCCCGCCCGGATGCGCGCCGTCGGGTCGGCCAGTACGTTCAGGCGGTTGGTCGCGTCGAGGTGCACATCGAGCAGGTCGTCGCGGCCCAGCGGCTCGACCAGGAAGACCTCGCCCCTGGCCTCCCCGGCGGCGGAGAGAGTGATGTCCTCCGGGCGGATGCCTAGGATCACGCGCCCGCCGCGCCCCGCCGCTGGCTCGCCGCGCTCCGGCGGCACCTGCACGCGCAGCGCCTCATTGACCGCGTAGAACGCGCCGCCCTCTTGCCGGACCTCCACCTCCAAGAAGTTCATCGGCGGGTTGCCGACGAACCCGGCGATGAACAGCGTCTTGGGCCGGTCGTAGAGGTCGTCGGGCGCATCGAACGCCTCCAGCTTGCCCCGATTCATCACGGCGATGCGGTCGGCCATGGTCATCGCTTCGACCTGGTCGTGCGTCACGTAGATCGCGGTGATGCCCAGTTCCTTCTGCAGGTGCTTGATCTCGCCGCGCATCGAAAGGCGCAGGCGGGCGTCCAGGTTGGAGAGCGGCTCGTCGAAGAGCAGCACGTCCGGCTGCTTGACCAGGGCGCGGCCCAGGGCCACACGCTGCTGCTGCCCGCCCGAAAGCTGGCCGGGCCGCCGGTCGAGCAGGTCGCCGATGCCCATCTTGTCGGCCACTTCCTGCACGCGCAGCATCTGCTCTTCCTTCGACACCTTCTTCAGCTTGAGCGGGTAGTTCATGTTGCCGAAGACGGTCATGTGCGGGTAGAGGGCGTAGCTCTGGAAGACCATGCCAATGTTGCGGTCTTTGGGCGGCACCTGGTTCACGACGCGCTCGCCGAAGCGGATGGTGCCCGCCGTCGGCTTGTAGATGCCGGCGATCATCAGCAGCGTGGTCGTCTTGCCACAGCCCGACGGCCCCAGGAAGGCGACGAACTCGCCGTCTTCTACCGCCAGGGTGATGTCGTCCACCCCGACGACGGTGCCGAATCTCTTGGTCAGGCTCTCAAGCATGATTCTCATCGCGTCATTTCCCCCTACGAGCTACCCTTCGTGCCGCCCGCGTAGATGTTGAGCAGGTACTCCTGGGCGAAAACAAAGATGATGAAGACCGGGATCATCTGGTACAAGCCAATGGCGGCCAGTTCGTTCCAGTTGACCGGGGCAGTTTCGCTGGTGCGCTGGCTGATGTACACGGCCAGCGTCGCCGTCCGCGTGCCGATGCTGTACGTCTGCGGGATCAGGTACGCGCCCCAGCCGGAGATGAAGGCGAAGATGCCCAGGGCCAGGATGCCGGGGCGAATCTGCGGCAGCAGAATCTGCCAGAACGTGCGCCAGCGCGACGCCCCGTCAATCAGCGCCGAGCGTTCCATGTCCCAGGGGATGTTGTCGAAGAATCCCTTCATCAGCCACACGCCCAGCGGTAGCTCGAAAGCGACCATCACCAGCGCGATCCCGCCGCGCGTGTTGAAGCCGAAATAGTCGCCGACGACGGGCACCTTGCCGATGTTGCGCAGCACGAAGAAGATGGCGATTAGCAGCGTCACCGCCGGGAAGCCGTGCAAGATCAGTGTCAGCGAGAGGAAGGTCTTGCGCCCAGGGAAGTTCATGCGCGACAGGGCGTAGCCGGCCATAGACGACACGAGCAGCACCAGCAGCATCATCGAACTGGCGATGACAAACGTGTTCAGCGTGATCCGCCAGATGCTGGGGTTGGAACTGGTGCCCTCGCGAGTGAGGAACTCCCAGTTGCGCATGGTGAAGCCGCCGAAGTCGCCCGCCGCGTCAATCGGCAGCAACCCCTCCGTCCGGTAGGAGAACGAGGCCACGACCAGCCACAGGTAGCCGATCAGCAGTGGGATCATGATCACGACCATCAGCACGTAGGGCGTCAGCCCGCCCGGCCAGACGACCGCTGCCCCGGCGATGAACAGGGCCAACGCCAGCCCCCCGATCAGCGGGGCCAGGCCGACCTCCATCGCCGGCACGACTTCCACCGGCACCAGGTCTTCCTCGCCGCCGCGCACGATGCGCAGCCCGATCTTGCTCTCGAACGCGGACAGGGCGATCTTCTCCTTCAGCCCGGCCAGGTCGGTCGGCGCGCGGCCAATGGCGATGATCAGGTCGCCGGCCTTCAGCCCGGCCCGGTCTGCCGTCCCGCCCTCGACCACCTCAGTGATCAGCACGCCGTCCGCCGTCTGCTCGAACGACATCTCCAGCGACGGCTTCTCGGCGAACGGCCCCACCTGGAACACCCACTGGCCCATCGTGGCGATCCCATAGACCAGCGCCCCGGCCAGCAGCGCGACGCGCAGCGCCCGCCGCCGGTCGAGCGCAGCCAAGCCGCGCATCTTCGCGCCGCACGTGCCATAAGCGACGAAGGGGGCCAGCAGCGTAAGGGCGCTGGCGATGGCGCGGGTCAGCGTCTCCTCGATCTCCAGGTCCGACCCCAACAGGCCCGGCGCGGCGCGGATCAGCGGCGCCAGCACCTTGAACAGAATCACGCCCAACTGGAAGAACAGGAGCACAATCAGCGCCGAGAACACCGCCTGGCTGACCAATTCGCCCGTCGTGGCGCGCCGGTACTCCAGTTCCTCCGAATGGAACAGCAGCCCCGCCCCAGAAGTGCGCGCAGATGTAGCCATCACAGCACCTCGATCTTCGGCTCGGCGACCAGCTCGTTAAAGCGGAAAACGCGCATGTACACCGTCGCCATGACCACGCCGATGATCACCAGCACGACAGCAAATGCCGAGCCATAGCCCCACTGCGCGTTGGCGAAATACGTGTTCAGCGCGCGGTTGTACGCCGCCAACGACCACACTTCGTTGTTCGAGGCGGCCCCGCCCGCGTTGAAGAGCAGGATATACTCAAACGAGGTCAGCAGCGACAGCGTCTGGTAGGTGATGACAAACAGCAGCGGCCAGCGCAGCAGCGGCAGGATCACGTAGCGCACGCGCTGCAGCAGCGAAGACCCGTCCACCAGCGAGGCGTTGAGCAGGTCTTTGGGGATCGACTCGATGGCCGAGGTGAAGATGATCATGCCGAACGACGCGCCGATGAAGCCGTTGAGCATGACGATGAACACCCAGGGGTCTTCCTGGAAGTAGTTGGTCTCCGGGCGACCCAGTAGCTCGTTGAACTGGTTGAGGATGCCGAACGGCGATGCGGCGACGATGCGCTTCCACATCAGGATGTACACCGCCGGCGAGGTGATGCGCGGCAGAATCCACAGCGCGCGGAAGAAGAACCCGGCGCGGCGGTTGACGTGTGTCGTCAGCAGCGAGATGACCAGCCCCAGCCCCACGTTGAACAGCAGCAGTGTGAACAGCACATAGAAGAACGTGTTGAACAGAATCTTGGGCGCGTACTCGTCGGCGAACATGCGCTCGAAGTTGCCGCCCCAGACGATATAGCGCGGGTCCTGCGACGTAGCCATCTTCAGCACGTCAGTGGTGAAATTGGTGGTAGCCAGGTTGGTGATGCTCAAGAACAAAATGAGGATCATTGGAATGAAGAAGAAGAATAGGACGAGCACCCCCGCCGGCGCCAGGAAACCATAAGCCGTCAGCCGGGCGCGGGCCGCCTGGCTGCGGCTGCGCGCCCCGGCTGGCGCCGTCTGTGTCGCGTATGCCATGATGAACCTCCACACCGCGCTGCCTGCCCCAGGCGAACACCAGTCACCGGCGTAACCGACCAGCCGGAGGCCGCGCACGCGCAGGCCCCCGGCTGGTGAACAGCTAACGGAACAACGTGCTGCGCGGACTGGTGCGGCTAGCGAATGATGATCCCCGGGATCTCATTCTGCAGCCGGTTCACCACCACGTCCAACGCCGCCTCAGGCGACAGCTCGCCGCTCTCCACGCTCTGGATGCCGGCCCAGTACGCCTCCGACCAGGCACCCCAGTTCGGGTGGTTGGGGATGAAGGTCGTGTAGTCCAGCATCGGGTGGGCCAGGCTCAGGAAGCGGGCGTTCTGGTACTCTTCGGACGCAAGCTGCGCGTTGAGGATGCCTAGGTGCGCGCTGTCAATGGCATGGCGGTTGTTGGCTTCCGGCGTGGTGATCGCCGCGAGGAGGGCCATCGCCACGTCCACGTTCTTGCTGCTGCTGCTGATCATGTAGGCCAGCGGGTGGGTTAGCGTGATCGGCTGGCCGGTCTTCATGGCCGGGATCAAGGCAGCGCCGATATTCTCCCACAGGTAGTCCTCGCCGCCCCGGTCGGCCACGTAGTTAACCGCCCAGTCGCCCCAGAACCAGGTGCCGCCGCTGGCGAACAGAACCTTCTCGCCGGGGGCCACTGTCGTGTGCCAGTCGGGCCACTCGATGCCGAGGTGTGCACCGCTCATCACACCGCGCGCGCGGGCGTCGGCAAACAGGTTGTAAACGTCGAGCGCGGCCTGCTTGTCGAAGACCAGGTTGCCCTCGTCATCCAGCACACTGCCGCCCATGCCGTAGTAGAAGTAGAGGAAGTCCGGGCCGTTGCGCGGGCGGTGCCAGAAGCCGTAGCCCTCTTCGACCACGCCCAACTCGACCGCCTCTTGCGCCGTGTCGAGCATATCCTCAAAGGTGAACTCACCGGCCATGATCTTCTCCGGCAGCGCCTCGATCTCCTCGTCGCTCCAGCCAAGATCGCTCAGCAGGGGCTTGCTGAAGTACAGCGGGCGGGCCTCGGCGTCCTGCGGGATGCCGTAAATCTTGCCATCCGGCCCCTTCATCGAGTCCCACAGGCTGGGCACAACATCGGCAAACTCAGGGTAGTTCGGGATCAGGTCATCTAGCGGGATGACGAAACCAGCGACCGACCAGGCCCCGATGTCCTCATGGCCCGACAGGATGATGTCTACCGCTTCGCCAGCCTCAGCCGAAAGCTGGAACTCCTGCTTGTACGGACCCCAGTCCAGGTTGTCCTGGATCAGCTCAAGCTGGAGATCAATACCCAGCGCGGCCTCGACCTCCGCCTCGACTTCGGCGAAGTTGTTGCAGCGCCAATCCTCGGTGGGCGGGGCAGCGCGGCAGCGCACGCGAATGGTCACGGTTTCCTGGGCCGCCGTCGTGGGCACCAGGGCCAACAACATGGCGGCGATCAACAAGATGGAGAATATGCGACGAACACTCATCTGACAACTCCTTTGACAACTAAAGCGTACAGAGATATTCCGCCCTTCTATTGAGGCACACACGGCTTTAAGCCGTGCCGCTCACACCAGTAACAGCGCCCAAACCACAGGGCTAGCTCGCTGCACACGCACAGACAGAGCAGACACGATGTCCGTAAAGTGAGGTTCCCAGGGTGAAGGCACGAGCAGCAAGCGGCAATGGAGATATCTCGTTGTCTAAGGTATTTTCTTGGGTCTGGATTAAGCCAACACCACCGGTTGTTAAAGGCTGGATCACCTTCAACCTGCGGCGCGAGCCAGCGCCGCCAGCGATGTCCCCGTATCACGGTATACTAGGCTTACTTGCCATTATAGTTACCTTGTCCGTTTTCGCCAACAGGTGTGCAGGGGACGGAACGGACCTGGGACGAGATTTCTCGAACCGCAAAG
>DYGW01000223.1 GCA_020724485.1 Thermoflexus sp. | reverse complement strand
CCCCACGCTGCGCGGAGGGAAGGGGAGCCGGCCCGCCGCTTGTCTCCCTTCCCCCACGAGGGGGGAAGGGCCGGGGATGGGGGGACAAACACGTTCACGCCTTGTTCGTGGACCCAAGCCCCCGTTCGCGCTGCCTGCTCACGTCGGCTATACTTGTCCTGCGCTACCTTCCAGTCCCCCTGAGCGTAGAGAGTCATGGAGAATCCAACTCGAATCGGCATGGAACTAGGGCCGTGAGCCTGGCGTCCTGCATCGCGAGGCTGTCCCGTGTTTTCGACTCCCGACTCCTGACTCATGACTTGCCGCAAGACCCACCAGAGAGCAGAGACCCCCATGACCCCAACCACAACCCCCATCATCGAACTGCGCGGGCTGAGCAAGCAGTTCAACCCGCCCAACGGTGTGATCGCCGTCAAGGATGTCAACTTCAGCATCATGCAGGGCGAGATTTTCAGCTTGCTCGGCCCGAACGGCGCAGGCAAGACGACGACCATCGGCATGATCAGCGGCTTGCTGACGCCCACCGCCGGCGATGTGATCGTCGGCGGGCACTCGATCACCCGCGAGCCGATGGCCGTGCGCAAGCTGATCGGCGTCGTGCCCCAGGAACTGGCGCTCTATCCCACGCTGTCCGCCCGCCAGAACCTGGCTTTCTTCGGCAAGATGTACGGCCTGGGCGGGCGCGAGTTGAAACGGCGGGTCAGCGAAGTGCTGGACTTCGCCGAATTGACCGACCGCGCCGACGACCCGATCGAGCAGTACAGCGGTGGGATGAAGCGCCGGGTCAACATCGGCATCGGCCTGCTACACCGCCCGCAGATTCTCTTCCTCGACGAGCCGACCGTCGCCATTGACCCGCAGTCGCGGCGCAACATCCTCGACGCGGTCAAGGCGCTCAACGCCGAGGGCATCACTG
The DNA here is from genome assembly GCA_020724485.1 of Thermoflexus sp. Lineage (GTDB taxonomy): Bacteria > Chloroflexota > Anaerolineae > Aggregatilineales > Aggregatilineaceae > UBA2029. The sequence continues at coordinate 4,734 of DYGW01000223.1, read as the reverse complement.
TGCTCTACACGACGCACTACATGGAGGAGGCCCAGGAGCTTTCGCACCGCGTCGGCATCATTGATCACGGGCAAATCATCGCGCTCGGCACGCAGGACGAATTGACGCGCACCGTCGGCGAACAGGACACGCTGGCGCTGAAGGTGCCGAACGCCACGCCGGAACTGGTGGACACCCTGGGCAAGCTGCCTGGCGTGAGCGCCTGCGTGAGCGTGGACGGCGAAGACGGCGAGCTACACGTCCTGGCCGACGAGGGGCGGCGCGCCCTGCCCGACGCGATCCGCCTGATCAACGAGGCCGGGCTGAGCCTGCAAGCGGTCGAGGTGCGCGAGCCGACGCTGGAAGCCGTCTTCCTGCACCTGACCGGGCGCGGCCTGCGCGACTGAGGGGGAAAGCAGCCATGCGCCAGAAAATCATCGCCATCGCCTGGAAGGACATGTACGCGACGTTCAAAGACCGCGACGCCGTCGCCTACCTGGTGGCGCTGCCCGTCGTGCTCAGCGCCATTGTCGGCCTGGCCTTCGGCACGGGCGGCGACGTGAGCATTGACACCGTACCCGTCGCCGTCGTCAACCAGGATCGGGGCGTCAGCCTGCCCGGCGGCGAGACGCTGACCCTGGGCCAGACGCTGGAGCGGGCCTTCGTGCCGACCGGCGATCCCGCCCAGGACGAGCCGTTCGCGGCCATCCACAACCTGATTGACGGCGCGGCCTATTCCGACGCCGACCGCGCCCGCGAGCAGATCGCCGACGGGGAACTGGCCGCGCTGATCACCATCGCTGATGCGGACTTCACTGCCAACGCGCTGAGCGGCAACGCCCCAGGCACCGTCGCCATCCTCTACGACAGCGGGCGCAGCGTCGGCCCCAGCGTGGTGCGCAGCATCGTCAGCGCCATCACCAACGGCATGAACAGCGTCATCCTGGCCCAGCGCCTCGGCCCGGCGGCCCTGGCGGAGATCGGCGCGGCGGCGGGCGCGGACGAAGCGACCATCGCCGGAGCCGCTGCCCAGCTCAGCGCCGAGGCCATGTCCATCGCCGAAGCTGCTCCGATCCGGCTGGAAAAGGTCAATTTACAGGGCGAGACACGCTCCTTCGACGCCATGCAGTACTTCGCGCCCTCGATGGCCATCCTGTTCATGACGTTTGCGATGGGCGCGGGCGCGACGACCATCCGCCTGGAAGCGCAGCGCTGGACGTTGCAGCGCATCCTGACTACGCCGACGCCGCGCTGGGCCTTCATGGGCGGCAAGCTGCTGGGCATGTACGGAACCGGCCTGGCCCAGATGATCCTGCTCATCGCGGCGACAACGCTCGTCGCCCGGCTGATGGGCCGCCAGAACAGCATCTGGGGCACCGATGCGCTCGCGCTGGTGCTGCTGGTGCTGGCCGTCGTCTTCGCCGCGACGAGCCTGGGCCTGCTCATCGCCGCGCTGTCCAAAACTGCCGAGCAAGCTACCACCTACAGCACGATTGTCACCCTGGTGCTGGGGATGCTCGGCGGCACATTCATCCCCATCGAGAACCTGCCGGATGCGCTGAGCTGGCTGCCCAAGCTCACGCTCAACTATTGGGGCATTCGTGGCTTTTACGACGTGGCAACGGGCGAAGCGTCGCTGTCCGGCATCAGCACCCATCTGCTGGCGCTGGTGGTAATGGGTGTCGTGCTGTTCGCGGCCAGTCAATGGCGCTTCAACCGCCGCCAGGAACTGTGAGGGGGTCACCATGCGCGCCATCCTGACTGTTGCCCGCTATGACCTGCTGCGCGCGCTCAAGCAGCGCGAGACGTTCCTCTTCGGCCTGCTCATGCCGGGGATCATGATGCTGCTCTTGGGCGTGGCGATGGGCGGGGGCGAGGACACAGCGACGATCACTGTGGATGTGCTGGACGAGGACGGTAGCGCGCTGTCGGCGGCGCTGATTGCTGCGCTGCGCGCTGAGCTGGAAGTGGACGACTCGTTCCGCCTGTGCGTCCTGGGCGCGGACGACGGCGACGGCTGCGCCATCAGCGCCGCGCCGGATCGCCTGGGCCAGGTTGCTGACGAGCGCCTGGAGGACACGGATAGCTATGGCACGATCCTCATTCCGGTGGGCTTCGGCGACGCGCTGCGCGCCGGAGAGGAGGCGACCGTCGCCTATAAGAGCAGCGCCGACCTGACCGCGCCGGTGCTGGCCGAGCAGAAGATTGACGCGGCGGTCAGCCGCCTGAGCGGGGCGGTCGCCATCGCCAACCTGACCGTCAGCGCTGCCGAGCGCGCCTTCGGCCCGCTGGACGCCGCCGGGCTGGATCGTGCCGCCGCTTTCGAGACGGTGCGCGCCAGCGTGGACGCCGCCTGGGACGAGCGCCCGGTGCGCGTCAGCGCCGAGGGCACCACCACTCAGGTGTCGCGCTTCGGCTTCAACCAGAGCGGGCCAGGCATCGCCACCATGTTCGTGCTCATCTTCACCCTCAACGGAGCGGCGCTGCTGATTTACGAGCGCGAGACGGGCACGTTGCAGCGCCTGTTCACCCTGCCCGTCCCGCGCTGGCAGACGCTCGCCGGGAAAATCCTGGGCCAGTACGTCTACGGGCTGGGCATTTTCGCCGTGCTCGTCCTGGCCGGGGCGCTGATGGGCGTGCAGTGGGGCGACAACGTGGCGGGCGTCGTCCTGGTGATGCTCGTCTACACGCTGACCGTGACCGCGCTGGGCGTGGCACTGGCGACGGTGGCCCGCACCTCGGCGCAGGCCGCCAACCTGAGCACCCTGTTTGGCATGACGCTCGCGCCGTTGGGCGGGGCATGGTGGCCGCTGGAGATCGTGCCGGACTTCATGAAGACCATCGGGCACCTGACGCCGGTCGCCTGGGGCATGGATGCCTTCCAGGAGATGATGTTCTACGGTGGGACGCTGGCCGACATCGCGCCGATGCTGGGCGTGCTGCTGGGCATGGCCGCGCTGTTCTTCGCCTTTGGGCTGCTGCGCTTCCGCTACGAGTAGCGGGCAGCCATCAGCCGTCAGAGGTCAGCAAATACCCCGCACAATATCGGCCATTTGCGGTAGACTGTTCCAACAAGACTTCGGAAGTCTGCGAGACTTCCGAAGTCTATACCAGGTCGCTCGCAGACCGAGGGCGCAGCAGAACAGCGCCCCTACGAGCCAGTCCCTGTTCCCGGAGAATAGCGCGTCTCTCTGCTGTGAGTCACCTGCACCGGATCAAGACCCTCCTCGCGCGGATCGTCCGCGCGGCACGCACCGCCTGGCGGCGCGTCCGGCGCGTTCTGTGCGCCCTGTGGACGGGCGTGCTGCGCCTGGTGCTGACTGTCGCGCTGATCGCCGCGCTCGGCGACGGGGCGGCCCGCGACACATCGCTGAGCGCGCGCGTCACCGCCCTGGCCCGCGATCACCTGTTCGACTACGCCGCCTGGGAAGTCGAGGCGCTGTGGGGCAAGCTGCGCGAGTCCGTGCTCGGCGTTGGCCCCTACCTGGACGACGAACGCGGTCATGCCCTGGTGCTGGTCTACCTGGAGACGCTCAGCGCCACGCAGGAAGTCGAAGCGCAGATCGAGCGGCTCTACGCCGACCCGGACGTGACCGATCCGGACGCCGTCGCCGCGCCCCTGCGCGCCGAGCGCGACGCCCTGCGCGAGCGGCTACGCGCCGACCAACCGTTGGTCGAGAGCCTGATCGAGGGGCAGGTGTCGGCGGTGCTGGCCGACGAGGGCTTCGGGCTGCTGGGGCAGGTGCTGCCGCCCGTCGCCATGCACTTCACCGAGACGCCCGTCGCGCTGGTCGTCTCCCCGCGCGAGCGCATCGCCGTCGCCACCAACCTCGACCTGGACGCGCTGCCCATCGAAGAGCGGGAATCGCTCGAAGCGCGCATTGACGAGGCGCTGGGCGTGTCCTCGCTGGTCGTGCCGCTGGGCGGGCTGAGCCTCTACCCGGCGATGATCGTCGAGCCGTCCTCGACCGACACGGCGCGCAAGCTGGCCCGCGCCTTCGAGGTGACCGCCCACGAATGGGCGCACCACTACCTGGTCTTCTACCCGCTCGGCTGGGAGTACAACGCGCGCGCCGAAACGCGCATCATCAACGAGACGACGGCTACCTTCTTCGGGCGGGCGGTCGCGCAGAGGGTCATCGCCCGCTACTACCCGGAACTGCCCGTTCCGCAGTACCCGTCCTTCCTGGCTGCGAGCGCCGCCCCCCAGGAGAGCATGCCGGAGACCCCGCCCGGCGACCCCGACGCGCCGCCGCCCTTCGACTACGCCCGCGAGATGGCCGCCACCCGCGCCCGCGTGGACTTCCTGCTGTGGCAGGGCATGGTCGAGGCGGCGGAGACTTACATGGCCGCGCAGCAGCGCAAGTTCGCCCGCAACGGCTACCCGATCCGTAAGCTGAACCAGGCGTACTTCGCCTTCTACGGCGGCTACCAGGGCGAGCCGGGCGCGGGTGGGGCCGACCCTACCGGCCCGGCCATCGAGGGGATTCTGGCCCGCAGTGCGACGCTTGAGGACTTCCTGCGCACGATGCGCGAGATCACGAGGAGGGAGGCGTTGGTGGGGGTGGGGGGTGGGTAGCGGGGGTGGGGTAGGGCGTGTGTGGAGATAGCGCGTCGGGAGGTCCCTACTCTAGCATGTTAGATTGCCTTAGCGGCATTTACTCAGGATTCTTCATGCATAACTTGGTCAACCAAGTCGCCTAAGAGACCATGTGGAAAGCGCCTTCCTAAGATGTTAGTTTAACTGAGCGTTTC
>DYGW01000222.1 GCA_020724485.1 Thermoflexus sp. | reverse complement strand
AGGGTGGCGATCCCTTCGTTGAAGGCGGCAATCCACTCGGCCTGCGTCCAGTTGGCCCAGTCGAAATCGGTGGGGACTTCGTCCGGGAAGAGCGGCGTGCTCACCTGCAGCGTGGCGCTGATGTAGCGGCTGCCGTCGGTGCTGAGGCCCTGGAACGTCCAGAAAAAGTCATTGCTGAGCAGCGGGGCCACGTCCTGCCGGTAGACAACCACATAGCTGATGCCGCTGACAGCCGGGGTGTCTATGTACTGAGCGCGGGCGCGGATGAGCTGGCCCGCCGGTAGGATGGGCAGGAAGGGCAGCGTATTCTGGGTGAGATTCTCGACAACAGCCAGGTAAGGCGACAGGTCGGGGCGCTCGGCCAGCAGCGCCTTAAGCCGCTCGACCTGCTCCGCATAGCCCTCATATCCCTCCATACCGGCGATCTGGTAGATCCGCACACTGCCGACGACGGGGGGCGGCGCTTCGGGCATCGGGTCGCGCGAAACGCGCGATAGCTCGAACCGCAGGTGCGGAGCGTCCGCGCCGCCCGGCCCGATCTCCGGGGCGTCGCCCGGATAGTGCTGTATTGTGACGTGGCTGGCGATGGCATCGTCGAAGCTGAAGCGGAAGCCGTCAAAGGCGACGGTGTGCGTGGTGCTGTCTTGGGCCAGCGCCGGCGTAACCGCCAGCAGCAGGGCGATCACAACGAACAAGCGGATGACGTTCATGGTGTTTGGTTTCCTCATGTCACTGAATGCGATACGCAAGGTTCAGGATAGAGGAAAACGTTCTCACCTGGTTGACGGAAGTCCCCCGCCGCTTGAACTGCTCGCCTACGGCTACCCGTCTGCCCCCCGCTGCTCAGGGCGTTTCGTCGCCCAGCAAGCCCAGGCTTGCCAGACGCTCGCGGATGGTACGCTCGTAGCCAATGTCTCTGGGCCGGTACCAGCCGGGCGGCGCCATGTCCAGCGGCAGGTACTGCTGGGCGACCCAGCTGCCGGGGTAGTCGTGGGGGTACTTGTACGCCCCGTGCTCGCCGGCGGTCTCCACCATCGTGCGCTGGTACTGCTCGCGCGCCTCGCCGTAGAACGTGTCCGACTTGTCGCGCAGGTAGGGCGGGACGTCGCCCGGCCCCTGTTGCTCGATGTGACTGAGCGCCTTCCAGATCGCGCCGGCGCTGTTGCTCTTGGGCGCGGTCGCCAGGTAGAGGCAGGCGTGGGAAAGGAAGTAGTGTCCCTCTGGCATCCCCACCCACTCGAAGGCTTGCGCCGCCGCCGCGACGACGACCAGCGCCTGCGGGTCGGCCAGGCCGATGTCCTCGCTGGCCAGGATGAACATCCGCCGCAGGATGAAGCGCGGGTCTTCGCCCGCGAGCAGCATCTTGGCCATCCAATAGAGCGCGGCGTCGGGGTCGGAGCCGCGCACGCTCTTGATGAAGGCGCTGATCGTGTCGTAGTGCTCGTCGCCGCTCTTGTCGTAGCGCACGGCCCGCCGCTGGATGCTCTCCTCGGCCACTTCCAGGTCCACCAGGATCGCCCCGCCGGGGCCAGGGGGAGTTGTCTTGGTGGCAAGCTCGAGCGCGTTGAGCGCGCTGCGCGCGTCGCCGCCCGCCACGCGCGCCAGGTGCTGCGCCGCCTCGTCGGTCAGGCGGATAGGCAGGCGGCCCAGTCCGCGCTCGGCGTCTTCGAGGGCGTAGTTCAGGATGGTGATGATCTCCTCTTCGCGCAGCGGCACCAGTTGGAAAACGCGGCTGCGGCTGAGCAGCGGGTTAACCAGCGAGAAGAAGGGGTTTTCGGTCGTCGAGCCGATCAGCACCACCGTCCCGTCCTCGACAAAAGGCAGCAGGCCGTCCTGCTGGGCCTTGTTCCAGCGGTGAATCTCGTCAATGAACAGGACGGTGCCCTGGCCGTACATGCCCAGCCGCTCCTGAGCGGCGGCGATCAGCTCGCGTAGCTCCTTGACGCCGGAGGTGACCGCGTTCAGCCGGCTGAAGTGGCGGCGCGTGCGGTTGGCGATGATGTTGGCCAGCGTCGTCTTGCCCGTGCCGGGCGGCCCCCATAGGATGATGGACGTGAGCTGGTCGGCTTCGATGGCGCGGCGCAGCAACCGTCCCGGCCCAATGATGTGATCCTGCCCGACGAACTCATCGAGCGTTCGCGGGCGCATACGCTGGGCCAGCGGCCCGGTCAGGCGCTGCTGCTGCTGGCGACCATAATCGAATAGGTCAGGCATGGGGGGCCTCGCGGGAGTGAACAGCCAGCGGATAGGACTTTTTATTATAGCGCAGCCGGACGCAGCGCGGGGTTGGCGAGTAGACAGACTTCCGAAGTCTCGCAGACTTCGGAAGTCTGACCCTGAGTGCAGCCGGGCCGGTTGCCAAGCGCCTCCGTTCAGGGTATCACTGAGCGCGCGAGGGAGACTCCTTAGGATGGGCGATTCGTTGAACGGTCGGCCTTATCGCTCGCTGCGGGCGGGTGCTGCCCAGGTGCTCACCGGGCGGACGACCAAAGCGCGCTTGATTCGCGGCACGGGCGGCACGTTCGTGCTGCGCCTGACCAACATGGCCCTCAAGTTCGCCACCAGCCTGATTTTGGCGCGGCTGCTTGGCGCGGGTCACTACGGCGTGTTCAACTTCGCCCAGGCGTGGATTCTGTTGCTGATCATCCCGGCAACCGCTGGCTTCGACCGCCTGCTGATCCGCGATCTCTCGGCCTACCTGACGGAGGAAGCGTGGCCGGCCATGCGCGGCCTGCTGCGCTTCGCGACGCGCTGGGCGCTGATTCTCTCGGCGGGACTGGTCGTGCTGGGACTCGCGGCGGCCTGGCTCACCTACGCGCTGACCGGACGACCGGCCCTGCTCAACGCCGAGCAAGCGGGCTTGTCGCGCGCTGCGCTGATCACGCTGGCGGTGGCCCTGCTCGTGCTGCCGCCCCGCGCCCTGACTCTCATCCAGCAGTCGGCCATGCAAGGGCTGCGCCATGTCGTGCTCGGCCAGGTGCCAGACCAGGTGCTCCAGCCGGCGCTGTTTCTGGCGGCGGTGAGCATCGCTTACCTTGCCGGGCGCGCGGTCGCCTCCGCTCAGGCGGCGATGGCCCTGTTTGTGGCGGCTACGCTGCTCGCCCTGGCTTTCAGCGCGTGGCGGCTGCGCCGTGCGCTGCCCCCGGCAGTACGCGCTGTCGCCCCCGTCAGCGAGGGGCGGGCATGGCTGATCAGCGCCATCCCCTTCGCGCTGACGCAGGGCTTGATCGTGCTCAACGTGCAGGTGGACTCGCTGATGCTCGGCACGCTGGACAGCGCCGAAGCGGTCGCCTACTACACCGTGACGCAGCGCCTGACCATGCTGATCACGCTGCCGCTGATCTCGGTTGGCGTGGCGCTGGCCCCGCACATTGCCAGCCTGCACGCAGCGGGCCAGCGCCACGAGTTGCAGCGCGCGGTGACGGGCAGCACGCGGCTGGCGCTCGGCGCGGCGCTGCCGGTCACGCTGCTGTACGTCGCTGCCGGGACGTTCTTCCTGGGTCTATTCGGGGCGGAGTACCGCGTCGCGCGGACGGCGCTGGCTATCTTCAGCCTGGGCCAGCTTGTCAACGCGGCGACCGGGCCGGTCGGCCCGCTGCTGCTGATGACCGGACACGAGCGCGTGGCTACGCTGACGACCGGATTGGGCGTGGCGCTGCACATCGCGCTCAACGCGCTGCTCATCCCCCTGTGGAGCATCGAGGGCGCGGCAGTGGCGGGCGGGATCAGCATCGCCGCCGTCAACCTGACGCTGGCCGCGCTCGCCTGGCGACGACTGCGCATCAATACGCTGCCCGTCGGCGGTGGGAGAGCGGTTGTCGGTGATCAGTAGTCAGTGATCAGTCCACTCCTCACGCTCAGACAGTGCGCGAAGACGGGCGCGGGGCAGGAGCCGTTGTAACTGGCAGCCAGCGCCCCACCACAAAGGCCATCGCCAGGAAGACGAGACCCCCGGTGACGTAGATGCTGCGCAGGCCGAGGATCATAGCCAGCCCCGCACCGATCATCGGCGCGGCGGCGCGCCCGGCAGAGATGATCGCCGCTTCCAGTCCGTAGACGGCGCCTTCTTCGCCCGGATCGGTGTGCGTGGCCAGCAGCGCGCTGAGCGTGGGCAGAATCCCGCCCGCCGCCGCGCCGGTCGCCGTGAAGAGGATGGCCATCTGCCAGACGGACGTAACCAGTCCCAGCGGCATGTAGAGCAGTCCGGCGCTGATGGCGATGGTGACCAGCACGCGGCGGTGACCCAGGCGGTCGCCAAGCCGTCCCAGGTAGATCGCGGCGACCGTCCCCGCCGCCGCCGACAGTGCCAGCAGCACCCCAGTGACGGTAGCCGTCTGGCCCTGGCTGCTCATCAACTGCTGGACGAACAAGGGGGTGAACGGCTCGATCATCGTGCGGCTCAGCGTGGTCAGAAAGCGCGCCAGGAAGGTCAGGCGTACCGCCTGCACGCCGAACACATGCCCCCAGGCAGCGACGAAGCCATTGCGCCCGCCGGCAGCGCGTGGGATCGGCTCGAAGTTCTCGTGGACGCCCCACCAGGCCAGCCCTCCGGCCACAGCCAGCAGTGCGGCGGTGGCGATGAACGACGCGCGGAAGCTGAATGTATCGGCGATGAAACCGCCGAACAGCGGCCCCGCCGATACGCCGCCCCACAGCCCGACCTGCAACAAGCCGAGCGCGTAGCCTGTGCGCTCGCGCGGAACGCTGGCCGCCACCAGCGCCGTCAGCGCCGAGAATACCCCGGTGATCAGCCCCTGAACGGCGCGCAGGAAGACCAACTGCTCCGCCGAGGTGACGAAGCCCATCAGCAGGACGATGAGCGCACCACCCCACGTCGCGCGCAGGACCATCATTTTGCGCCCGTGCCGGTCGGCCAGCGCGCCCCAGATCGGCGCGGCCAGCATCATGGCGAACGCCTGCGCCGAGAAAACGAGACCGGCCATTAGCTCGATGCTCAGGCCGGTGGTGGAACCTAATTCCTCCACGTACAGCGGCAGGAAGGTGAAGATGCTCGACATGCCCACCGCTGAGACAAATTGTACGAACGCCAGGACGTACAGCGTGCGCTTCCAGGCGTGTTGGTCGCTCATGATCTCCCCAGGCCAATGCGTGGCGGCACCCGCGCGTCGCTCTCGATGAGGGGATGATAACGCCGCACGAGGGAGCGCACAAGGCAGGGCGGCGGCAAGAGCGGAAATGGATCAGCCGGATGCAGCTACACTGCTGGGCAAGGGGTTCGACATGCACTCATACAGCGGGCTGACGGCTCGCGCTTCAGCCGCAGCCGACTCGCTTACCAGAATACAATTTCCAGTCCTTCAACTTGCTCGAAATGGGCATCACGAGTAACAACTATCAGGTTGTGTTGTATCGCCGTCGCTGCAATCCAGATGTCGTTCTCAGGTAGTGGGCGTCCCTTCAAATGCAATTGATGCTTGATCTCCCCATATCTGCGAGCCGTTCCGCTATCGCACCCTAAGACCACAACGCTGGCTGCAAATTCGTCAATTGTAGCCAGATTCTCCCTCAGCCGCGTTGACTTGTGTGCCCCAAAGTACAGTTCGCCGATTACTATCGCAGGGACAAAGACCTCGTCAGCCTCAACCAGCCTTTCTTGTACAGACACTTCATTTGCGAACAAGGCGATGATGATATT